>JAFWHD010000018.1 GCA_017512085.1 Candidatus Saccharimonadota bacterium
GGTGGTACTTTTGATGTGTCGGTATTACAACTTGGCGACGGAGTGTTTGAGGTGCTTTCGACGAATGGAGATACGCACCTTGGAGGTGAGGATTTTGACAATGAGATCGTAAATTTCTTGGTTGATGAATTTAAGAAAGAATCGGGAATTGATATTAAGAAAGATCCGGCGGCAATGCAGCGAGTGAAGGATGAGGCGGAGAAAGCAAAGAAGGAACTTTCGTCTTCTACGTCGGTGGATATTAATTTGCCATTCTTATCGGCAGATGCAGATGGACCAAAACATTTTGAGTATACTTTGACGCGGGCAAAGCTAGAAGAATTAGTATCAAAGTATATTGACCGTCTAGCGGAGCCAGTAGAGAAAGCTTTGAAGGATGCGAAGCTTACCACAAAAGATATTAATGAAATCGTGCTGGTCGGTGGGATGACGAGAATGCCGGCGGTGGTAGAGAAGGTGAAGTCAATATTTGGTAAGGATCCGATGCAGGGAGTAAATCCAGATGAGGTCGTGGCGGTAGGCGCGGCAATCCAAGGTGGTGTGCTCCAGGGCGATGTAAAGGATGTATTGCTCCTAGATGTGACGCCATTGACGCTCGGAATTGAGACGATGGGTGGAGTGAGGACTCCTCTTATTGAGAGGAATACGACGATCCCAACATCAAAATCGGAGGTTTTCTCAACCGCGAGTGATAATCAGCCACAGGTAGAAATACATGTATTGCAGGGTGAGCGGGAATTTGCGAAGGATGATAAGTCGCTAGGTAGATTTATTCTGGATGGTATTGCACCAGCACCACGAGGAGTGCCACAGATTGAGGTGACTTTCTCGCTGGATGCGAATGGTATTCTCAATGTGACTGCGAAGGATAAGGGGACTGGTAAAGAACAGTCTATTACGATTCAAAATTCTGGCAACATGAGTAAGGAAGATATTGAGAAAGCACAACGAGAAGCTGAGGCTCACGCGGAGGAAGACAAGAAAAAGCGTGATGCAGTGGATGCGAAGAACAGACTAGAAAACACGATTTATCAGGCAGAAAAGATGCCAGATGAGTTTAAAGATAAAATTAGTGATGAGGATAAGGAAACAATCAAGTCGGCAGTAGAAGAAGCGAAGAAAGTGCTAAATGACGAATCGGCAGATAAAGAAAAGTACGAGACGGCAGTAAAAGAACTTTCGGATAAAATAATGCCGATTGGAGCGAAGATGTATCAGGCGGAGAGCAAAACATCGGCTGATACCGAATCGGCGGCTGATGATAAAAAACCAGATGAACCGATTGAAGGTGAAGTGGTAGATAAATAAAACTAATAGGTGTCTGTAATCGGACTATCACCCCATCTGGGACGCCTCCAAAACTGGAAAAGTAAAGTTCAGCTCTGGGTAAACCCTGATATAATAGTGAACTTGACTTTTCCAGTGTTTTTCGGGAAATTGTCCCAGATAGAGTGATAGTCTTTTTAGTCTTTTAGTTAAATATAGTTCGCTTAGAGAATAATTCATTTCTTGATAACTTATTTGCTATTTTTTATAATCTACTCTTGCATGATAAAAAATTTTCACGATTTTTGAGATTTTGGGTTTAAAAGGAATTAAGTTTTAGAATCAACCCTTGCAGAATGTAGGGGAATGGGATATAATGAGGAGCAATGGATGATAAAAGTGACGATATTTTTATAGGCGCGAAAGATTTCGATTTTGATGAGCCACGGAGTGACGAATTAGAAAATGAAGAGGAATTGACCGACGAGGATCTCGCAATTACGGCAGAGAATGTTGATGCTTTTGCGGATGATTCGGTGAGGATGTATCTGCGAGAGATAGGGAAGATACCATTGCTTTCGCCTGAGGAGGAATCGGAACTGGCCAATAAGATAGTAAAAGGAAACAAAAAAGCCAAGGATAAGATGGTAGAGTCAAATATGCGACTCGTGGTTTCCATTGCGAAGCGTTATGTGGGGCGGGGGCTAGATTTTTTGGATTTGATACAAGAGGGGAATACGGGGCTGATGCGAGCGGTGGAAAAATTTGATCCAGAAAAAGGATTTAAATTTTCAACTTATGCGACTTGGTGGGTGAGGCAGGCTATTACACGGGCGATAGCCGACCAGGCACGAACGATACGAATTCCTGTACATATGGTGGAAACGATAAATAAGGTATTACGAACGACGCGGAAATTGACTGCGGAGCTAAATCGTGAGCCGACGAATGAAGAAATTGCGGAGGCTCTGGATATGGAGCCGGATAAGGTGGACTATGTGATGCGAATTAAGCAGGACATAGCATCACTCGATGCATCAGTGGGGCGTGAGGGTGATGATGAGGATTCGGTGCTGGGTGATTTCGTGGAGGATGAAGAACGCGATTCGCCTGAGGAGTCGGCGGCAAATCAGATTCTAAAGGAACAATTGTCGGAGATTATTTCTACACTTACGGATAGAGAGCAGAAGATTATAAAACTGAGATTTGGAATCGGTGGAGGACGACCGCATACACTAGAGGAAGTGGGAAGCGAATTTGATGTGACTAGGGAACGAATACGACAGATAGAAGCAAAGGCACTTGCGAAATTACGAAAAAATAAAGAAACAAAGAAGTTGCACGAATATTTACGCTAGATGGTATAATGAGGGTATGAAGAAGATTTTAACAAAGGTTATGAATGTCGGTGTAGGGGCTTTGATGTTTTTTATGCCAATGATGTCAGTTAATAATGCTTTTGCGGCGTGTAGTGAAGAACAATTAAAGAATGGCTGTGTGAGTACTGCTATTCTTGGAGATGGTTGTAGTTGTGATGATGGGAGTGGCTCGTCTGTTAAAAGTATTTTGTCACTTGTGGTAGAGATAATGACTGTCGGGGTGGGGATACTTAGTGTTATTGGTATATCGGTGGTGGGGATACAGTATCTCACGGCGGGTGGTGATGAGGCGCAGACGAGGAAGGCGAAGCGGAGGATGTTTGAGATTATAATTGGTATAATACTCTATGTAGTGGCTTTTGCGTTGATGAGTTGGCTAATACCTGATTTTAAGCCGTTCCAGTAGGAGGACGGATGTGACGGATGTGGGAGAAAGTGAGAAGTGAGAATGCAGAGGATTTTGATAATTTATAATAAGCGATCGTCACAATATGAAAAAGTTCGACGTGAAGTGTTGGCGCCGATGCGGGATTTGGGTGGAGTAATGGTGGGGAAATATGAGGTGGAGCCAACTAATGTAGATGATAATGCAGATAGATTGGCAAGAATACTCAAAGATGAGGATATTGTGGTGGCGGCAGGAGGAGATGCGACGGGGGCGATAGCGGTGAATGGGGCGATCAAAGCGGGGAAGAATGTAAAAATTGCAGTACTACCGTATGGGAATTTTAATGATTTGGCGCGAACGTTAAAAACAAAGAAGCTAAGTGATGTAATAAATGTGAGTGGGGAAAAGGTTGGAATAATAGCAAAAGGAGCAAAAGAAAAACAATTGTATCCGTTGGAAATAATAGTAGATGAAAAAAAATTTCGTGATGCTTCGTGTTATGTGACGATAGGAATGACAGCGGAGGCAGTGGAGATTTTTGATGAGCAAAAAGTGCGGAAAGGATTAAAAACAAGTTGGGGGCGAAAAGTAGGTTCATATTTATATTTGATGAAATGGTATTTTTGTCACCGAAAGAAAAAAGATTTTTTGCCGGAAGGTTTTTTGCTAAATAAAAAAATACAACCGAAAAAAACTTCGGATTATGCAGCGATAAATGGAAGTAGCATGGCTCGTGTGATGAAGGGGGAAGATGATTGGGCAAAAGCAAAATCATTTCGAAGCAAAACTGAAAGGACGGTGAAATTTTGGCCGCTTGTAAAACTAATGATGAGGAGTATTTTTGTGAGAGTACCAGGAGAAATGACGCATGGTGATGTGTTGGAATTTCCTGAACCAAGTGAAATAGAAATACAAGCGGAGGGGGAATATCGTAAATTCAAAAATGTAAAAAAAGTAGAAGTGAGAAAAAATAATAAACCCATAACAGTATTATATGGAGGGGATAATGGGGAATGAGAGCGAAAAACAAAATCAAGACTTGAAAAAATTGTTGGACTATGTGCGAAATAATTGGCCCTCTGAGCTAAGGCAGGATTGGCAAGTAAAACCAGAAGAATATGCGGGAATAGTAGAAAAAGTGGTGGCGGAAATTGTAAGAGATTGCACGCGAGGAAAGGAAATGATACGAGTGACGGGGATATCCGGCTCGGGAAAGACGACGCAATTGGTGCCAGCAGCAGAGAATTATTTCCAAGGCAGAGAAAAGAAACCCGTTTTGATAGCGGGGAGAGTGTTCGTTCCCTACCATCCACATTGTTCGGAAATTGTACGGGAATATGGAAAAGAAAATTTACGCAAAATGACGGACGATTTTGTGACGGTGATGATGTTTTTTGTCATCCAGTTGATAATTAAAATGGGTTACGACTTAATAGTGGATTTAGCACTTGTGAGTCCAGAAATGGAGGGGATGTTGATAAAATTGTTAGCAGAAGAAAAATATAAAAGTACGATGCTGATGATAGTGGCGAGTCGGGAAATGGTAGAGAAAAACTTACAGGGGAGGGAATGGAGACATACGGAAGCGACGGAAAAAGAATTTGCGAAGGAAACGGAAAAAACATTGGAACTTTATGCGAATATAATGCCTGAGATGCGAATGGTGATGTGGAATATGTATGATGAAAAGCCTGTGTATGATGGGAAAGTATGTAATTCCCTGTCCGTATATCGTGAATGTGTAGCGGAGACGAGGTATGTTAAGACGGATTTGGAAGAATTGAAACAGGTAAAAATAAAATATATGACAGAATAATGATATACTAAAGATATGGAAAATGTAAAAATAATAGCATTCGTGGGAATGAGTGGAAGCGGAAAATCGGTAGCGGTGGATTATTTGACGGAAAAAGGATACCCGAAGGTTTATTTCGGGGGGATGATTTATAAGGAAATGGAAAAACGTGGGATAGAACGTAGTGAGGATGGTGAAACGGAAAAACAATTTCGGGAAGAAATCCGGAGAGTAGAGGGAAATGATTGGGTGGTGAGACAAGTGATAGCGGAAGCGAA
>JAFWHD010000019.1 GCA_017512085.1 Candidatus Saccharimonadota bacterium
GTATTTGGTATGGGCTTCCTTTCACTTCTCATCATCGGCGGAGTATTTACGGGTATCTTCTATCTTATCTTTATGAATTTCCCAGATGCCTTTAGTCAAGCAAGTCAAGCCATCATAGAAAGCAACGCCAACGCTCCCGAATGGATCACCAGCGTCACTGGTCTCACCATTATTTCATCAATATTCTGTGGTGTAGTCCTCTGGTCAATGGTTCATGAGACCTTTGTAAAACCATTCGTTCTCGCTGGCGTCCTAAGAAATTACATCAAATCCGGCATGGAGGAATCCCTCAGCGAAAAAGATTTTGCCACTCTTGATAGCAAATCCGACAAATTCCGCAAACTACACGAAAGCGTCAAATAGTTTCCTCTTGGGCTACCACCCCACCTGGGACATTTTCCCGGAAAACACCGGAAAAGTCAAGTTCAGTATCTCATCAGGACTTGTCCCGAACTGAACTTTACTTTTCCGATTTTGGAGGCGTCCCAGGTGAGGAGGGTAGCCAAGAGGACTTTTTGGCCTATTGTAGAACTTACCCTAAATAAGCATCGATAAAGTCCTCGATTTCACCATCCAGGACTTTATCTGGCTCTTTTGACTCATACCCCGTTCGCGTATCTTTTACTAGTTTATACGGTTGTAATACATAATTTCGTATCTGTTGCCCCCACCCCGCCGACTCTCCAGCCCTGAGATCCGCCAGAGACGAAGCATGCTGCTCTAGTTGCATTTGTACTAATTTTCCCCTCAATATTTCCATCGCTTTTTCTTTGTTCTGGTGCTGCGATCGCTCATTCTGGATCGCCACTACCGTATTAGTCGGCAAATGCGTAATCCTCACCGCCGAATCCGTCGTATTCACCCCCTGACCGCCATGGCCGCCCGAATGATACACGTCAATCCTCAAATCTTTTTCATCTATCACTACATCAGTATCCGCTTTTATCACTGGCAATATTTCCACCAACGCAAATGACGTCTGCCTGAGATGATCCGCATTAAACGGCGACAATCGCACCAATCTATGTACTCCATGCTCAGATTTCAAATATCCATAAGCATGTACTCCCACCACCTCATATACCGCCGTTTTCACCCCTGCTTCCTCCCCTCTCGTCCGCTCTAGGCATGTCACTTTCCATCCACTCTTCTCAAAAAATCTCAAATACATCCGTTCCAGCATCCCCGCCCAGTCCATCGCTTCCGTTCCTCCCGCCCCTGAAGTAATCCTAACAATGGCATCACTATCATCGTACGGACCTTGGAATCTTAATGCCTTTTTTAACTTTTCATATTCATTCTCCATCGCTTCTATCTGCTCTTCTACCTCCGCCTTCATTTCATCATCCGCCATCTCAATCAGCTCGCCCATATCGGTTATCTGCGTTTTTAATAATTCCCACGGTCGCACTTCTTCTTGTAATCTGGCTAATTCTTGATTCATCTCAGTCGCTTTTTTTACATCATTCCATATCTCTGGCTCGGCCACTTTCGCTTCTAGCTCCGTCACTTTTTCCGTTTTATCAGCAATTTCTAGCTTCTCATAGACGCCACAAAAATCTCCCGTCAGTCTCTCTAACCTCTTTTTCAACTCATCCATGTATATTATTATATCATCATTTTTGTGATATAATCTATTTAGCTCCCATTATACTTCGGTCCCTGATGGTGAGAAAAGTTTAAGGCACTTGGTATTGTCATTTATGCCTTGTGCTAGGAGCCAATAAAACAGGCTCACATAAATGGCTTCTATTAATCTAATTTAAAGGAGCTAGTTATGAAAAACTTTAACAAAAACAATAAAAACGAACAGGTCGAAGTTATGGCTCTGTTCGGTTACGAGATGACACCTTGTCAGCCACTTAGTTTTAGGCGACACGGCGAGCCCGAAACCGAAATAAACGAGCTTCTCCGCACAAAGATTCGCTTTGCTGGCGGTGTGGCACTTCACATTTTCGACGTGCTCGTCGGTCGGGAGCAGATGACGCTCGAGTTTAACTCGCACGATCTCTCCTGGCACCTCACACAATAAGATTTAGCCCCTTTACGGGGCTATTCTTATATCTCCTGCTTATTTTCGTGTTATAATATAAAAATGAATATCTGGCAACAGTCAAAACCCCCTTTTCTCATCCTCGCTCCTATGGAAGGTGTCACAGATGTGGCTTTTCGCGAGGTTATTGCTCATGCAGGTCGGCCCGATTTATTTTTTACTGAATTTACCAACGTTTCTAGTTATGCTTCAGAGAAGGGCCGCGAGAACGCATTGGAGCGTCTCCAGATCTCCCCTACCGACTCACCTATCATCGCTCAAATCTGGGGCAACAATCCCGAACACTATAGTATTATAGCTAGAGATTTAGAAAATCTTGGCTTCTCTGGCATAGATTTGAACTTTGGCTGTCCCGATAAGCACGTCAATAAAGCTGGCGGTGGCGCCGCCATGATAAAAACTCCCGACCTTGCCATCAAATGTTATCGCGAAGTAAAAACCTCTACCGATTTACCAGTCTCCATCAAGACTCGCCTCGGCTGGAGCGACCTCACCGAGTATCACACTTGGCTCCCCACTCTCCTCGAGGAACATCCTACCGCCCTCACCATACATCTTCGCACTCGCAAAGAAATGAGCAAAGTCCCCGCTCACTATGAGCTCATTCCCAACATTATCACCCTCCGTAGTCAAATTTCTCCCGACACGAAGCTAATTATAAATGGCGATATCGCAGATCGTGCTCACGCCCTAGCACTTCACAGAGAATATCCTGAGATTGACGGTTTCATGATAGGTCGCGGTGTTTTTGCTAATCCTTATTGTTTCACCGATCACGCCCCGACCAGAAATGAACTCATGGAGCTCCTAAAATTACACTTAGATTTATACGAGAAATACAGATTCCACTCCTACGAACCACTAAAACATTTTTACAAGATTTACATCAATAATTTCCCTGGCGCCGCCGAGCTCCGCGCTCGCCTCATGGAGACTCATTCCATCGCCGAAGCCCGCGAAATCCTCGCAGACTATCACTAGTTTTCCCACTTATTGTTCATATTATTAAGACATAATTATTGTAAATTTCAAGACTTGCGAAGCTATATAGAAATTGTTATACTAGAGTTGTTACAATTCAATAGTTCGATATTTTAATATAATATTTTTCCAACGTAGAAATGACACCGCAAGGCGTTCATTAGTTTGCGTTGGATAAAACCAAGAACTATTGAATTGTAACACCCTTGTGGTGTCATTTTTGTCAAAATCATAGAATAATCTCACCACGAGAATAAGTGTCAACATAATACGAAAGGACCTCGCGATGAGAGATAAAAGTAAAATTAACCGCCAGTCTAGTAAAAGTACTAGTAGTAAAAAGAGGAGAAATAAACGAGACATTATTTCTACTCCGCCGTATAGCGAGTTCCCGGCTACTACTAGTACTTTTAGTGGACTGGCGATACTATTATCTCTTTTTCTAGGATTTCTTGGAGTAAGTAATACTTACGCTAGTAGTATAAGTATTTCACTCACAGGTAATGTAAATCTAAATATATTAAAAGACAACTCTAATCCTACCTTTGGTAAATCTACTACTCAGACCGCTACAGTAACTAGTGATCATTTCACTGGCTATACATTAACCATAGCAGGAAGTAATGATACTGGAAGATTAATAGGTAGTAATGACTCTACCAAATATCTAAGCGCTATTACTACTCCACTTACAGAATCACAATTTAATACAGATGCTCATAATGATCAGTGGGGTTTCTTACCTAGTAAGTTATACAGCATTATGAATAATAGTTATCAACCTTCCCCCACTGCTACTGCACCTACCACGATAGATGTAACAAATAGTCCCACTACTGGCGAAAATTACACCCTAGCCTTAGCGGCGAGAGTGAGCAGTA
>JAFWHD010000020.1 GCA_017512085.1 Candidatus Saccharimonadota bacterium
CACACCGTATTACAATGCGTATTCAGCGCCAGAGGCTCGTGCTGTCATGATTTTACTCGGCGACAAGCGCCTCGTACAGCCAGCTGAGCTACCGGACCAAATTAATAATCTACTTACATTGAATTACAATGCGTATTCAGCGCCAGAGGCTCGTGCTGTCATGATTTTACTCGGCGACAAGCGCCTCGTACAGCCAGCTGAGCTACCGGACCAAACCTAACATATATTATATCACATAAAACAGAAAAAATAAAGTCCCAAAATAAGTCACAGTAAAATCCCCCGCAATACCCTCACTCTCTACAATAATCTAGCTCAACTCCCACCCCCATAATATTCCAGCTCACAATACCCCTCACAAAAAGCCCTCCATCTGGAGGGCTCTCAATTATTTTAGTCCTAGCACATATTTCTCTCGTCGCATGCATTCAATGGACTATCAAGCTCATCATTCATATATCTGGCCATGCAGCATTAAAGCACTCTTGCGTAATCACCGTATGTTTCCTTCACCTTCGTCGCCCATTCCAGCAGCTTGACGTCCAGATAATCACCCTTTCCAATTACTTTGTCAATCAGCATCTCCTTCGTCGCTTCACATTCTTCAAACAATCCCTCTATATCCTCATTCGTCGTCACTCCACTGGGCATCTTTTCGCGTGCTTCCATTACCTTCAAAATGTAAGCCGGGGCCTCCAAAAACCTATTGTATTCGTGCCAATTTCTCTTCTTGCCAAAAAACTTCGACGGTGTTATCTTTGCATCCAACAGCCCCACAATCTTTCCGGCCAAAAACCAACTCAAATCATACACAGCCTGCACATACCGTTCGCCGCCAAATCCCGACTTCACTCTGACCAAGCCATCGCCAACGAAGAAATCTCCTCCGGCCAACTTCGTCATTATCAAGCAGAAATAATAGCACTCTTTCTGTTCAAAATGCGTCGCGTCCAGCAGGTTCATCGCATAATACTGCCTCTTTGACTCAAAGATACCGTCCAGCACATTCCAATGATAATCAACTACCTCATCATCTGTCACGAGAGAAGAAAACACCTCCTCAATATTCTCGAAAACGCATTTACCGTAGCCGAACATCCCTTTAATCATCAATTCATAATAAGTATTCAAAGCCTCAACTACCTGTTCCCTGTTCATATGGAAACTCTGTTCCAACTCCTCATAATCCAAGCGCGTCTTGATGAATCCGCTTTCAACTACTTTTCTCGCCTGGCTGAGCAGCATTCGCTTCCCGTTCAGGCAATCTCTCCGATATTTCGGAGTAGAACGAAAGCAAGTCCTTTTGTTCGCATCTCTGATCAGACGATTGATATCTACCTTCCAGTTACCCTCAGCCTTCATCTTTTTGCTAAAATCTTCCGTACTAAAACTAAAAACCATAATGTGCTCCTTTCGTTTTCTCATCAAAATCAAAAAGCTACGTCCTATTATACTACTTTATAGTGCTTTTGTCAATACCACACCCCAATACCACGCTCTAATACCGCACCCTGATTTCATGTCCTAATATCGTATTATAATTTCGCATCCTAATGCGACGAAGCAATATGCCAATGGTCACCATATTCACACTTATATACCGTCAAACCCGATATATGGTGGTCATACTCCGCCACTCTCGCTGCCGCCTCAGCTTCCTCTTTTGTAGCATAAACAATCTTGTGCTGTTCCCCCACCCAGCACCTCTCTGGCTCATATTTATCAAATCTTTTCATCTTTATAACTATATAGAATACATTAAATATTGCAAAATGTCAAATAATGAATTAATCATAAATAAACAAACCTTAATTGAAATAATATAAAGTAAAAATATCACTAAAATAAGTTGTTAGTAGGAATGCAGTAAATAACGAAGTTAGTGTGGATACTACTAAATAGGGTGCTAGTAGGGACATAGTAAATAACGAAGTTAGTGTGGATGCTCTGCAAGGCATGAACGAGCAACGGACCGAATCGTACTTATGGTACGATGAGGGAGTAGCGCAGTTCATAACACAGCAGAGCGCCACAATAACGAGTTATTTTGCGTATTCTATTGCACGAGTTTCACGAATTACATTCACCTTTATCACCCCCGGATAACTCATCGTCGCCTCTATCTTATTAGCAATATCTCGTGCCAATTTCATTGCCGACAAATCATCTATCTGCTTTGGCTCCACGATTACGCGTATTTCTCGCCCCGCCGATATCGCATAAGCCTTATCTATTCCTGGGAACGACGTCGCTATATTTTCTAGGTCCCTCATTCTTTCTGCAAAATTCTCCGCCGAGATATTCCGCGCCCCAGGTCTTGCCGAGCTTATCGCATCACAAATTTTCACAATGATTGCCTCAGGCGTCGTGGGCTCTATGTCATTATGATGCGCCGCTATCGCATGCACTACTGGCTCTGGCATGCCATATTTCTTCGCCAGCTCCGCTCCAATATCCGCATGCTTCCCCTCTATCTTATGCGTCACCGCCTTGCCCATATCATGCATAAGGGCTGCTATCTTCGCCACTCTTACATCTGCCCCTATTTCTTCTGCTATCATCCCCGCCACATGCGCCATCTCAATAGAATGTAATAGCACGTTCTGCCCATAAGATGTACGGAATTTTAATTCCCCTATGAGATGTAATAGCTCCCGCGGTATCCCCACTACCCCCACCTCTCTCGCCGCATCTTCGCCCGCTCTCACTACCTCTCGTTCTATCTCCTTCTCCGCCTTCGCCACCGACTCCTCAATAGATGCTGGATTTATCCGTCCATCTTTCATTAATCTCTCTAGAGCATACCTCGCTACCTGCCTCCTAATAGGATCAAAAGAAGACAACACCACCATCCCCGGCGTATCATCTACCAGTATATCCACCCCCGTCGCTCGCTGAAGTGCCTGTATATTTCGCCCCTCCTTACCAATAATCCGCCCCTTCATGTCATCATCTGGTAATTTCAGGGCTGTCACAGTCCTATCCGCCGTCACCTCAGATGACATCCGTTCCATCGCCGTAAGCAGCATCGCTTGCGCCGTCTCATCTACCCCATGCTCATATTCTTTTTGCTCTTTCACAATTAGATTCACGAGGTCTTGCTTGATGTCATTTTCCGTCATCTTCATCAACTTATCTCGCGCATCCTCCTTTGAGAGTCCCGCTATTTTCTCTAGCTTCTCGTGTTGTTTCGTCCGGATGTCTTTTATCTCTTTCTTCAGTTCCTCTATTTCTCTCTCTTCTTTATTCAGTTTCTCGGACTTTTTCTCCAGCTGATCAAGCTTCGCGTCCAGCGTCCCCTCTCGCTCCGACAGGCGATTCTCTGTCTTTCGCCACTCTTTCCGTCGCTCATTTTCCTCCGCCTGTCCCTTTTCCGTAATAGATGCGGCTTCCTTTTTCGCCGACAGCACGATATCGCTCGCCTCTCGCTTTGCCTTCCGGACTAGATCATCCGCCTTATCTTTTCCACCCTTTTCATTTTTCTTGTTATACGCAAAAATTCCTCCTGCGCCCACCAATATACCGACCACAGCGGCAACTATTGGAATCACAATCTCCATATTTCCCTTTCTAATTGTTTTTGGATGTATTTTTCTCTATACACCCGGGTTAACAAATAACATCAAATATAATATTCCTACTCTATTATACCACATTTCTTTGCGTCTTACCTCACTTTTCCCCGAAATCAACCACACTCAAAATCGACGCACTATATAATCAACCACGCTCAAAAAAATCAACTACACTCAAAATCGCCCCGCGTTCGACGCCCGAAATCACCCCGCCCCCATAATCAATCACATAATATCACCCCTAAACATATGTTATAATATATATCATGAAAAACATGGTAGAAATTAATCACTTCAAGATGACGTTTAATGATAAAACCGTGATAAAGGATTTGTCATTCACAGTTGAAAAAGGAGAAATCTTCGGTCTCCTCGGTTCCAATGGCTCTGGCAAGACCACCACTATCCGAGCCCTACTCGGCCTCTACGAAGCCACGGGTGGCGAATTATTAGTTGATGGCGAAAAATACAATCCCGAGAATTCACGCGTCACCATCGGCTACCTCCCCGAGGAGCGCGGCCTTTATCGCAAGGAAACCGTCATTGACAATATGCTTTATTTTGCCATGTTAAAAGGCGTAAAAAATTCCCTAGAATGGAGTCGCAAATATTTGAAACGTGTAGGCCTCGCCGATAAAGAAACCACCAAGATTGAAAAACTCTCCGGCGGTCAGCAGCAAAAAGTCCAGCTTGGCATCACCATCATGAACGAACCAAAGCTTCTCATCCTGGATGAGCCCACCAAAGGTTTTGATCCAGTAAATCGCCGATTACTCATGAATATCATCGAAGAAATGCATGAGAAGGGCTCTTCCATCATCATGGTTACACACTACATGGACGAAGTTGAGCGTTTTTGTAATCGTGCCTTACTCCTAAAAGACGGTGTCGCCCGCGCCTATGGCAAAATAAAAGACATCAGGAATACTTTTGGCGGCAAGAGCCTAGATCAAATCTTTATTGATGTTTATGGAGGAGTAGAAAATGAGTAGTTATATATTTAAAGTTACCAAATTTGAAATCATGCGCCAGCTAAAGAAGCCCGCCTTCTGGGCCGCCACGCTTCTCATCCCCATCATGATTGGCGCTATTTACCTCATTAGCTTCATTTCATCCAATGGAAATGTCAAAGAGCCAGAATACGATAACAATACTAAGATTGCCATTCTTGACGAATCTGGCGTCCTCTCCAGTGATGTTCCTTTTCTCATCGAGGGAAGCAAAGAAGATGGCATTGGAAAAGTCAAAAATGGCGAAGCCACCTACTTTTTCTACATCCCCGCCGACTTCGCCGATAGCAAAAAGACCGAGTTTTATCACATTTCCGAAGGTCTTGAAATCTTCAATAACGACGCCAGCATTTTGAAATCCATTTTACTAAAAGATGCCAGCACCAGGACCGATGCTAAGGACGTTTTGGCCCTCTCTGGTAACTATGAAATCACCGACCATAAATTAAGCAAAGACGGCTCCGACGCAAACGCCCTCGGTCGCGCCATCATTCCTTTCTTCATCGGTATTATGTTCTTCATGTTCGTCACTCTCTGCGGTAATCGTTTTCTCTTCACCGTCATAGAAGAAAAAGAAAACCGCATCAGCGAGATGATTCTCACTGCGATTTCTTCCAAGCATCTCATTATCGGTAAAATCATCGCTCTCCTCACCCTCGGTCTCATCCAGATTGCCGCTATCGTCATCCCAGTCCTTCTTCTCATCTTTGCAAATCGCGATAATGAGTTCGTCAGCGGTCTCCTAAACATTATCGTAGTAGATCCCGTTTCCATCACCCTGAGTCTTCTGTTATTTATCGCCTCATCAGTATTCTACGCTGGTGTCTGTACATTTGTTGGTTCATTAGTTTCTACCGCACGCGATGCCTCTTCTTTCATTGGTCCAGCCATTATCGCCATGGTTTTACCACTCTATTTCATGTCATCATTCATGGCCACCGAGCCTACTTTCATCGTTCAGTTCCTCACTTACTTCCCCTTCACCGCCCCCATCGCCCTCGTCCTTCGTAACGGTTTCGGCACCATCACCACACCCGAGTTTTGTCTTGGCATCGGCGTAGTTGTCATTTCCTCCATTGTCGCAATTTATTTCGCCATCCGTTCCTTCCAGAAGAACTCCATCAATTTCGGCCTCGCTCTCCCGAAATTCCTCCGCTCCAAGAAATAATTAAAACTCTCGGTCTAGCTAGGAGATTCAACATAACATAACCTAAACTAGCCCTCAATACGAGGGCCAGTTTTCAAAACTTTATATACTCATACTATCTCTTTCCATAGCGCCTGCCGGCTACTTAGCCACGCACCGCACGGAGAACCCGTAGTCCCGATGGCTAGCAGCCTGTGGATTGATACCCGAAGTAAGGGAGTACAGGTGGTACATACTGTTGCCATTATTAAATGTACTAGACCACCAGTAGCCGCCGCTACCCTGAGTGTATACCTCGGCGGAGTAGTAGGTGCCAGAGAGAGGTAAATGGAGAGCGGTACGGAAATTTGTGTAATTTTTCCCATAGGCATCGTAGATGACTTGATATTCACCACCAGGACCAGCAGACGGCACGCGCCAACCCTTAGGACAGATATCCTGCTCTACTGGACCAGCAGCCGCGCCTGCGGCTGGACAATAGCTACCCGCAGAAGCAGCACAATAGTTATAGTATGTACCTACTTTCCAATCACCAGCTAGAGCCTGTTGTTTTAGAGGATCGTCGCCCTGGGGGACGGTGGCATTGTAGGCTATATTAATGCGAGGTTCATTATACACGGTAAAGCCATCTGTCCTAGTAGCTGGCAGGGTGTAATTAGCAGAAATATTGGTATTATCTGGCGTGAGGCCAATTTCGCTAGAACCTCCAAGTGCCAAGTTGTCTAGCATCCAGCATTTACCGTCTTTCATTTTACCAACCCTGTATGAGCCACCACGAGTGTCACTAAGTGTAGCCTCCTGGCCGATGGCGACAGCATTACAAATAGCGGTGGTCATGCTCTGCATATTCGTAGCGCCAGCCTCGGCGAAGGTGACTGGATCCCAGATAGTATGAAGATCATAATCATTTCCATTACTACCATCTAGCGTAATAGTATCCCCAGGCTGATAAGTCGTACCTGGACAAGTGACTCCACCATTTGTAGTCTTTTCGCTACACCAACCCCGGAAAACATAGCCCGCCTTTACAGGCACCGTAGATGAAAGCTGGACAGTATTGCTGGAAGCACCTGTATCATATTGGTCATCTGGTATATCCGCCAAATCATCAGTATAGCCAATATGATAATCATACCCATTCCCAGTAGCTGCTAGGACAAATGTTTGTCCATAAGAGTCTAGGGACATATTAGGACTAATACGAGAAGCTAGAGCTAATGTATAATCATTACCATCGTTATCCGTAGGGCTATTAGTTACATCCATAGTAGTAGGTGTAGTATGAATAGGTGATGGTTGATAGTCTGTGTTATTAATAGTAGTAGATGTAGATGCATTATATAGTGCGCCTGGTAGGAAACCCCACTGGTCATTATGAGCATCTGTATTAAATTGGGCTTCTGTGAGTGGAGTAGTGATAGAACTTAGATATTTGGTAGAGTCATTACTACCTACTAATCTTCCAGTATCATTACTTCCTGCTATGGTAAGTGTGTAGCCAGTGAAATGGTCAC
>JAFWHD010000021.1 GCA_017512085.1 Candidatus Saccharimonadota bacterium
CTGCAAACAACCTACTCCTTTATGCGATATGGAATAAAGGTTATGATACCTTCGCCGATGCTTTCGCGGCATTTAATAAAGAAAAATCTGGCGATTATTATCAAATGCAAGACATGACTCCAGAAATCTGTGATAGTATCGTCATCGGTTCTCCCTACACCACCACAGACATAGCAAAGAATACTCTCATAGATACGAGAAACAATAAAACATACCTAGTAGCTAAATATGCCGATGGCCATTGTTGGATGCGTGAGAATCTCAATCTGCCGTTCACGGAGACTGATGGAACAATTAACAGCATTACAGCCTATGACTTCTCTACTGGCAACACGTTTAGCTATACCCCAGACAACGCCACCCAGACCGAAACGGGTACCGCTTGGGCGGACAATGCTAGTGACGGCACTCGTTCCTTTAAGCGAGATGAAGATAATTGTATCGGTGGCACAGACATTAATACCTCCGGCGGTACTGGCGCTGCTTGCGATGCCAATAAACCTTATGAAAGAATTGGTGTCCTTTATAACTGGGCCGCTGCCACAGCACAGACGAAGGATGATAAGCCCCAGGATAAAACCGGCGAGGTGACTACAAGTATCTGCCCGAAAGGCTGGAGACTTCCATCCAATGATGGTAACTATTCATTCAGCGTGCTAATGGGTAGTTATGGCTTACCTACTACCAACCAAGATCAAAGCTACTCTGGCCAACTCCAGAATCCTTTGAACTTCAATCGCCCTGGCAACTACTATTGGCGTGATGGTGCGCTATACAATCGGGGCGCGAATGGCTACTTTTGGTCCTCTGTGGGCTATAACGCTACGAGCGCGCACGACCTCGCCTTCTTCTACCCCACGCACTTCGCCCCGCAGGATGGTGGCAGCAAGGGCTACGGCTTTTCGGTCCGTTGCGTGGCGGTCTGATTTTGGAAAAATGAACTATTCTCTAAGCGAACCATAAGGAGGCTGAAAAAATTCTAAAATAGTCGTGGGGATACGGGACCGCAAGTAAATAGCACATTGTATTCTATCATTTCAGTTATGCGTTACGATTACCTCAGCCAGGTCACTTAGTTGTCCCCGTGGGGCCCCACAGATTATTTTTAGAAATTTTCCACCTCGCGGTGAGTGTGAGAATAGTTCATTTTTACAGATAGCGAAACACTTATGCCATCTTTTCAATGCTCTCTGGGTTGATTTATTTGCCGACTAGTGCTAGCCTTTCTATCAGCGGGGATGTATTTTTAGAATGAGCGCGGAGGGAAAGGAGGTTGGCAATGAAGACAACTTTTAGAATAAAGCTCTTCTTCGGTCTAATCGAGATCGAAAAAATTTCTTCTGCAACGACGCAGAAGAAACAAAACAATCTCTAATACGATTCTACCACGCTACGCTAAATACTACAAGCCCTTTTAGAGCTTTGCGCCTAGATAGGGCTATGCATCCCCGCACCTTCGATGTAAAACTCTCCACCATGACGCAAAAAGTAGTATAATATAAAAGATGAAGGCATTATATCGGAAATACCGACCGACGAAACTAAGCGAGGTGGTAGGACAGGCACAAGTGACGGATGTACTAGAGAAAAGTCTGACAGCAGACAAGATTTCGCACGCGTATCTTTTTATCGGGCCGAGAGGGACGGGAAAGACGAGTGTGGCGAGGATTTTTGCGCACGCAGTAAATGGATTTGAATACTCACTAGAAGATGACTATGTAGACATAATTGAGATAGATGGCGCAAGTAACCGTGGAATTGATAATATACGAGAATTACGCGAGAAAGTAATGATAGCGCCGAGTCAGGGAAAATATAAGATTTATATTATTGACGAAGTGCATATGTTGACTAAGGAAGCGTTTAACGCACTATTAAAAACTCTGGAGGAGCCGCCAGCACATGTGATTTTTATCATGGCGACGACGGATGCGTATAAAGTACCTGTGACGATTACCTCTAGGGCACAAGTATATACTTTTCATCTCGCAGATAATGAGACGATGCTAGCACATCTCAGGTCGGTTTGCGAAAAGGAAAAAATAGAGATCGAAGATGAAGCGCTGAGGCTCATCGTCAAGCGCGGAGGCGGCTCATATCGGGATTCGCTCTCGCTGCTAGACCAAATCTCAACTCTATCAGCGGAGAAAATCACAAAAGAAATGGTCATCTCGGCGATGGGGCTGCCAGAAGACGAGAAGATTGAGGAGTTACTAGAGAAATATGCAGAAGGAAGCGCGTCTAAAATTACCGAAAAATTGAAAGAATTGCTATCCACGGGAATAAAAGCCGAGACGATAACCGAGGAGATGATCGATCATATTATTACCAACCCTAGGCCAGAATATATGCCACTCCTAACCAAGCTTACCGATGTGAAGGAACCATTCGCCGAAGCTAGGCTACTGGTAGCGCTCTATCCTAGTCAAAACACAAATATAGAAGCACCGAAGGTTAATTTCGCAAAAAACGAGAGGCCAATAACGCCTAGAGCAGATACCCGCCCAGTAGTGGAGACGAAACAAAGTCAAACTATAAGAAAGTCTCAAGAGCCAGGCCATGTGGCAGATATGGCTCCCGAAATAAAATCAAGCAACAATGCTGAAGCACCTAGTCAGGCGGCGGGGGCTTTTCGTTGGGAAGATTTCCTAAACGCTGTGCGAAAAGAAAATGAGGTGATCTATATACAATTAACTCGTAGTGAACATGAAGAAAATGCGAGTGGAGTGAAAATTTTTCCAAAGACTAAAATCATCAAGACGATACTGGAAAAGCCAGGAAATATGCGCGTGATGATGGCGGCGAGTGGTGGTGTAAAAATTACTGTAATGGAGCCAGGGGAAAAACCAAAAAACGCGAAGGTTGATGAAAATTTGGAAAAAATATCTGCTATAATGGGGGGAAGAGTGGAGGTAGCAGATGAAGACGGAAGTCCTTTCGCGTAGGCGAGATAGTATTAGGTGCGGGGGAAATAAAAAGAAATATAAGATAGAAATGTTGGAATGTGGTGGGGACATGTTTTTACGATGTGGATTTGGAGTTTTTTGTGACAGTGCGTCATGGAGGTGCGTTTCAGTGAGGAGGATAAATGAATAATAATGAGGTCTCGGGTGGTCGCGTGCCACCGCAAGATACCGTGGCGGAGAAATCGCTACTTGGAGCAATGATGCTGTCCGATGCGGGCATGGCAGAGATATTAACAATGCTAAAACCCGATGATTTTTATGAAAAACGGCATCAAGAAATTTTTGCGGCGATGATGGAATTATACGACAGGCATCAGCCGATAGATTTGTTGACACTTACGACCGAATTAAAAACGCGGAAACAGCTAAAAGGTGTAGGTGGAGCACCGTACCTCACGGAACTTTCGAATTTCGTACCAGCAGCATCACACGCAAAGGCTTACGCGGAGATTATCGAGAAAGCATCCATAAGACGGAAGTTAATCCACGCAGGTGGGGCGATTATAGATGAAGCATACGCGGAAGATATACCGATAGACGAAATGATTGGCTCAGCAGAGAAAGAACTATTTGATGTTTCTAACAAAGTGGTAAAGACCGATTATACACCAATGGATGAGCTACTGGCGGATGCGATGGAAAGAATTGCTGAGCTCAAGAAAAATAAAGGCGCACTGAGAGGGCTAAAGACAGGATTCCATGACCTAGATAAGAAAACAGCAGGATTCCAAAAAGGCGATCTCATTATTGTGGGAGCAAGGCCAGCTATGGGTAAGACGACTTTTGCACAAAATTTATCAGTGAATATTGCAAACATCAACAAAAAGGGCGTCCTATTCTTCTCAATGGAGATGGCAAAAAATGAAATCGTGGACCGATTAATTTCCGACATTGCGGACGTGGATAACTGGAAAATGCGGACGGGGAATCTCTCGGATGAAGAATTTTCACGAATTGGGGATGCACTGGCCGAGATAGACGAGATACCAATTTTTATTGATGACACGAGCTCAATGTCGATCATGGAGCTACGGAATAAAGCTCGGCGAGCAGTACATGATCACGATATTGGAATAGTAATCATAGATTATCTCCAGCTCATGAGTGGGTCGGGGAGATATAAAGATAATCGTGTCCAGGAAGTAACGGAAATATCACGCGGGCTAAAAATCCTAGCCAGGGAATTAGAAATACCAGTCATTGCATTGGCGCAGCTGTCTCGTAACGTGACGGGGCGAGATGATCCGAGACCAGTGCTATCGGATTTACGAGAGTCGGGCTCCATTGAGCAAGATGCAGACCTCGTGATGTTCTTACACCGACCAGATTATTATAAGAAGCCAGAGGAAGAAGATACTAATATCACTGAGCTGCTAATTCGGAAACACCGACATGGCGCAATAGGTGTAGTAGAATTATACTTTGATGGCGCAAAGTCACGATTTATGTCGCTGGATAAAGAACATAGCGAATAATAAAATATATGTGTTATAATTAGAAAGTGAAGAAAATCGTAATCTCGCAGCTGTGGCTATACCGCCATAGATTCGCGATAGGATATGTGGTGTTGGGGGTGGCTTTTACCGTGATGTTATTCATGATGCCGATAATAGCCCAGGCAGGAATATCGGAAGCAGAGATGCAGTCGACAACAAGTTCGTATGCGCTAGGAAAAGAGGGGATACTAAATGGAGATTTAGTAGATTTGCCTTACAGATTAATGCAAAAACTTTCAATCCTAGTTTTTGGTCTCACACCCTATGCGATTAAGTTGCCTAGTATAATTATTGGATTACTGCTTGGTTTTCTTTTGATTTTACTGCTCAATCGTTGGTTTAAGAATAATGTGTCTTTACTCGCATCTACACTTGTAGTATTATCTACGCCATTTTTGTTTCTTGCGGGCTCAGGAACCTCGCTAATCATGCTCGTATTCTGGCCGACATTATTATTATGGCTCGGCTCAAAAATCCAGGGTGAGAATCGGCCAAAGCCGATGTATAGTTTCGTATTCGCAATTGCGATGCTCATGTCTATATTTACGCCATTTATGATTTACTTTGCGGTTTTTTGCGTAGTATTCGTACTGGTACAGCCGCATCTCAGATTTGTCTTAAAAAATCTACCAAAGTTGCCATTATTTATCGTGGCAGTTATTATCCTCGGTGGCTTCGCGGTGCTAGGTATTAGCATCTTTCATCATCCAGAAACAATAAAAGGATTGCTATTTACTACGGATTTCCATGGGGGAGAGTATTTAGGAAATATTGCGAAAGGATTCGCACCTGTATTTTCGTGGCATAATACAATAGAAAGTGTATTCCTATCGCCACTTATTTCTTTACCAATACTAGCATTAGCTTTAATCGGGCTATTTTCTGCCACAAAAGGTTTTTTCGCTTCTCGTAATTCTATCGCCTCAATATTAATCGTCTTTACAATTGTCGTTACGGGCTTTAATCCAAGTGCGGTAGTACTAATTATCTTGCCACTATCTATACTGACAGCGCATGGACTAAAATATATACTGGAAAAATGGTATGGACTATTTCCGAGTAATCCTTACGCAAGAATTTTTGCGTTACTGCCGCTCGTGATACTATTTTCACTAATGATCATTCCAGGAAGTCTACAGTATATATATGGTTATCGTTATAACCCGAATATCGCAAACGAGTTTAGCTATGACCTAGAAGTGATTCGGGAAAATCTCACGGATGAAGTATTGGTAGCGGGGGAGAAATTTGATTTTTATCAAATGCTGCAAGATTCAATGGGAATGAGAGTAGCAAGGACAGCGGAGGAAGGGGTAAAAATAGTCAGTGAGAGAAAAGCGGAAAATGCCGAAGCGACCGAGACGTTAGCTTATTTAGGAAAGCCAGAAAAAACACCAGAGAATTATCACCTATATCGCATCGTCACCTCACCAATGCGGGAAAACTCGGATGTAGTATATATCTATGTAAAGTCTGGAGCCGGTACATCTACCGATGCACCTTCCTAGTGACATTTTATGAGTTTTTGATATAATATATATAATATAGACAGAGAAAAGGAGAAATCATGGGACAAACTATGGACCAAATGAAGCTTTTAAATCAACTACGGAAAGCGCAGAAAGAGCTAAAAAATGAAATCGTAGAGGTAGAGGCAGGCGATGGTGCAGTGATAGTACAGATTACAGGTGAGCTAAAGGTAAAGAAAATTAAAATTGATCCAGAGAAAGTTGATTTGGATGATATTCACGAGCTAGAAAGATGGCTGGAGAATTGTATGCGAGATGGTTTCGCGAAGGCGCAGGAAATCGCGACCGATAAGATGAAGCCAATGATGGGAAGCCTGGGGAATTTGGGCTTACCTGGAATGTAGGAGATTGCTAATAATATTGTAACCACGGTAGGCGTTGCTGGATTTGGGGTGTTTATTTGGAGATAATTATTTAGGTTTGGTTGGAGGAAAATGTTACCAAAAGCTTTGACGGAAACGATAGAGGCATTGTCGCATCTGCCAGGTGTGGGGCCGAGAACAGCAGAGAGATATGCGTATTATCTTTTTCGGGTGAATGAAAAAATCTCGGATAATATCGCGGGGGCATTGTCTCGCTTGCACTCGGGAGTAAAATCTTGTCCAGTGACTTTTGCCCTCATAGATGCAGATGAGGAGTTGTCACCATTTTACTCGGATCCAGAACGAGACAAACAGACGGTGCTAGTAGTGGAGGAACCACTAGATATTTACGCCATAGAACAAACAAAACAATACAAAGGCACATATCATGTGCTGGGTGGAGCATTATCGCCTATAGACGGAATTACACCGGAGCAATTACATATCGGGGAGCTCATCAAACGAGTGAATGATGATAACGTAAAGGAAGTTATCATCGCGACGAATCCGTCGGTAGAGGGTGAATCTACTGCGTTATTGCTAGATAGATTATTACACGAGCAAAATCCAGAGTTGAAAATCACGAGGCTAGCACGCGGGCTACCACTGGGAGTGGATTTATCCTATGCGGATCAAATTACACTATCGGCAGCTTTGGAAAATAGAACTAGGTTATAGCTATTAAATACCCTAGTTCTGGGACGCCTCCAAAACCGTATAATCAATCAAAAATAGCAAACCCCAAATTCGTTCGCGGTTGTTTTTATATCTCGTTAATTATTACAACATTTCACTCAATAAAAAATCAATGTTTGGGTGATTTTTTATGAGGAAATGTTGTAATAATCACTCAGAGGTAAAAACAAATGCTCACGAATTTTGGGGTTTGCTATTTTAGTGACCTTTACAGTTTTTCCAATGCCCGGAAATCTACCTTGGCGAGTTTGGTCTTGGGGAGCTCGGGAAGGAAATGAATCTCGCGGGGGATTTCGTATTTTGCGAGGTGTTTCTTATAAATGGCATTCAGCTGTTTCCTCGCGGTGCGCTCACTAGTGTCGGGCTTTAACGCGGCATAGACGACAACTTTTTGGCCGCGGAGTTTGTCTTCCTTGCCGACAGCAGCGCAAGCGGCGATAAGTTTACATTCGTAGGTCGCATCTTCAACGACTGATGGATAGACATTGTAGCCATTGGTAATGATCATACGCTTCAGCCGACCACGGAAGTGAAATAGACCATCTTCATCAACGTAGCCGATGTCGCCAGTCTTGAGATATTTCTTATTGCCGACCTTGACGAAGGATTTTTCGGTTTCCTCGGGATCGCCGAGATAGCCTTTCATGACGCAGGGACCGTGAACGACAATTTCGCCGTCTTCACCAGTCGGGACGACTTTGCCTGTTTTAGGATTTACTATCTTTGTATCATCATCTGGAAGCGGGAAACCGATACCGTCAGGATCATGGGCGGATTTGCGTGATGACATGATGAAGCCACCAGATGCTTCGGTGAGACCATAGCCATTGCCGATGTAAGCCTTAGAGCCATGATCAGCAAGGAAATCATTAATGCGAGTCTTGGTCGCCATGCTAATCATGTCACCGCCCGAGACTACACCCTTGATGCCTTTTAGCTCGCGCGGGCCGAATTTAATCTTGGTCAAATAATCAAACATAGAGGGGACACCGACTAGGATATTGATATGGTATTTCTTTATGTAGCTTTTTAATTTTTTCGCTGAAAACTGAGGAATGAGAACAACTGTACAGCCATAATATAATGGCATATGAATACAACACCCGAAACCGAAGGCATGGAAATTTGGCAGGAAGGTAAGGAAATTATAACCAGGTTTCAATAGCTCCGGAACAATGTAACTAGCACCGAGGGCCTGAGCGTTGAAATTTAGATTAGAAAGCATCGCGCCTTTCGCACGACCAGTAGTGCCACCAGTGTACATAATCAATGCGGAGTCGTCCGAGTTTACCCGAGCATGGGGGTTACCAATGTAACGATTTGCCTTGGAAAGAAATTGATCCCAGAGAATAACTTGCTGGGAAGTCTTGATATGATTCTTGCGGCCTTTCGTGAGCTTATAGAGCATACGCACGGTAAAATCCATGGAGCGCGCAGGAGAAACCACGATAAGCGTCTCAACATCAGTGTTCTTAATGATGTTCTCAACTTTAAAATATGAAATATCAATCACGAGCATGATTTTGCTATGAGCCTGCCTTAAATAATCCTCAATTTCTTTCTCGGAAGAAAGCGGGTGAATCATATTCGCAACGGCGCCGATTTCGTTAATGGCATACATCATATAGACACATTCGGGAGTATTTGGCATACAGACGGAGATATTTTCGCCTTTTTCGGCGCCAATAGCCTTCAGGGCGGCAGCAACTTTGTTTATCTTCTTTATTAAATCCTTATAACTAATCTGGGTGTCAAAATACTCAAGGGCAATATTGTGTGGGTAACGACAGGAGGCATCATAGACAGCGTCATAGAGGCCACCTTCAAAATACTCAAGTTTCTCGGGGGTATGCTCACGAAAATCATATTTCGCGCCCTCAATGCGGGCATCCAGACGACGCAGGGTATTCTTAATCTTATGATAAATCAAATCTATGGGCATGAAATAATTATACCACAGCTGGGCGGGGCGTGGTATAATAAAGCTATGGACAAGAACTTCAAGGTGCGAATCGTAGTGGGGCTGACGATGTTTGTAATCGCCGTAGTGGGACTATATACTCTGGACGCAATACCATTTAAGATACTGTTTGGGTTTTTTGCGGCGGTGGCAGTGATAGAGTTAATGAGTTTCTTCAAAAAGAAATACACTAGTCTAAATGTCTTCTTAGCGATTTGCGAGTTAGTTTTCTTGGTTTCGGCAGTGATATTCGTCGCGCGGACGGACGTAAATCATTTCTGGTATATAATACTGGGCGTACCAGGATATGATGTGTTTGCATATTTATTTGGTAAATTGTGTGGGGGCAAAATCTTCAAAAAATCGCGTCCTTTCCCAAAAGTATCAAAGAACAAAACTTGGGAGGGAACTATATTGGGGCTACTTGCGGCTATAGGACTGGTCGCGATAAAAATGGGAGCACAGGGTGCTTTCGCGGTGGATTGGATGTATTTACTATGTGGGCCGTTGGCGCTGATGGGAGATTTGTTTGAAAGTTATTTGAAGCGAAAGTTCTCCGTAAAAGATAGTAATGAAATCTTGATCAAGAATAAGTTCTTTATATGGCTAGAAATGCTCGTGGGAGGCTCAGAGGGGCATGGAGGGTTCCTAGATCGGATAGATTCTACGGCTTTTGCGTGTACGGTGTTATTAATATTGAGTTTCATTTAGTTTTAAAATGGGACACCTTCACGCTCACCTAAGTATAAAGTCAAGCCTATTTTCTTGGCTACCATCTCACCTGGGACGCCTTCAAAACCAGAAAAGTAAAGTTCAGTTCTGGGCTAACGCCTGGTCATAAAAGTGAACTTGACTTTTCTGGTGTTTTCCGGGAAATTGTCCCAGGTAAGATGTAGCCAAGAGGACTAACGTAACCCTATTTCAAAACAGTCTTATAACCCTTAACGAGATAATCTAGTCCGGAGAAGACCGTGAGGGCGATGGCGACATAGAGGACAGTGTTGCCGAGAATAGTAAGAAAAACTAGCTGAACGATGCAATTTAGTAAAATGATAATCAGGGCAGTCATTTGAAAAGTGGTCTTCAGCTTACCAAGGAAGCTGGCGGAAATGGTGATGCTTTTTCTTGCGGCCATCATCCGCATACCATCCACAGCGAGATCGCGCACGATGATGACAGCAAAGGTCCAAAGTGGGATAACATTCATATAGACAAGGACGAGAAAGGCGAGATCTACAAGCATCTTGTCTGCAAGTGGATCAAGGAAGGCGCCGAGGTCGGTGACGTTGCCAGTACGACGCGCCCAATTGCCATCAATCTTATCAGTGATGGATGCAACAATGAATATGGTGAGAGCGGTTATGCGTGCCCATGTCTCAGGAATGAGGGCAAAACAAGCAAATACAATCGCTAATACCATTCTAAAAATGGTTAGATAAGTAGGGCCAGTGAGAGGGCGTTTTTTTGACATTTATAACACTTTCTTCCTGTGGCGGACTTGGTAAGAACGGACGCCAGCGTTTTTCGCGGCGAGGACGTCGGTGGACCATTTATCGCCGAGCATAGCGGTCTCCTCGCATGTAAAACCATAGGATAATCTAGCCTCGGTAAGCTTCGTGCTGACGGGCTTTTTTGCCCACCAGACACAATCCACCCTGATAGGCTTGCAGAAATTCTGCATCATTTTCTTGCGACCGTTATTACTAATAATAACAATCTTTATACCAGCTTTACGCAAGTCATCAATCCATTCTATTAGCTCGTCGGTCGGCTCTTTCTCACTGTGGAGCCTCAATGTATTGTCTAGGTCGCAAAGGAGGAGCTTAATGCCCTCGTTTTTCAAAAACTCAGGAGTCACATCCTCAAAACGTTCAAATTTCTGGTCTGCGCTGAATATTGACATATATTACTATTTTAACATATTATAAGCGGAAAATAAATTCCAGTTATTCTTCCATCAATAGCGTGGGCTACCGCCCCTCTGGGACGCCTCCAAAACCAGAAAAGTAAAGTTCAGTCCCCGAAAAAATAATAAAAAAATAGCAACCCCCGTATTTGCTCGCAGTTGATTTTTTGTGGGAAAAATGAACTATTCTCACACTCACCGAGGTGAAAAAATCAAAAAATAATTTGATGGGAGCCCTCCACTATTACAGTAGTGGCTTCCCATCACTATTTTTTGATTTTTTCAGCCTTTATATGGTTCGTTTA
>JAFWHD010000022.1 GCA_017512085.1 Candidatus Saccharimonadota bacterium
CAGTTAGATGTGCTTCCAGAAGTAGCCGTACCAGTAGCTATATCGTAAGTTGGATTAAGTGTTCCGCCTAGACTCGCTAGTAGTTTATTATTCCCATATTCATTATTAGCATTACCTACTGCATATATAGCGTATCCGCTAGCGTCATTACATACCACTTTAAGAGTAGTTTGCCCTATCTCGCTTACATACTGTCCAGGATTTACAATAGCAGAATGAGCAGAATCTACTATTGCAGTCATTGTACAGGCTTCCGCAACTGTTACTGTGGCATTAGCCGTAGCGGTTTCAGCATGAGACACCTCACCGGCAAGCATTATCTCACACCCTAACATCACCGCCAGCAACGCCAAAATTACTATTTTATTCGTATATATAGCAAAAACCTCTCTTCTCATACCCCCATTATACCACAACCATTTTCGTTTCCAACCATAAACTACATGATTTTTTTATACAATTTTCCCCACTTCTCCAAGCTCACATCCCCTGGTCTTGCATCTTCCGGAATATCGCAAGCACGAAATACTTTCATTAACTCCTCTCTAGACATCAATCCAGCCAAATTGTGCGCTAGTTTTTTTCTCGGTGCCAAAAAACCCTTTCGTATCAAATCAAATACTTTCTCATCCACTATCGGCTGAACAAAAGGCTCCATTACTATTACCTGACTATCTACCTTTGGTTGCGGAGTAAACTCTCCTTTTCGTACTACTGGCCCCGCAAATACCCTAGCGTAGTTTTTCACGAACAACGACAACATGGTCTCTTTTTCATCCAAAATCCGCTCCGCTACCTCTTTTTGCATCAAAAGCACCACTCGTACTGGCCTATTCCGAACCTCCAACACCTTCTTGATAATCGGACTCGTAATATAATATGGAATATTCCCTGCCACCATATATGGCTCACCTAAACTCTCAAAATCATATTTCAAAATATCCTCATTTACCACCTCAAGATTCTTCCCCGGAAAAGACTTTGGTAAATTCTCCGCCAATTTGCTATCAAATTCTACCGCAATCACTTTCTCAAAATGCCGAAGCAAAGAAGCAGTCAAAGTCCCGAGCCCCGGCCCAATCTCCACACACAATTTCACCTCGCCATTATCAGCCAGCTCAGCAATTTCATCTAATATCTCTCGATTCTTGAGCCAGTTCTGACCCAAAGATTTATCTGCCGTCATGATTAGACCAATCTGTCGCAAGATCGAACTGTTCTGGATTCTTCGCGGCAAATCCACCCGTATCATAAACTTTCCCAGGTCCTAGCGACGTCTCCACCACCGAACATCTCGGATAGCGCGACAAATTCGCCGCCACCAGCACATATCCATTACCATCCACCTTCGCACCATCTGCACGCACAGAATAATTACCACCTCCACAAGCCCGCATCACTCCGCTCATCGGCAAATCATAATAGGTCTCTTTTCTCTCTATCACTTTGCCATTAATATTCACGGTGTAGATATTCACGCCTTTTGACGCCGTCAAAGCATTTTTCTCTATCGCACTTGCCCCCACTGCCACAATCCTCTCTACAGGCTCACGCACCACTTCCTCGCCCATCAAAGTCCTCTCCACCTCTACGCCATCCACATATTTCACGTTATAAGTTAATTTCTTCGTACCAACTTCGCCTAGCTGCCGCACTTCTTCTACCCCTGGAGCCAAATTATAATCCTTCGTCTTTCTCTCCGTAAACGGAATCTCGACCTCTTCGGTCAGAGTTCGTCCACCATTTCTTTTAATCTGATACAAATTCGCACCGCCCACCTCTAGAAAGTTCTGATTCACCATCAGCTTCACCTCGTCACCATCATACACTGTCATTCCAGCCTCACGTGCAATCGTCTTGTAATCATAGCTTGCCGTCATCAAATACTTCTCCGTAATGCCATCTTTCACAATCACTGGTCGTGCACGATAAATATTAATAAAATAATTATCAGCATTTATCTCTGTATCTAGCCCCGGTTCCACAATATCGCCATCATTAAGCACAATATTTGCCCGAGCAAGCGCTTCGCCCACAGTTTTGGCGTCCGTACGTACACCTAGTTTTTTGCCTTCATCATAAAAAGTCACAAACTTTGCGCCTATCACCTCTGTAACACCCTCTTCTCCCTCAGCAAATGTACTAACAGAATGAACCCTCAAAAAACACGCCATTCCCACCGCTAGCGCGATAAAAATAGTACATATAATAGCTTGATCGATTTTTCTCGAAAGCCTCATGCTTATATTGTATCATATTTTGCCAAATAATAAAAGCCCCCAAGGGCTTTTAATATTCAAATTTCTAGGTGGTGGGTCAAATCATTAACCAAAACAACTCCCAACTCTCCACCCATGAAGCATCTCCCAACACTTCAGTTCTAGCCTCTCTCAACGTCGGAGTCTGGCTCGAACTTAATTCTATTTTAGCATAGACGTAATGCTTGTCAACCTTGTTTTTTCATATTTTTCATGATGTAATATTTTCCAAACATAACAGGGGTCAACCCACCAAAACCGAACACAGAATTATTGACATATATAATAATATATTTTATGAAACATTTTGAAACTGCCCGATAAAAATTACAACAGTTACGGACGAGAATCTGATACTGAAATATCAGGGCGAGTCCGCCTAATCTGTTGTAATTTTTATGCGGCGCATGTTTCAACGTTGAATAAAATATATTATTAAAAATGCTATTATCCTGGCGCGCAGCGAAGCGCGAATAAAATAATATATTAAGTTTGATAATAGTATATGCGGCGCATGTTTCAACGTTGAATAAAATATATTATTAAAAATATGCCATTGTCCTGGAGTGCAGTGAAGCGCGAATAAAATAACATATTAAATTTATTATGCTATAATACTTTGTATGAACTGGAGGAAATGGCTAGACGATTTCGCAATTGCCGGAAAAGGCATTTTACTAGCGACCAAAGAAAAACGTTTCTGGTACGGCTTTGTACCGACCTTTATAATTTTTGGTATGCTCATGAATCTTCTGGCTGGCGGTACCTCCAAATTTAACCTCATGTTCGCTCTAGGTTTTCCACAAGTTTTCCACATACTAGGAGAGAGCTTCTTGGCAATTTTCGGCATCAATCAGCCCTTTCTTGA
>JAFWHD010000023.1 GCA_017512085.1 Candidatus Saccharimonadota bacterium
CAAACCCGCCCAGAACGCCCTGAAGGATCTCCGCGGCTTCGGCATCATTCCAGACATTGTTTGCGTCCGCACCGAGGAGCCCGCCCCTCGTTCCATCTGCGAAAAAATCGCCGCCTTTTCTGGCATTTCTAGTAGCGCCGTTCTAAATCTCCCCGATATTAATTCCGTCTATGATGTTCCATTTAATGTTTTGAAATCCGGCCTTCTTGACATTCTCAATCATTTCACAGAAAACAACGATACGCCCGACATGTCTCGCTGGAAAAAATTTAGTCGCCTCCGCTCCGCAGCCCACGACCGCACCGTTACTGTTGGCCTCGTCGCCAAATATGTCGGCAATGACGATACTTACATCTGCGTAACAGAAGCATTAAAGGCAGCCGCCGCCTGGAACAAAATAAACATAGAAATTAAGTGGATTAATGCCGAGACCGTCACCGATAAAGAACTAGCGTCGCTAGACGGTATCGTTGTACCTGGCGGCTTCGGTGCTCGCGGTGTGGAGGGGAAAATCAAAGCCGCTACTTACGCATTAGAGCACGACATTCCTTATCTCGGTCTCTGTCTCGGGATGCAGACCGCCTGTATCGCCGCCGCTAGACGCGCACCCAGAAATCCCGACACCCTCACCCCTTCATCTCCATACAACTCAGAAGAATTTGGTGCCACCGCCGAGGATAACAATAATGTCATCTACATCATGGCTGGCCAAAAAGGCAAAGAATCCACTGGCGGCACCATGCGCCTCGGCGATTACCCCGCCGTCCTGAGGAAAGGCTCGCGGACCGCGAAATGCTATCTCGCAGATTATAAAAAAGGTTCTTTCGCGAACGGTGTCTCCATTCTCACTCCTGGCATGAAGCAGATAAAGACTCTGTCGGATTCCTTCCTTCCTAGTGTAAGTGTCACCGAACGTCATCGTCACCGCTACGAAGTAAATCAAAAATTCCTTCCCCTCATAGAAGCTGGCGGTCTCGTCGTCTCTGGCACTTCCCCAGATGGCAAATTAATAGAATTCGTAGAAGCTCCCGCTTGCAAATTCTTCGTCGCCACCCAAGCCCACCCCGAGTTCAAATCTCGCCCCCTCGCCGTCCATCCCCTCTTTAATCATTTCATCAAGAGCCTACAATAATGCTAAGCAGCCAAAACACTTCGACGCTCAAGCCGAAGTGTTTTTTATGCCCAATCCCAAATCCCCAATTCAAGCAGAATTAGAACGTAATCTAATAGATACACCATAAACTTAGAGCTGTTTATTTTTTTGAGATACATCGTAGTATTGAAAGTATCTACTATTTGGGGTACAGTTCAACTAGGAGCCTAGTATACACCGGACTGAGTGACCGTCGGTGCGCAAGTAGACATCCATGCGGGCAACGTTTATATACGCGCAGAGGATAGACATCGCGCCGTACCCCCCCGCGTCGGTAGAAGACCACCAGCTACCCATTTCGCCCCGATAACTCAAATGGCCCATTTGCATGTAGCCAGAGAGGGGCAAAGAAAGAGCAGTGCGGAAATTAACGTAGTCATTATATTTCGAGTAGAGAGTATCATATTCACCACTACTAAAGTCTCCAGTTGGCAATCTCCAACCTTTCGGGCAGATGTCTTCGGTAGCGTTGCCAAATGACGCGTTGCCGCTATAGCAATAGCTCCCGGCCGCGGCAGCGCAATAGTTATAGTAACCCCCTACTTTATTATTACCAAGTCCGCCTGAAGGTGGATTTGCTGGGACAATGTCTTTATCAGATATATTAACTAGTGGAGCGGAATAACTGTAGCTACCAGTCGTCCAGTTAGATACTGCAGCTGTAGCATATTTATCGGACGTAGAGCCACCACCATTTTTCAAATAGTTTAGAGTAGTATTAGAAGCATGAGTATTATTCTGGGTAAGCACATTTTTCTTGGCCACTAGATCTAGGGCAAGATTATCCAACATCCAACATTTGCCATCTGCTAATCTTTGTACATGGTAAGCCGTTTCGTCACGGTTATCATAGACGGTTTTAACCGTAGTAGTACAATCACTAGCAGCCATATTCTGCATATACGGCCTTTTCCCTGTTAGCGTCAACGTAGAAGTCCCTGAGACGGTATATGTAGTAGATGCAGCCGAAGTAGAACCTAGTGTACCATTAGCCGCTGTAGCCCAACTGTCAAATTCATAACCGCTATTGTATGTACCAGAAATATCGTATGCTACACCATGCTTCAGACTTACAGTACCACCGCTCGTCGTCACAGTACCGCCACCGCCATAGGTAGAGTTGGATAGAATGACTCCTGTTACACCACTACCCGCGAAGTTTACCGTTATATTATAAGACTTGAGACTCCACATAGCAAAAAGTGTTAATGCGTTAGTAGCAGAAGTCTGGTCTAGAGTCCAATTAGCTCCAGCAGCATAAGTAGTACCACCAGTACAAGCATCTACTCCCCCTGTAGTGGTAGGAGATACTGTACACCAACCATTGAAGCTATAGTTAGTCTTAGTAGGTGTAGCGGTACTTAGGGCAACTGTCTCAGCGAAGGTAGAACTATTCACATTCGCTGGAGCCCCAGTGCCACCATTAGCATTGTAAGTGATAGTGTATGGAATAGCATTCGCTACCGCAGTGATAACATAAGTATTACTATAGGCACCTGGAGTCTGATTAGAATTAACTCTAGTACCTAGAGCCATATCATATGTATCCGTAGCATTAGGACAATTAGTAGTATTATTAGCACATTCAGTAATACCTAATGTGTCTCCAGTATTAGCATTAGGAGCAGGACGGAAAGAAGCATTAGTGCTACATGAACTACTAGTAGTACCAGTACAGTATTTACTTGGCAGATAGCCCCATTTATTTACATACGTAGATATATTATCGTTAGAGAAGTCCGCCTCAGAGACAGCTGAAGTAATGGATTCTATATAGGTAGTATTATCATTAACTTTCATTAGCTTATTGTAATTAGTAGCATTGCTAGCTTGGATACCTAATGTATAGCCAGAGCTATTATTTGTAGAGACTGATATGGTAGTATTAGGAGATTTACCAAAATCCCCATTGGCTTTGCTAGATTGTAATACATCTAATGAAATACTACCAGACGAAAGAGAAAGGGATATAGAACTAGTAGTGGCATAGGTATCACTTATACTTAGCAAACTAAGGAACCCTAGGAATATAGGAGCAAAGATAGACAGAACCAGTCCACTAAAAGCACTAGCAGTAGCCGGGAACTCGCTGTACGGCCGAATGGGAGAAGTGTCTCTAGCTCCTCTCATCTTTTTGCTACTAGTGCTTTTACTAGACTGGTTGGCTAGTAATCTAAACTTGTTAAATATATTACATTTCTCACTATATGAGCTGCATATAGTCTCTAGCTTTGTATTATTGTTTTTCCTTCTGCTCACCGCGAGGTCCTTTCGTATTATGTTGACGCTGTTTCCTCGCGCTATTCATTTCACCAGTATGACGACAAACATTGACTATGTTCGTACGGATATCACACCTTCACGAAAAATGGTACCGCAAGGGTGTGATATCCTAACAAACTACGAAGCTTCTGCTCGTACTGATGGATCCCTTCCGGTACCATTTTTCAGTATGAGCAAAAACAAATAAAACATGCTTCGCAAAACAATTTGTTAGAATATCACATCTCCATTATACTACCTCATTCCACCCCACGCAACCCCATTTTTATAAAAGAAAGAACAAGATAGGAGAAAAATCTTGGGCCTTTAGAGCCGCCAAAGTAAGATAAGCAGAAACTAAGTTTCTGTATATTTTTAGGAAAATAAAAGAACGATAGCAAACTATCGTCTTTTTATTTTCCTAAAAAATATCAGGAAAGCCTCACTTTCCTGCTTATCTTGTTTTGGCGGAAAGGACAAGATTCGAACTTGCGGAGGTTTCCCTCGCTGGTTTTCAAGACCAGTGCCATCAACCACTCGGCCACCTTTCCACCTCTAATTATATCATATTTTACGAAAATATGATATAATTATCTCATGGCAAGAAAAATTAAATTACCTCCGGTTTCCAAGCAAAACCGTAATAATAATCACAAGCACAGCGCGAAGCGCCTCCACCCAATCTTGAAAGACGGTCGCTAAAGCGCTAAAAACAGAATTTAGAAAATTCTGTTTTTTTGCTATTCTCTTGATCTACCACCTCACTTGTGACAATTTCCCGGAAAACACCGGAAAAGTCAAGTTCACTATTTATAATAGGGCGTTAGCCCAGAACTGAACTTTACTTTTCCGGTTTTGGAGGCGTCCCAAGTGGGGTAGTAGTCAGGAGAACTATTTAAAACTTCGAAAAAATTTTCTTTAGCAAGTTTGTCTTTTTCGTTCCACCAGTTTTACTACTGCTTTTCTTTTTTCCAAACGAAGTTCCTTTTTTACCGCCACTATTTCCAGCACTGCCAGCATTGTTGTCTTCCGCCGCCAGCATCGCCAGCCCCACCGCCACTGCATATTCTGGCTTCTGCACTGCTTCCGCCACACCATTTAGTCCAGTCGGCACACCGATCTTTACCGCCGCTTCTAACACCCCCTTCGCAAATTTCTCAATATCTCGCATTTTTGCCCCCGCTCCGACCAAGATAATCCCCTCCGGCAACCTCTGATCGTATTTCGCCGCCTTCAGCTTCTTTCTCACCTCCTCAAATATCTCCGTCAGTCGCGCTTTTACCACATCTTCCACTTCCTTACGATCAAAAGTTCTCTCCGTGTTTTTCGCACCTATCTTTATCGCTACACTTTTTTCTGTTTCAAAATCCCCCGTAATAAACCTCGTCTTTATCTCCTCAGCTAATTCTGGCTCAATGGCGAGCACTATCGCAAGATCATTCGTAATATTATTTGAGCCTATCGGCACCACGCCAGTATATTGTAAATCCCCCTCCTCATATATCGCTACACCTGTCGTCGCCGCCCCAAAATCTACCACCGCGACTCCGTTTTCCTTCTGTCTCTCTGTGAGTACCGCTCGCGCCGCCGCCACTGTCGTCGGCACTAATCTCTCCGCCTTCACATCCGCAGTAAGCGTTGCTTTTTTCAAATTCTCTACGTTCGGCGCCAGTGCCGACACTACACACGCTCTCATTTCTAATCGCGCCCCCGACATCCCTAGAGGATCTTTTATCCCGCCTTGTCCGTCCAGAGCATATTCTAGTGGCACCACGTCTAATACCTTACGATTCGTTTCCAGACTCCCTGACACCGCCACATCTTCCACACGATCCAAATCTTCACCATTTATCTCGTGTTCCATCGCCCCCACCGCTATCATGCCTTTCGTCATCGTACTCATTACTGTCGCCCCGTTTATAGACACGTACGCGCTACGCACATCCACGCCCCCCATCCGCTCCGCATCTCCCAGCATCTTATCTATAGACGCTGCCGGTCCAGTCAAATTCGCAGGAATCCCCTTCCGCATCCCTGCCGATTTCCCCTCATTATATCCAACTACCGAAAATTCGCCACCCTTTGACACTGTCGCTATTACTGCGCGGACATTTTCACTGCCCACATCAAGCCCCGTCACAAAACGCTTATTCTCATCCATAATGTTATTATAGCATAAAAAAATAGAAGAATGTGAAAAATGGGCATATAGTTCTATCTGGGACAATTTCCCGGAAAACACCGGAAAAGTCAAGTTCACGCTTCATAATAGGACGTAGTCCAGAACTGAACTTTACTTTTCCGGTTTTGGAGGCGTCCCAGATGGAACTATATACCCATTACAGTAGTATCCATTCATTCAAGAATAATAGCATCGTCAGTCCCATTATCACCAACCCATTTTGCCACATCGTAAGAACTTCCGTCCGAAAAAGCGCCGCCACGATTAGCACCGAGCCCACAAACTGCGCACCGATTACAAGATATGCCAGTAGCCTTTTTATCACTCGCCATATCTTTACTCCACGTTTTTCTCGTCTAATTTTCTTCTGGCTCGCCGAAATTTGTCGCTTCACAGCCCTCCTCTGCGACCTCGCACTTTTCGCGTATTTTTCCACTTCCTTCTTGGTTCCCCCTGGCATTACCGTTACTACAGTTGTCCCCATATTTCCACCTTTTTACTCTATAATAAATTAGCAGACTCTCCCAAGTCCGCCTTCTCCTTTCATTATAGCATATCCTTTATAAAAAGTCAAGTATATACTCTAATACATTCCCCACCCTAGATGCCAACACTTATTAGTCATCCCCCATTGTCAAAATCTCATATCCATCACTCGTCACGAGTACCGTATGCTCTATATGACACCCAATAGAGCCATCTTTCATTTTTACACTCCAATTATCATCCTTATCTACATAATTTGCTGGCCTCCCGAGACAAGACATCGGCTCAATACAAATCGTATCCCCCTCCACGAGCTTATATCCATGCCCCTTCCGGCCAAAATTCGGCACCTCAGGTGCCTCGTGCATCTCTGTATCTATCCCATGCCCAATATAATTCTCTATCACCCCCAACTTCCCATGCCGAAGCACCGTTTCTACCGCATGACCAATATCCCCAATATGCGCTCCTGGTTTTACCTGTTCTATCCCCTCATAGAGTGACGATTCTGTCACCGAAATCATCTTCTTCACTGCCGCTACCCGACTCTTTAAATGCTTATCCACCGTCTCTAATTTATCCTCCCCCACTATCATCGTAAACGCCGCATCGGTAAAAAACTTCTTATAATATATCACCATATCAAAAGAAACCTTATCTCCCACCTCAAAAATTTCCTCGGACGGCGCTCCATGTACTAATTGATCATTTACCGAAATACAAATCGCCCCTGGAAACGGTTCAGTCAACATATCATAAGCCACCTTCGCTCCGTGTCCTTCCACCCATTTTCGTACCCATTTGTCCACAGAAACACCCGTCATCCCCGGCTCTACGTACTTACGAATATCCTTCAACAAATTCCCCAGCATCCGCCCCCCTTCACGCATCGCTGTGATTTTTTCGTTCATCTTTTCTGGTGTACTGTTTTCAAAATTCAACATCTTATTCTCCGTTTTTCACTCTAAAATATCTAATCTCTCGCCTACTCGTTATTATTCTCCATAGCTCCGTTCTATTTCTCCCCCATTCACATCCTGTCTCTGCTCGGTCGCCTCAGGATTCATTCGTTCCACCACTGCGACCAATCTCTTCGTCACTTCCTCAATCTTCCCCACACCATCCACTCGCTCTATCGGCACCCCCGCCTCCGCGAATAAATCTAGTATCGGCTGCGCATTTTTCACAAACACATCAAATCTCCGTTCTATAGACGCACGTTCCTTATCATCATCCCTTCCCCTGAGCGCCAATCTCTCTAGTAGTTCCTCCCTCGGCACTACAAGCACTATCACTCCGTCAATCTTCTCCGCCATATTCTCTACTACGTATTTCGCCTGAAATTCATCTCTTGGGTAACCATCAAGTATCAAATCAAACCCTTCATCCTCTGCCTTTTCTATCTGTCTATTCATTAGTTCTATCACGTCTTCGTCTGGAATCAAATGCCCCGCATTTATTATTTCCTCGTATCCACCCGCCTCCCGAATTGCCTCCCCTACCGACAGCCATCTCCATCCAAAAATCTCGCTCAGTGCCTTCCCTTGCGTTCCTTTACCGCTCCCCGCCATCCCCATTAATACTATCATTATGCTCCTTTTTCCTCATTATAACACAATCTATTAACTCCAATAAAAAATCCAGACCAGTTTTTTACTTATCCGCTATAATCTCAAGCACATAGTCCTAAAACCAATCTGGATATTCTCTTAGCGAAGCCCTAGTTTAATTCGTTCGGTCTTTTCAGCCTTTCTCGCCTCACGGATAATCGCTTTCGCTCTCCGCTCACGCTTAGAAATCGGCTTTGAAAATCGCATCTGTGATTTCTTTAGAGGCATCATTCCACTCTGTAAAACCTTTCGGTTAAACCGACGAATAATATTCTCATTAGCCTCACCCTGATCTTTTCTCGTAACTTTTATTCCCATATTGTTTTTATTCTATCATAACATCTTCAAAAATTCAAGAGATTAGGGGTTGAAATTTCATCAGATTTAATGTATAATGAAATCATTCAGGATTCGTAGCTCAGTTGGTTAGAGCGCTGCCCTGTCACGGCAGAGGTCGCGAGTTCGAGTCTCGTCGGATCCGCCAGTAATAAAAAATAAACCCTTTAGGGTTTTATTTTTTTATTACTAACAATTCTAACGAGTCGCGAACGTTAGTTCGCCCTACGTAGGAGACTAGAAAAAAGAGAACTTGTTCTCTATTTTTCTAGACGACGCCCGTAGGTCTCACTTTGCCCGAAGGGCAAAGTGAGTGACTCGTCGGCATCTTTGGGTCAAATACCGAGTGCTGCAGAAAAGTGTGCTTTTGCTTTAGCAAAAGCACTGACTCGTCATCCCCCAAAGGGCAAAATGAGTGACTCGTTATCAGGTTTTTCGCGAACGTAGTCCGCCTTTTTTATTTTATCCCAGGAATCCTAAACGCACTCGGATCATAAGGCTCAGACGCCATCGCATCTTGCACCGACTCTGCCGCTGGAACTGAATCTACTACTGGAGCTGTTTCCACTGCTGGCTGTGTCGCCGCCCCCATCATTGGATTTAACACTGGCTCCATAGCGGGAACAGGCGCCGGTCCAGCTTCCGCCCCATCCATCATTACATTTGGCAACTCTGTCGCCATCGACGCCATCCCATTCGCACTCTGTGATGCTCCATAATTCTCTGACATAGTATTCTGAGCATTCACCGACGCGTCCATGGCAACCTGATTATCCATCGGTGCCGCTGATCCCATCGGCATTCCCCCAGTCATTTGCGTATCCACTGGAGCCCCTCCCGGCATCTGAGACACGCCTGGCATCACTAATCCATTTGCATCAAGTGGTGCATCCATATTTATTGGTGGCGCAGGCGGTGGAGGCAACACCTGATCTCCGGGCATTGGCATATAATTCATTTCTGGCACCCCATTTATTTCTGGTGCACTTGGCACTGCTGGAGCATATGTTTCCGCCACATTTCCATTCGCCACTGGCGTCTCATTCATAGGCGCACCAGGCATCTCAGGTATATTCTCACCCATTGTTGGTACCGCACCTGGCATTTCCGTTTCACTACCAGACATCATCGGTGCATTTGGCACTCCCGCAGCATAAGTTTCTGGCATGTTTCCACTCGTCACTCCATTAAGTGCATCCTGGAGCATCTGTCCATATTTATTCACCCCCTCCGCACTCTCTTCATTTAGCTCAGCAGAAGGTTCTAATACTTTTTCCTGTTTAGCTGTCGTAGTATCCTGCCCCAACTCCTGTGCAGTTGCTTGCACTGGTTCCTGTGTAAGCCCCTGTACAGATTCTCGTATCGGCTCTTGCACCATCTCTCCCCCCTCTATCATCATTGGCTTTGTTTCTTCCACTACCGTCTCCGCCCCAGCACCCTTGAGACTCTCCTCAGCTGCTTTTATATCATTAAGGAGCGACATATCTTCTTCCGGTTTTTCTTCCAGGCTTGTTGTTTCTCCCTGTTCAGTTTCTTCTCCCACTGAATCTCCAGCTTCCTCAGCTAACGCCGCCTCAGTATCCACCGACCCCACAGTCTCCATTGAATCTGCAGATTCCACCGGCCCTACAGTCTCCATCGACTCCGCATTATCCATTTGCTCTGTAATACTCACTGGTCCCGCCGTGCCTTCCGCCCCTATCGGCCCTACAGCATCCATCGGTCCAACTGTTTCTCCCCCTCCTATCGGCCCTACAGCATCTATCGGCCCCACATTCGGCTCTATTTTTTCTACCTTTTCTTCTTCTGGTTCTTCCGCATTCACCGTCTCTTCTGCCAATTGTTCTTTCTTATCACCCTCATTTGTTTCAGTCTCTTTATCGTTCTCTTTTTCAGCCTCTCTCACCGACATTTCCTCATCAGGAATCCTCTCATCTTCATCTTTCTTATTCTTATCGCCATCATCTTCAACCTTAGCATCTACTTTCTTTTTACCTTGACTCGTTTGATACAATTCATTATTCACTTCCGCAGTAATGTTCTTTGAGATCAACTGATGCCTTGCTCCCGCCTGCATTAGTCGTGATGCAATCTCCATTGTAGTCGGAGTAGTACTTGCACTCGAAAATCTATTCGTCGCCGCCACTATTCCAGTCAAGAACGCCGTTGCCTCATCCTCGCCTATCGGCTCACCGTCCATATTATATATCATCCCCGCCAACATCTCCGACACCGAACTTGCGTTTTTGTCGGTCCATTGTATTTCACCTAATTTCCCCGGATTTCCCGTCGTCACATCCACTACTACCGCATCATGCATGATTCGCCCATGCTCTCTCAATGCCTCATCTAAATCTACCCCATTCGCCACGTCTAGCGCGAGCACTAAATCTACATTATAATCTCCATACGAGTATTCTAAATCATCTGCCGTAATCTTCGCCCGATACGGCGTAATATATATACGCACAAAATCCCCATCCAATTTATACCTAAGATGGTCAGCTTTGTCTTTATTTAAAGCAATCACAAAATCCTGTAGCACATCCGCTGAATGGTCAAAAGTATCTTCTGGCTTCAAAAATTCCAATGCATTCGGTGTCTCGCCCGAATAAATCGCCGTCGCTCTCTTTCCAATTTTATCCAAATATATCGTAATCCCTATTGCCGCCGCCAATTCATCCACAGATGGATTAGAAGAAAGTGCAATGAGTACATTATGTAATTCCTTCACTTGCTCAATTACTGTCTTTTGCACCTCCGGTAAATTCTGCTTTTCATTATCTCTTATTTCAAGGTCTGCCGCCTGCGTAGATGGCTTCACTACTACGTCTTTATCAAGCACTTCTCGGTTTTGTCCAACAGGTTTTTCCTCTTCTGGAATATCCCGCATCGCCCCCTCTCCCGCCACCCTCGCCGAATCAATCGCATCATCTACCTCATTATTCTCTACACTATTCACATCACTCGCTACACCCACCGAACTACTCGCATCATCTACCCCAGTACCCCCCGAATCACTCACGGCACCAGCCCCATTTGTCGTACCAGACATACCAAGACCACCTGTTCCACTCCTCGCCGGCCCCATCACCCCACCTATCGGTGCCATTGGATTTGCCATAGGCATCCCCCCCATCGCTGGATTCACACCAGATACACCCCCCGCCACCATCGGCGTGGTTCCACCAGTAGTAGGTTGATTCGTACCCGTATCAGGCATTATTTCCTTTCTACCTAAATTTTAACATAAGCACTGAAAAATCACAACCATTAAATCCCCACCTCTATTTTCTAATGAAGGCTTGCTTTTTTTAGAAAAAAGAGATATAATTATCTTAATAATTTAATTTTATAGGGAAAAAATGCCAATTATCAAATCAGCGAAAAAAGCCGCTCGTCAGGCGACTAAGCGCACCGAGCACAATCAAGAGATAAAGAAAGACATCAAAGCCGCCGTCAAGGCCTTCCGTACTAATCCTACTCCCGAGACTTTGTCAAAAGCTCAGTCCGAGTATGATAAAGCCGTAAAGAAAGACCTTCTCGCGAAGAATACCGCTTCTCGTCGTAAGGCCCGCCTTCACGCTTTCGCAAAATCTCACGATGTTAAGCTCGCTTAATAGACCACTATCACCCCCTCACGGGGTGATTTTTGTTTAATCATCCACTAATTATAATCCGCTCTTTATTTTTCTCGTTCTACAAATAATTTCATTTCAAAACTAACCAATCATAATAATCCACTCCTAGCTTTTCTCATCTAATCAAACATCTAATTCCAAAACCCAATAAAAAACGGCCAATCTCCTGACTGACCGTATTTTATCCATCTGTAGTCATTTATTCTCGTGATAAATACACGAGTTATCTTTACCACGATACTTTGCCGCATAGAGCGCCTTGTCCGCCTGAGTAAATAATTCCTCAAACGTTTTTCCATGTTCCGGGAAAAATGCTACCCCAAAACTAGCGGTCTGCTTATATCCTGGTATCATTTTCATATTGGCCAGATGTTCCCGTATCTTTTCCATACAGGCTTTTGCTTCTTCCTTTTCGGAAATATCAGGTAACAGCAACATAAACTCATCTCCGCCAAATCTCACCAAAATATCCGTCTCACGGAACAAACGATCTAGCATATCGCCAACTGCTCCTAGCATCACATCGCCAGCCGGATGACCATAATTGTCATTGATATCTTTAAAATTGTCCAAATCCATCATGACAAGCGAAGCCATCTTCACTGAGCCATTTTCCAGTAATCTCTCAATCACTCTTTGCCCAGCATCACGTGTCAATAAAGTCGTCAACCCATCTGTATCTCGCTCTCCTTCTATTTGACGCTGTAACCGAAACTGTTCAAACTTCCGTTCTTCTACTCTTGTCTCAATGATAAGACTAGCCAGTAAAAAAATACCGCAATTAATCAAATCATGAATCTCCGTTAATCCTCTCTTATTAACAACTACCGCTAGGCAGAAAATACCACTAGCAACTACGAATAGTATCCCTAATCTTACTGGCAAATCCACTATTAGAAGCGCTATCACAAAGAGGAAAATAAAGAAAGTTGTTGATAAAGTCTCACTATCAAGTACCGGCCCTATTACTATCGCTAATATGAGCAATAGCGCTGACATTAGGTAACAAAGTGGCAGCAACGCTTCCTTGTGTTCCTTGACGTAAAATCTAAAGACTAACGCCATTAGCAAAAACACCAACGCAAATCCCGCGAAAACATAACGGAATCTCCCCAGGTATTCATCTAATCCTGGCAACATAGAGATAATCGTCAACACAGATAATGCTATTCCGCCAATCCGACCAAGAAACAAATAATTTTGATAATTTTCGTTCATGGCAAGATCTTTTGTCTCCTTATAGGTCCCCTCATTTACTCCCCAGTAAATAAGTTTTTTCAGTGTTACTTTTGAATCCGTTTTCCTACGACGCAGTTCCATCTAGCCCCTCCTTTTGCTAATTCTTATACTACAGATTTTAATGTTCATACCCCCCGTTTAACGTAATCTTTTCATTATAGCACATTTTCCAGTAAAAATCAAGACTTACCGCTAGCATTTTTTAATAAAACACTAACATTTCTGCATTAATCACTAGTTTTTTTACCACAGCACTATATCCTATACCACCGATTTGAATCTTAAACAAATCGCCAAAAACGCCCGCGAAGAACTTATCCCAGCCGAGACGAATATACCGTCACCATCAAATAATCAGGACAAAAAATCAGAATTCACTTCTGTTTTTTGTTCCATGCTAGTTTTTTTCGTTGGTACTTTTCTTTTCTAAAGAAAAACCCAGCTTAGTTTGGTGGGGCTTAATTAACTTGGTTTTAACAGAATGCAAAGAAGATTAGAATGATATAATTGAAGTATGGAACAGTTAAACGAGCACAAAAATACATCGCAACTACCAAATGATAATGGTTGGTCAGAATTTCCGCCATTTCAAGGTAATAA
>JAFWHD010000024.1 GCA_017512085.1 Candidatus Saccharimonadota bacterium
ATTTGAACCTACGACCTTTTGCTCCGCAAGCAAACGCTCTATCCAGCTGAGCTACGGGCGCATAGTGGATGAACTGAAAGCCATAGAGGCTTTACCTACATCCACCTAGAAATTAAATGAGCATCACCTATCGGTGACAATACAATTATAACACATTTTATGAGAAAGTGTGGAAAAATAGGGGAAGATATGATAAAATAATATGCGGAAGCGTGGCCGAGTGGTTGAAGGCGCACGACTCGAAATCGTGTGGGCGGGTGACCGTCTCGGAGGTTCGAATCCTCTCGCTTCCGCCAATGACTTCGTAATTGACCTCAGCGACGCGTCCCAAGGGGCGAACGCTTCCGCCACTGTCTGGCGACAGTGCACAAAAAGCAGGACATCGAATCTCGCACTTCGTGCTCGATGCGAATCCTCTCGCTTCCGCCATGCCCTAGCGGGCATGTTTTGAAAAGGGCTTCTGGCCTCTTTTTTTGTGGGAGTAAATTGACTTTTGAGGGAAAATGTGCTATAATGAAAGATGCGTGGCCTGAGAGGGGGTGAAACGATATGGGCGATAGTAGATTAACAGGTAAATTGGAAACTGGGCGATACAAGATGGTCTTCTTAGATTATTTGCAGAAAGCGGAAGACCTCTGTGAGTGCAAAGAACTACTCACGCGTTGCGAGCATTTGTGTGACATGCGGGAAGCATACGGCATGAACCTTGCGACCGTGACGGAATACAGAGAGGAATTTTTATCTCTTTGTAGGGTGTTGCGCGAGAAATATGGCCTGAATGGAAACTTCGACGAGGCGTTTGGCCGAGTAGAGATGGATTGCGAAATAAGGAGGGAAGAAGAAGAGGTTGCTTACGAGCGACTGAAAAGAGCAATCCGGGAAACTTTTGATGATGAAAAAGTCATGCCGATACATAGTGGCCCCCATGGAGTCGTGGGTTTGCGAAAACTACTGACGGACGACAAGGATGCGACGATGAGGCGAAGATGTTTTCGGCGACTACTGATGCGCGAAGGCGACCTTATTTCTCCGGTGATGATGGCGACATATTTTTATGATGAAATATGCCTGCTGTATGGCAACATATCGAAAACCAATTTTACCTGAAACTTATCCCTGAGTAGAAATTTTACTCAGGGGTTTTTATTTTTATTACCGTTTGCGAAGAAGGGGCAAATCAAATATAATTGGAATATGGCAGAGAAGAGGATTGAGATTTATAGAGGTGCGGAGGGGGAAGTAGTATTTAATATGGATGCCGATGCGGAGACATTGTGGGCAACGCAAGCACAATTGGCGCAACTCTTTGGGGTGGATAGAACGGTAATAGGGCGACATCTCCGGAATATCTATGCAGAGGGCGAATTGGTAGAAAATGCAATAAGTGCAAAAAATGCACAAGTTCAAAGTGGCGAGGGAACTAGTGCAAAAAATGCACATGTTGAAAATTGGCAGAAAGCAACCTCTAAAGAAACGGTAATAACCCGGAACGAGGGTGGGCGGACGGTTCGGCGGAAGGTAAAACTTTATAATTTAGATGCTATAATCTCGGTGGGATACCGAGTGAATTCTAAGAAAGCGACTAAGTTCCGGATTTGGGCGACCTCGGTCCTAAAAAGATACGTGACGAGTGGTGTAGTGGTAAATGAGCGAAGGCTAAAACTCCTGGCCGAGCAAAAGGCGACTAAGAAGCTACATGACGTAGAAGATATGATGGGGATAATTAGACGACTAACAGCTAGGTCTGAGCTAGATGCAGGGGAGGCAAATGGAGTACTAGAAGTGATTTCAAAATATGCGGGAAGTTTCCAGGCACTAAAAGAATACGATGATGGTCATATAGACCTGAGATTTCTAAATAGACCACGCGCAGAAAAAGAACTGACGGTAGAAATGTGTACGGCGGCAGTGGAACAGTTACGTCTACGGGTAAGTGGGGGCGATTTATTTGGAAAGAAGCGGGGTGGGATATTTGACGGGAGTCTCAGTGCGATTTTTCAGAGTTTTGATAAACAAGAACTATATCCATCCATTCCGGAAAAGGCGGCAAATTTGCTTTATTTTATTATCAAAGACCACCCGTTTTATGATGGAAATAAACGGATTGGGGCGCTGCTATTTATTTTGTTTTTGACAATCAATGATTATAATCTTACGAAGAAAGGGGAAACAAAGATAAGCGACCGGGCTCTCACAGCAATAGCGCTGCTCATTGCGGAGAGTGAACCGAAGGAAAAAGGGTTGATTGTGAGTTTAGTCTGTAAATTATTAGAGTAAAGTGATATAATATGGGTATTATGGGAAATAGGGAGAAAACGAACCAAAGAAAAAACAAAAACGGTGGGCTAAAATCACAGACCCAAAAATTCAAGGCGAAACTCCTAAAATCGTATTATGGAAACCCAACAAAGGATATGAAGTTAATTGCGATTACAGGGACAACGGGGAAGATGACGGTAGCGCATTATGTACATGAGATATTAAAATCTTCGGGTGAGCAGGTGGCAGTGCTAGCATCCGATCAGCCGTTTAAGATAGGGATGCTACACAAGTTCCTAAGTGATGCATGGAAGGCGGGGGCGAACTATGTGGTAGTGACGGTGCCGGCGGAATCGTTAAAGGATAATGTTTTTTATGGACTACCCGTGTCCGTGGCGGCGATGACTGATTTTGTAACCGCTAGACTCACAGATATGAAGCCAGAGGAATACCTAGATGCGGAAAAAACATTGTTTGACATGAAACCAGAGATAGTAGTACTAAATCATGACGACCTGAATTATGGAACTTTTGCGGATTTTAAAGGAACGAAAGAAACAGTCACATTTGGACAAAGTGGGACAGATATTAAGGTATTAAATTCAAAACTATACCCGAAGGGGACAGAGGCGACAATTTCGGTGCGAGCAGAAATAATGAATGTAGCGACTTTTATCTCCGGGGAGACAGCAGTGGAATACATGGCCTGTGCTGTGGCGATTGCAGAGGGACTAAAAATCCCGTCCGAGAAGATTGTGGACGGGATTGCGAACTACGATCCTTCGTAATCTTTACCCCAACAAGCTATTAAGATTTGCTGGGGGATTAGATTAGGACTGAGATTGAAGCTGAGAGACGATAGCATCAACCCTCTCCATGATGGGGGTAGCGTTTTCGGGGGAGGAAATATTTAGATTGTTTGGGTAGGTGAATTTGAGGTTCGCTTCAAGAGAAAGGCCGGTGTTTTTGCTTGAAATCTTTAGAGCGGATAATTCGTGATTTATGAAACCGTCAAACTTGGCGGAGATACTAGGTAATTGACCGAGAAAATCTTCGACAGCATCCGTATCCACTTCAATATCACTAGTAACTACACTATTAGTACAGGTGGCGAGATCAGAAATAAGAGAGGTTTTTGCTGTGGCTTCGAGGAAGGCAATAAATGGGGTATCGGTGATGCCAATATTATAATAGGAATCTTCACCTGAGTACATAGTGATGAATTTGTTTTTATTATAAATATCGGTGAGCTCTTTAGCGTATTTCTGATTATTTTTAAACATATCAACGACACAGTTATAGCCGTTTTCGATTTGATTTTTTTCACTATTGCTCATAGAGGAGAAGTAATCACTGCTTAGAATATCACTAAGAGATATTTCAAACCATTCACCATCAAGCTGTGAGGCAATCTCGGCAAAATAACTACCTAGACTGCCAGTGGTGATGCGAGGCTCCACAAGCACATCATTAGTCTCAACGAGGGTGCGATTGGACTCAACAAGTGTCCTAGTGGAGGAAGTGGCGAGAGTGCCACTATTTAGGCTAACAGTATTGGCTTTGTCGGCTTTAACGCTATCAACTTCTCCCGCCATAGCATAGGAAGCTAGATACCTAGAAAGGAAATTTTGATAAAAATCTTCTAGACCATCAAATTTTAGATAGAGGGTGCCATCGCTCATCATGCTTTCACCAATACTAAGGCTATTAACTTCAGTACCGTCAGCCATGGTGATTGCGAGAGATAGATTACCTGCCTCACTACTAGAGCCCTGATCAAGGCCTAGAGTGAGCGTGGCCCTATCAATGCCAGTTGTATCTCCATCTAAATCAAGGTCAATGGTGCCAGTCGTGGAAATTTGCTTGGCATTCACAAACTTTTCAAAGCTACTCATGAGGATATTTTCGGGTTGATTATTGATGGCGTAGATAGCAATAAAAGTGCCTGCTCCACCTAAGATAAGTAACCCACAGATAATACCAATCACTAGACCTGCTTTAGATTTTTTGGGCTTATCGGTGAAAACAATATCACCACCACTAGATGAGCTTTGATCCATCATAGGTGTGGGTGGGGTGTTTGGTTCTGGTGTAGATGATATTACTTCGGAGACCGATGTTTCTGTTTCCTCCGTTACGATTGGCTCCGGCTGACCAGGATCTTTTTCGTTAAAACTATTATTATTTGGACTATCGTCATCCATAAGGTTTACTCCCACTTAGTTATTATTATAATAATACCACAAAAAGTAATGAAAAATAAAAATATTTTTTCTACGCTCATCTTTGATGAAAAAATTGTCGCAAGAGTATTAGAAAGATTTCTTCCTGAGGAGTTCACGAGCGACCTTAGCGTCCTCAAAAGGGTGTGGACCATCAGCGCGAAGAATGGTTTTTTCGTGGCCTTTACCGAGAATTAAGACGAGGTCACCTTTTTTCGCAAGACTAAGGGCAAGCTTGATGGCGTTCCTACGGTCTAGTTCTTTAAAAAGATTCTTACCAAGAACTTTGCCTGACTTCTCGGCACCCTTAATAAACTCGGCTGCGATTTTTTCGGGATCCTCGTCACGTGAATCATCCTCGGTGATAATTACGATATTGGAATGTTTGCCCAAGATTTCACCCCGAATAGCGCGAGTGGAAGGATCACGGCGACCAGCGCCGCCATGGACAGAAATAATGCGGCCGCGATGATCCTTAACTGAAGCGAAGACTTTTTCTAGGGCATCTGGAGCGTGGGCATAATCAACAATAACAGTAAAAGGTTGCCCCTCGTCAATGAGATTCATGCGACCCTCTACGGCGGCGAGGGAATAAATACCGTCATGAATTTGCATATTAGATAGACCGAGCCTCCGACCAACGACAACGGCAGCTAGGGAATTATAGACATTAAACTGACCAGGAATGCGTGTTTCAATATTTATATCACCACATGAATATTTTACGCCCGTAGCAGATAGTTTTATGTCTGTGGCGCGAATATCGCCGGTTTTTATGCCGTAGGTGATATATTTATGAGAAAGGTTTTCGTAATATTTCGCGGCGGGATCATCAGCATTTATGATGCTAAATTTAGCTTTTCTAAATAGCTTGCCCTTCGCAGTGCGATAATGATTCATGGTTTTGTGATAGTCTAGATGTTCGTGAGTGAGATTAGTGAATACGCCTATCTCAATAGGAACACCCAATGTGCGAAACTCGGCAAGAGCATGGGAGGTTACTTCTAAGATGAGAAACTCTATGCCTTCTTTTCGTAATTCGTAAATACGGCGATTTAGGGTGCGAGCATCAACGGTGGTCATGTGGCCGAGCTCAGGATGAAGCTCATCAACCCCCCACGCAACAGTGGTCATGAGGCCAGTCTTGTAGCCGGCAGTTCTCAACATTTGCCATATCATAAAACAAGTGGTAGTCTTACCATTAGTACCGGTGACACCAATAACGCGTAGGCGCCTCGCAGGATGATGATATTTGGTGGTGGCAAGAACAGACTGCATATAATGGTAGGGAAGGACAGCATTGTTATAGAAGGGTAGTTTTTCAAGAGTCTTTTTCATATTATTATTATACCACTAACGATAATGCTTGAGTGAGTCAATGGGGTTCTTAGAGGCGGCTTTGATGGCTGGATATATACCAAAGATGACACCAACAATAATAGTAGTGAGAAAAGTGGCGACAACTATCTGCCAGCTAATATACGGAGCAAAGGGGGTAATTACGGAAATTAGGAAGGCGAGAGCATAGCCGAGAATAAGACCTAAGACACCACCAAAGAAGGAAAGAATGAGGGCCTCAAGAAGAAACTGAGCAAGGATAGCGCGCGAGGTAGCGCCAACGGCTTTCCTGACGCCGATTTCATGATTACGCTCAGAAACGGAAACAAGCATAATATTCATGACTCCAATACCACCAACCACGAGAGAAATACCTGCAACTAAGGTAAGGACACTGGAAACAATAACAAAAAGGGAACTAGCCGGGTGGGTGATTTGATCACCGTAGGTGACGGAAAAATTTTGATCGCCGAGTTTTTGATTCGTGAGGGCGTTCTGGATATCGGTAGCTAACTGAGGAAGGCTATCGGTATTTTCGGCTTTGGCGTTGATTTGTTGAATTTGGGTAGAGCCGGTAATGTGGCCTAGACTACCGATATCCATAATAAGAGTATTATCATAATCAATATTATCAAAAGTAATAGATTGATTAACCTCATCAAGAACACCGATGACCATAAATTTTTCACCCATAATGGTGATAGTTTTACCAATAGTACTACTCACTGTATTGAATAGGGCAAGGGAAAGGGTATGACCTAATACGACGGTGTGGCCAACGCCCACGGAAGTATCATTTGACAAGAAGGTGCCGTAACGGAGAGTGAGAGGTTCTACATTTAGGAAGTCGGTATTAGTGCCGAGAATAGTAACAGAAGGGAGAGTATTCTTATCAGTGGAGACGGTATTAGTGGAAATAGCGATAGGGGCAGCACTCGTAATACCATTAATGCGTGAAATTGCGGCAACATCATCAGTAGTGAGATTGCTTTTTTCAAAAGAATTATATGAGGTAAGTTCCTCAATAATACTAGTCATAGTATCTTTTTTTGTACTCGGGCGAACAACGATAAGGTTTGCGCCCATTTCACCAATCTCTGTAGTAATAAGGCGGGAAATACTACCAGTGAGGGATAGAATAAGAATAATACTAGCAACCCCAATAGCAATACCGAGACAAGTAAGGAACGAGCGAGTGCGATTTTCCTTAATGGCGGTGCGAGCAAGTTTTAGGTGAGTGCGAAAAAGTAAGGCCATTATTTTTTCCTCCGATTTTTCTTGCGTTTTTTGTTGGGTTTCTTTGGGAGAGTAACATCGGGTTTTTTCTTATTCCTATGGCTGGCGCGTTCTTCTATGGGCTGAGGGAGTTGGTTGTCGGCAACGGTCTTTATGTCAGTATCAATATGTCCGTCCAACATACGAATAACACGAGTAGCATAGGGAATGAGGGAGGGGTTATGCGTAACCATGATAATAGTATTGCCTTCTTCGTGGATGGATTTCAGGATTTCCATTACCGTATGTGAGGAGCGGGAATCAAGGTTTCCAGTCGGTTCATCAGCAAGGATTATTTCAGGGTTACCTACTATAGCACGGGCGATAGCAACGCGTTGCTGCTGGCCACCGGAAAGCTGATACGGATAATAGTATTCGCGAGTATTCATATGGAAGCGCTTCAAAATGGTAGAAGCGGTCTTAAGGCGACGCGTGTGACCATAGCCAGTATAAACGAGTGGTAGGGCGACATTTTCAATAACCGGCAAACCTTCAATAAGATTGAAATTTTGAAAGATGAAACCAATTTTCTTAGCGCGGAGTTTTGACTGACGACGACTGGATATACCAGCTACATTCTCTCCATTAAGATAGTATTCACCATAAGTGGAACGATCCAGGAGACCAATAATATTTAGGAGGGTAGTCTTACCGCAACCTGATGGCCCCATAATCATAATGAATTCACCGCGCTTAATTGTAAGGTCAAAATCGTGGAGGGCAAAACTTTCCGTATCACCATAGCCATAACGCTTGGTTAGTCCCTTTAACTCAATTAAGATATTTTCACTCATTTGGTCCTTAAAAATTACTTCAAAAATGGCGGAAGGGACAGGATTCGAACCTGCGAACGGGTTGCCCCGTTACACGCTTTCCAAGCGTGCGCCTTAAACCACTCGGCCACCCTTCCGTCTTAAAATTATTCTAGCACACCAGACCAGTGAAATAAAGTGCTAGCGTGAAAAATAATGAAGAAAAAATAGAACTCTTAATTCGCTCGCCACTACACAGAAATGAAATATGTTTTTCGCGAGCGGTAAACTCCACGCCGGGGAAAATTATAAGAAATTCTTAACGGAAAAAACCGCGTCTCACGCCGGATGGGGGTCTCGCTGCGGATTTTTTCCTAAATTTCTCATAATTTTCACTGGTTCGTTTAATGCTCGCAAAAAATCATATTTCATTTCTCCGTCACTAGTTTTTTTGTTTACATCTTTTCTAATACCACCAGATTTTCAATGTGGGGAGTGCGGGGGAAGAAATTGAAAGTTTTAATAGAACTGATTTTATATTTGTCGAGTAATAATTTTATGTCGCGGGCCTGAGTGGCGGGATTACATGAAAGATAGATGATTTGACTAGGGGTAACTTCAAGAAGTTTGGTAATTAATTTTGTATCACAGCCGGCGCGAGGAGGATCCAGGATGACAGTCTGACCTGAAGCGATATATGAGAGAGCATTTTCGGATTTATCATAAACGGTGGTGACATTAGACAGAGAGTGTGCATTTCGTTCAAGCTCGGCATAGGCAGATTTATCACATTCAACGAGGGTGAGATGACAATCTCTCGCAACAGAAAGGCCGATGGTGCCAACACCAGAATAAAGATCCAAGACATTGTCCGTGGAAATGTGTTTGGTAATTTCTTTTAGGGCGAGTTCATAAACGGGAAGATTGATTTGGAAAAAGCCGTTAGGTGAATATGAGTAGGAACGATTTAAGATTTTATCAGTGAGAGTGGGGAACTGGGGGTGGGGTTGATGATTTTCATAAAGACCACCAGAAACCTCGCCCAGTTGATTACAGCGGAGAAGGAGAGATTGGTATTTTCTGGCTTCTTCGTGTTTTTGATTCAATTCATTGATAACCTCAGTGGCACGGGTGAATAATTCGGGGCGCTCAATGGATGAGGAAGTAACTACGACTTTACGATGAGAGCCGCGAGCATGAAAAGCGAGATCTATCTTCTCAGTGTCATTATTATAGTATAAAGCGTATTCCATTTTGTTACGGTAATAATACTCGCGACCATCTGTAATGATTTCGGGAGTAGTAATATTTATTTGGTGTTCACGGAATAATTCTACGATAAGATTTTGTTTTTCGGCTAATTCGTAGTTATAGGACATGATTTGCCACGGGGAAGTAGATAAGTAACAATCATCTCGTGGTTTAACGCGGTGAATAGAAGGAGAGGAAATATGAGTCGCAATACCTTCTAAATATCTTGATTTATTTTTGGTGATTGAAAAATTGGATATTTCTTCGCCCGGTAGAGCGTTCCAGAGGAAGATTTTTTTGCCATCATCACCAGTCGCGAGACCGAAGCCACCCGGAATAATTTTCTCTACTCTTATCATATCTTATATTATACCACTCTCTACACTCGTGATGATGACTTGGTGGTTTTGGAAATTAGAAACTAGGGATTCACGACGAGCCTCATCCAGCTCGGAAAAGACATCATCCAAGAGAATGAGGGGTTTGCGGTGGAGATATTTCTCAAAAAGGTCGGCTTCAATAAATTTGAGACTGAGAATAATAGAACGAGTTTCGCCGCGTGAAGCGGAACCGTCGGCGGGACGAGAATTGAAATTGAACACATAATCATCACGGTGAACACCAAAAGTAGTATGACCGAGATAGTGGTCGCGAGTAAAATTTTTTTCCAAAGTGCTGAGATAGCGGTCTTCAGTAATACTATCCGTATCACTTTGGTATGTAATATCTATAAGATCAGAATTGTTAGCAATAGAATGGTATGTGTCACTAATGAGATTATTTATTTCATTAATATATTTAGCGCGAGAGTTGGCAAGGAAAGTACCATAGCGAGAAAGAAGGAGATTCCAGGAAAAGAGTTGGTCGGGCGTAATTGTTTCGTTTTTTAAAATCTCGCTGCGCTGGCGGAGGGCTTTTTTATACTTACTGAGAGCGGAACTATAATTCTCATCCAAGCCACCAAAGATAATATCAAAATAGTCGCGACGACGTGATGGGGCATGACTAATGAGATTTAAATCAGAGGGAACAAAAAGAACGACGGGATATTTTGCCTTCTGGGGGAGGCGTTTGGATTTTTTTTCGCCGCAATGAAAGAATTTATTAGTGCCATCATAAGAGGCGGAAACTTCTTCACCGTTTAAATATTCAAGACGAGAATGATAGAAGGAGGTGCCGCGCTTTATGATGTCGGGATCGGTGGCACGAAAGCTTTTACCACGAGTCAAAAGATAGATCCCCTCAAGGACAGAGGTCTTACCGCAACCATTAGGACCGAGGATGAGAGAGGTTTGCTTTTCACAATCTAGGTGATAGTGGTCGTGACTACGGAAATTGGTGAGGTCTATAGATTTGATAATCATAGTAAGTTAAGAATTGAGTGGCATAATGATATGCGTATATTTATCATTGTTCTTGTTTTTGAGAAGAGCGGGAGCGACATGGTCGCTAAAATGGAACTCAACGGTGGAATCAGTGATAGCATTTAGAGCGTCAAGAAGGAAGCGGGAGTTTAGATTAATGCGACCTGGCGTCTCAACGGTGGTCTCAATGCGGGAATCATTTTCACCAAATTCGTTGGCGACAGATTTGATGGAAAAAGTGTCAGGCGTAGCAGCTTCGCAAATAATGGAACCGCCAACAGAGCGAGCAAAGAGGGCAGCTAACTTCGTAGTGCGAATAAGCTCTTCACGATCAAGCTCAAGATGGATATTATTATTCTTTGGGATGAGTTTTTGATAGTCTGGGAAACTAGCGTCTATGAGCTTGGAAATAATCTCAACTTCACCGAGCCGGAAGCGGACAAGATCATCATTGAAGGATATTTCAATTTCCTCAACATCGTCAGTAATGGAACGGAGGACTTCCTGGAGAGTAATGGTAGGTACGATAGCCTTTACCTCGCTCTCAACTTTCTCTATGAGTTTCTTTTCGGCGAGACGATAACCATCAGTAGCAGCAATGGCGAGGGTGCCATCCAGAGTATTAAAGTAAACACCTGTGAGAGCAGGACGAGTGAGGTCATTACTGGAAGCAATAATGACTTGGCCAACACTAACTTTGAAATCATCTATACCGAGTTTGAAGGTAACAGCCTTTTCCTCGTCTAGCTCGGGTAATTCTGGGAAATCGTCGGCGGGAGCTCCGTTAATAGTAGAAGAATATTTACCAGCATTAATTTGAACTTTAGTGTCACTGGCTGATATTTTGACGGTTTCAGATTTGGGGAGGTTGGAAACAAATTCGGTGAGAAGTTTGGCAGGGACAGTAATGACACCATTTTCAGAGCTACTAACTGGTAAGTAATCGACTACAGCCATATCAAGATTAGTGGTAATAAGGGAGACTTTTTTATCATCAACACGAATAAGAACGTTATTTAGAATGGGGAGTGTGACTTTACCGACAGCTACGCGAGAGACTGTATTAAGTGCATGACTTAATTTATTACAGGAAACTTCAATATTCATATTATTATCCTTTCTTTATTATTAAATATTTTAATAGTAGTAGTAATAGGGTCTGTGGAATAGTGGAAAAAGGGTAGAATAACAGATGAGGAGTGGGTGTGGGATGTGTGGTGGAAAATGAGGAAGAAGTGTGTGGGAAAGTCGTGATTTACACAGGACGAATAGTGGAGAAAAAAGTTATACACGGTTTTGAACAAAGATTTTAACGTGGTTTTGCGCATAGTTATACACGAGTTTTCCACTTTTTGAAATATCATGTGATTAGCCATAGATTTTCTCCTTTATTTCGGCGATTTGGTCGCGAAGGGTAAAATTAAGTTTCAAATCTTGTTCAATTTTTTTAATGCCATGCATGACAGTGGTATGATCTTTTACACCTACTTCGGGGGCGATTTTATTGGTGCTGAGATTTAGTTCTTTACTCAAGATATACATAGCAACTTGACGGGCGTTTTTGACGTTAGCGACGCGGGATTTACTACATAGCTCCTTAGTGGAGAGATTATAATACTTGGCGACCTTATCAACGATTTGTTTGGGAGAAGTGGGGCGGAGCTTGGAGGTATGACTGACGCTGACAGAGCCATTCCTAATGAGCTCCAGAGGAGTAAGACCACGGACTTCGGACATAAGGAGAATGGTGGAGAATTCGCCTTCAAGATCACGGATATTAGTATTGACGTTTTCGGCGATATATTCAATGGCTTCCGGCTCTATATCGGCGCCTGCGAGCTCGGCTTTTGCGCGAAGAATGGCGCACTTATCTTCAAACTTGGGAAGTTGGAGATCAAAAGCGCCAGCCCAGGTGAGACGAGAAGCGAGGCGTTCATCTACGGTCTTAATTTGACTGGGGAGGCGATCACTAGTGACGATGATTTGTTTGCCGCGTTGATAGAGGTTGTTAAAAATATTAAAGAATTCTTCTTGGGATTTTTCCTTGCCGACGATGAATTGGAAATCATCTATAATGAGGCAGTCGAGGGATTGGTATTTTTGACTAAATTCTTTACCGCGACCGGTGCGGACATAGTCAACGAACTCAGAGTAAAAATCAGAGATGGGGGTGTAGAGGATTTTATAGTCGGTGTAGCGATGCGAGAGGTCGTTGCCGATGGCTTGGATGAGGTGAGTCTTGCCGAGACCAGGTCCACCGTAGAGGAAGAAAGGATTAAATCTAGAACCGGGTGAATCAATGATACTTTTAGCAGCGGAGACGGCAAGGTCATTGTTGCTACCGATGACAAAATTATCCATGGTGTATTTAGCATTAAGGCCATTGGATGGCTTAGATGGGGTGAGGCGTGGTGTCTTGATGACTTTTATATGCTCAACGCGGTCGGTAGTAGGGGAGGAAGACTTAGTAATTTCCTTGGCGCGAATTTTGGATTTGACTTTGGTTTTTACCTCAAAGTCAAGGGAGCTGACGGGAATCTGATGACTAATGAAGGCTTCCTTGATAAGATCATAGTAGCGTGTGCGGAGCTGCTTAACATAGAATGAATTTTTGACGCCAATGACAATATTGCCATTTTCGGCAGAAAGGATGGAGGTATCTTGAAACCAAGTGGAAAAATTAGCCGGTGAGATTTTTTGCTCAATTTCAGCTAGTACATTTTTCCAAATGTCGAACATGTGTACCTCCTTCTTTTATACTAGTATAGCATAGAGAAGGAGAGTTTTCCACAGGTTTGAAAAGAAAAATTACTGTGGTGAAATATGGTGGAAGGGAAACAGAGGAGGAGTTTTCCACGAGAAACGATATACCGATGATGGGGTTGTGGAAAAATACTTGAAAAATGTGGAAAAGTGCGGTATACTAGAAAAAGAATTTGAGAAAAAGTAAACTATGAAGGAATAATTATGCCAAAAAGGACATATCAGCCACACAAAAAGCAGAGGAAGCAAGAGCACGGTTTTATGAAGAGAAATAATTCAAAGAGTGGGATTAAGGTTTTGAAGCGACGAAGGCTCAAGGGACGTGCGCGTCTTTCCTATTAAAATCTTCCATCTTGTCATTTTTTCGTGCTCGCTCGTCGGGTAGACGCGCTTCACGCGAAGAAAATAACAATCTGAAAGATTTTAATTAGGAAAGACGGCCCGCTGAGGTTCTACTTAACAAGTCTGGCGGATTTTAGTTAAGAAAGAACAACTGCTATAATAAGTCAATAATAGGTAGAAACTATGTTGAACAAAAAATACCGATTTCATTCGCGGGGAGGGGTGAAGTATGTTTATAAACATGGGAAAACCGTGCGAACGCCTTTTTTGTCTCTAGTATATGATGAGAATAGACGTGGTTTTACACGGGTGGCGGTAGTGGTGTCAAAAAAAGTGGATAAGTCGGCGGTGGCGAGGAATCGAGTGAGGCGACGAGTTTACGAGGCGCTGAGACTTAATTTTGAAAAAATACCAAAAGAGCGTGATTATATTTTTGTGGTTTATTCAAATAAGATATTAGGAATGGATTTTGGGGAATTGCAGGAAAAGCTGGGGGAATTAGTGAGGCAAAGTAAAATAGCTTAGGGGGGGTTGTGAGATGAACTGGGGGGATTTTTTATCTGGTGATAAAAGATAAAGTGTGTTATAATGAGGGGAATGGAGAAGAAGGTTGTAAAGAAATATATCTATTGGGGGTTGTTTATCTTGTTTGTAATAGGTTCAATAATGACAGGTGGTCCGTTTAATTTTTTGGATTTGATCATAGTACGCCCAGTGGTGAATATACTGTTTATAATCTTTAACTTAGTACATGACTTCGGTCTAGCGATTATAATACTTACGATTATTGTGAAACTATTATTATTACCGCTATCTAAGAAGCAATTAAATCAGTCGCGACTAATTCGTAAGATTCAGCCAGAGCTGACAGAGATTAAGAAAAACTGTAAGGGCAATAAACAATTAGAGTCATTACAGACAATGGATTTATATAAGAGGTATAATGTAAAGCCATTTGCGTCAATACTAACACTGATTATACAGTTGCCAGTTTTCGTGGCGGTGTTTTCGGCTATACGGGTGGTAGCGACGCCATTGCCGCAAGATAATTTATCAAACCGGGCGTATAGTTTTGTGGCATATGAGGGCTCTGAAATAAAGATGCTAGAAGATAAACAGATGGCATATCTAGCCGATTTACAAAATACCGAAATACCAGCGGAGGAAAAGGTGGCGTATGATTTTCACCCGATGTTGTTTGGAAAAATACGACTTGATGTGAAAGCAAGTGATGTCTTTATGGGGAATTTCTCTTGGAGTGCATTATTCATATTAGCATGTGCGGTGATGGCATCTATAGTGCAATACTTTGCAGCGAAACAACAGATGCCTTCGGGTAAATCGGAGAAGAAAAAAGGATTTCGCGATATTGTGAAGGCGGCGAAAGAGGGGAAAGAGATTGATGAGTCGGAGATAACTGGTATGGCGACGGGGCAGATGGCGGGGCTTATGCCAATAATGATGTTTGTGATTATGTTTAATCTAAATGGGGCGTTAGCGTTTTATTATTTCCTTTCCAATGTGATTACGGTAGTACAACAGAGATTAATATTGAAGAAAGTAGATGCGGAGATTGATGCGGCGACCGATAAGGCGGTACTAAAGGAGTTAAGGGGGATAAAAGAGGCTGAAGTGGTGGAAAACAAAAAAACAGGTACCAAAATAACGCGAGTCTCCGCGCGAGATATTAAAAAGAAAAGGAGATAATAATGAATAAAGATGAATCAATTAGGTTTGCTGCTAAGTATTTGGAGGACCTACTGAGTTTTTTTGGAATCAATGTGGCGGTTTCCTCAACGATAGATGATGAAGTGATACAATTATCTGTCCCGTCGACATCACTTAATTCTTTACTAATTGGAAAGAATGCGGATAATTTACGAGCATTGCAGCACGTGGTGTCAATGGCATTAGTATCAAAAGAGGCAGAAGTGACAAGGGTGAATGTGGATGTAGCAAATTATAAAAGGCAGAGGGCGGAAAGAATAGCAGAGAAGGCTGAAGGATGGATAAGAAAAGTACGAGAGACTGGTGAATCAATGACGATAAATTTGAATCCGGCTGATCGGAGGATTGTGCATAAAGTGGCGCAAGATTATTCCGATATTGATGCTCATTCGGAGGGGGAAGGACGAGAGCGAAAACTGATAATTAGTAAAAGATAGTAATAATTAATTCGTTCTGCTAGAAATGAAATATGTTTTTTGCAAGCGGTGAACTCCACGCCGGGGAAAATTATAAGAAATTCTTAACGGAAAAAACCGCGTCTCACGCCGGATGGGGGTATCGCTGCGGATTTTTTCCTAAATTTCTCATAATTTTCACGGGTTTCGTTCAATGCTCGCAAAAATTCATATTTCATTTTTCTTAGTAAAACAATGCTCATTCATTTTGGGTTTTTCTATTATTATTGTAGTGTACTATTCTTTTTCTGTATCTGTTTTGCCACCAAGGATAATGATGAAGTCATAATTCGTGTCAACGCCGGCGGGGAGTTCTTCGGCGGGATGGGCGGTGGTGTGATAGGTGTCTTCTAGTAGTTTTTTGGTGCCAGGTTTGCCACCTGTTATTTCGTAGATGTAATAGTTTTCTGGGTAATCACCTGCGGGTGCATCGCCGACTTCTACGGTTGTATAGCCATCTTTTATGAGGTTGGCTTGCTCGGTAGCGGCGAGGCCAGGTGTGTCGGTACCATTGAGGACGATAATGGTAGGTTCTTCGTAGACCTTTGGATCACTACTAAACATTTTGGCGACATAATTTTGAATGTTGTCGTAATAATAAGTACCACCAACGGGAATAACAACTGATACGGCGCCAATATTACCAGTTGTGAGATAAAGTGTAGGATTAGTGAGGGAAACTTGACGCATACTATTAAAGTCAAAACTGGAAGTGAGATGTGCAACGGAGCGAATTTCGTCAAGGGAGAAATTCGTGCGAAGATTGTCGCCGAGGACATTAGCAAGACCAATGAGGTCGGTGAGAGAAAGGCTTTTTGCTTTGATTTTATTAATGATGGCTATGAGGATTTTTTGCTGGGAATTACCGCGAGAGAAATCACCACCAGTGGTGCCGTGACGAGCACGAGCGAGGCCGAGAGCTTCGGCGCCACCTAAATTGTATTCAACACCTGCATCATAAACAGCTTTAGTATAATAATAATCGGCGATGTCTTCGTCAAGTGTGACGGTAATACCGCCTAGCGTGTCAACGATTTGAATGAGAGATTCCCAGTTGACATGGGCATAATATTGAAAATCAAGGCCAAGAATATTACCAACCGCAGACATGAGGGCTTCGGCGCCAGCTTTTTCGTTGTCATTGTTCATATTATTACACCAATAGACTTCGTTGATTTTACCAGCAGAACAAGCGGCGGTGGTATAGAGATCGCGAGGAAGGGAAAGGAAAGCAATATCGCCAGTATCTTGATTTAGGCTAATGATCATAATGGAGTCGGTGAGCTGAGCGCCATCATGAGTGCCGTCACCCTCGGTGCCCTCCATGTCGTAACCGCTGGTACCAAAAGCGAGAATGTTGGTGCGACCATTTGCGTCGGTCTTTAGGCGCTCGTAGGTGTCCGCAGTAAAGACTAAATCAAAAAC
>JAFWHD010000025.1 GCA_017512085.1 Candidatus Saccharimonadota bacterium
CGGGAACTCGCTATGCGGCGGAGTAGAAATAATGTCTCGTTTATTTCTGCTCTTTTTACTACTAGTACTTTTACTAGACTGGTTTAATTTACTTTTTCCTTTTCCACTCATCGCGAGGTCCTTTCGTATTATGTTGACACTGTTCTCGTGGTGAGATTTTTATGTTTTTGACAAAAATGACACCACAAGGGTGTAACATCTCAGTCACGCATCAAAGTTTTTTCTGCGCAAGTTTGATACCTTATGGTGTCGTTTCTACGCAGAAAAACGTATTATCGAAAAACTTCCCTGATGCCACTTTATCTGTTTAGTGACTGAAATGTTACTCTTTTAGTATAGCATATCCACAAAAACAATTGCAAGGATAATTTAGAAAAAAATTTTATCTTCGTGATATAATGTACTCAAAGGAGATGGAATGAAACAAATCAAACCAATTATTTGGGGGATTGCGATTGCCGCACTGGGAATTATTTTTGGCGGCAATGCGCTGGGGCTTTTTAGTCTTGATATATTCTTTGATGGATGGTGGACCTTATTTATCATTGTCCCGAGTGTCGTCAGTTTCTTTACCGATAAAGATAAGCTGATGAGTCTCTCTTTTATTGCTACTGGGGTGCTTCTGCTTCTCGCTGCACAAAATGTCTTTTCCTACGAAATTGCGTGGAAAGTCATTCTCGCCGTATTTCTCGTCGCCGTCGGGCTTTCTATTATTTTTAAGTCACTTTTTCATAGCAAAAATGATCCAGAGGTCGCGAAGAAAATTGAGGATTTGAAAAACGACAAAATAATGGATTCTCAAGTGGCGGTTTTTTCTGGTGCTGACCGCGTTTATAGAGATGAGGTCTTTAATGGGGCTAATCTTTCCGCTGTCTTTGGCGGAGTAAATCTGGACCTACGAGGTGCGAAATTTAAAAAAGACACCGTCATTAAGGTTTTCGCTGCATTTGGTGGTATTGATATTAAAGTCCCAGAGGATGCTAGGGTGGAATTGAAATCTGGTTTTATCTTTGGCGGGATTTCCGATGACCGTAAATCTATCGCCGAAAAAGGCAAATATACGATTTACGTTGATGCTGCTGGGGCCTTTGGGGGAGTTACGATTTCCGATAAGCCTGCTAAAAAATAGCGCGGAGTGGTGCTGTTATCGTGAGTGGATATTTCTTGCTCTTGATATTCTAGGCTTTATTCTTTATTTACTTTTTAACTTTTTTAGAAATTTATGGAGATGGTAAAAGACGGGCGAGGTGGGGAGCTCGTAGGCGCCGATGAGCTCAACGACGTGGCCACCGAAGCCTTTCTTAAAATCGTAGATGCCATAGTCTGGACTGGCAGGATCGGGGAGACCGTTGATGCCATAGAAATTATAATGCTTAAAGCCGTGCTCGGCGGCATATTTTATCATGTGCCATTGAATGAGATATTGTGCATTATATTCGCGCATGTAGCGTTCGTCGCTGCCAGAAAATAGATAGATAACCTCATCGCCATAGGTCATGAACATGGCGGCAGAGAGGTCAATGGTGGGCTGGCTCTTGACGGGAGTGGCCGATGTGGAGGATTGGTCGGTGGAGGAGGCGGTAGATGTGGAGGATTGGTCGGCGGGGGAGGTAGTAGATGCTCCGTCCTGGCTTGATGAGGAGTCCCTAGCGTCAGGGGTGGAAGGGGTTACTTCGGCAATGATGAACTGAACCTCGCCACGAGAATGAAATAGATCATACATTTTTTCGTAATAAGAAAGTGGTTTGTCGTCAAAATGACGGCGGGCAGAGGTGGACTCGGTGATTTTTTTGAAACGAGGGAGCTCACTTTTTCCTAATTCCCTGATGACGACGCCTTGTTTTTCGGCTTTGCGGATATGATTTCTGGTATTACGCTTAAAACTGGCAAGGAGCTCGTCTGGGGTGCGACCATTTATATCTAGGACAAATTCATATTGGGGGGCGTCGGCATGAGAGAGTTTCTGAAAGCCGAGATGAGTGAGATTCTGCACAGCAGAACGGTGATCAAAGCCGCCCTCTACTACTTCTCCATCGCGGTCGCGCTCAATAAGCTCGTAATAAGGCTCAATATGGAGGACGTAACCATTGTGGGATTTGATATAGCGTTTTAGATGACGTACGAGAAAGTCCAGAGTCGTAGTATCCTCAAAATCTATAAGAGGACCGCCAGGGGAATAAAAGATAGATTTACCAAGAAAAGCCGGGCGGGCGGTCAGCATGATGGCGGCTTTTAAATGTCCGTTTTCGCGAACGCCAAAATAATAAGGCACCCAACCATTTGATTCGCGAAGATTGGCAATTTCTGGTGTCTGATAGAAGGATTTATAAGGACTTTTCAGGGCATAGGTGCGAAAATCCTCTGGATCTAGTTCAATGAAGTCCATAGTAATAGTATAGCACAAATTTTTGCTAGTATTTCTGTATATGTCACTCTCTAGCTAATGCTTTATTTTGCGATTTAGGCTTCGCATGGACTGGTAAAGTTTGTATTTAATGGGATTTAAGATGAGGTCGTGGGTACCTTGATATTTTACCTCGCGGCCAGAGAAGGTTTTCTTAAAAGCAGTGAAGCCGGCCCACGGGTGGTCGGCGGGAGCGCCATCAGGGGCGATACCCCAGAAATCAAAGACCTTTAGGCCTTTTGCGTAGGCGTCGAGGATTAACTGAATAGTGAGAATACCTGTAGCGTGAAGACTGCGGCCAGTGTCATTCTGGGCACCCTGGAGATTATAACGAGTATTATTATCATCAAAGACAAGGCCGGCGGCGATGACGCCAGAATGTATTATTTCTTGTCGCTTGTCAGTTTTTAACAAATCATTATCTAGTCTAACTAAATAGAGAGTGGCGAAGGGCTGTCGCAATTCAGTCTGGAGGTAGGATTCCGAGAAGGTGCTAATTCCCTTCTCGGCGCCGAGGGCGCGTTGAAGGTCAAGAAGATAGTGGATGTCGGCTGGATCGTGGCTCGTAGTGATAGAAATCCCCTTCTTCCCTGCTCCGCGATAATAGCGGAGGAGGCGGCTGGGAAGTTTTTCCTTCAATTCTGGAGGGAGACTATCCAAGTTGGTATATAATTCTCCTTCTCTGTAATCGCTAGGCTTCTTCCCTGGTAAATCCAGAACCCATGTCTCGGCGGGATTGAGATCTTTTGATTTTTTGGTGCCCGCAGGGAGGTCTAGATTGGGATTTTGGGGCTCCAAACGGATAAAAATCGCACGATTGCTGCTCGCTAGGGTGCGTAATGATTGAAGGGCATCATTAAAGCTGGACTGGTCTTTTGCTACTGGGCCATAGGGCAAATATAAGTATTTACCAACAGGGGTAGTTTTTAAAATGGCCAGAAAATGATAGTCGGCCTCAGAGATAAGAAAACTGGTCTCGCCAAGGTCGTCTTGTAATTTTTTCCACTGGGAAGATTGGGTAATGGATATATTCATAGGTATATTATATCATATCATAGGACTCGTAGTTCATTCACGGCTATTTATAATATGTGAAATAAGTTGACATTAATTCCCTTTTATGGCAAAATGCACGGCTAACAGATTTCCCTGCTGTCGTTACTCATCTAATTGCTACATTGCCTTAGCATAATCGTCGTACTTTTCTCAACTTTCTGTCATTGCGGATGCTAAAGCTCCTTCCAACTGCAACTCCACAAGCAGTTGTTACTTTGATTTTATCGCGGGGGGACTGACTTGTCAAGCCCGGATGCTAGGCGAGTTGGTTGCTAGCCATAAGGGAATTGGTTGGATTTTGCTTGTGTTTTTGGTGGAAAAAGTCGGTGTATTTCTGGTGCATAATTCATAATCAGCTGGTGGGGAAGCACAGACTAAACAGCGTTGGAAAAAATCTGCGCTTTGCGGCTCCAGAAGGGAATTAGTGTATAATGGAGATATGGCTTTTATAAGAAAATTTAAGACGACTTCTGGTGCCACTGGCGTGCAAGTGTGTTATAAAGAAGGGGAACGCGTAGTGAAAACTATACATGTGGGATCAGCCTCCTCGGAGGCGGGATTAACTAAACTGGTGCGGAAGGCGCAGGGAATTATTGATGGGGATAAAAGGCCGCTGTTTGATTTAGATAAATATAATAAGAGATAGAGTAAGGGCGCTTGGAGTTCGCGTGGGTGGTGAATGTGGGCTGTGCGGGGCTCGGGGTTTATTTTTTGGATGGAATGTGTTACAATGACATGGACTAGCTGATAACTGGTAGTATTTTTAATTCACAAAGGGGGTTAAGTAATGAGTCGAAAAAAGTTTCCAAAAGATTTGCATGATCCTTATATAAATCTACTGACGAAGGTTTTTAAATATCAGGAGATTTACTATGGGCAGTATGGTGACCCTTGGGATGGGAAGATTCTTCGAAAGAATTATCTGGAAGGTCTACAGACAATTATAACCGGGTTGCCTGAGGATGCGCAGTTGGTGGTGGATTTAAGATTTGGACTCACTTCTGGGAAGGCTTTATCTCGGAAGCAGGTTGCCCGAATGTCTGGCATGACAATGTCTCATCTGAAAAGCATAGAAGATGGCGTGCTCTTTGAGCTGGGGCTGGAGCACTGTAGATATTTCTATTTGATTCCCAATTATGCCAGGGAAGACGATGAAACTCTCCAGAAGACGTTTTGTTTTCTGCGGGGATCGGGTTTTTCCACATTTGCTATGTATCTGATGGCGCAGGTTGGGATATGCGACACGGAAGGGCTTCAGCTTTTCGTGCAGCTTTGTCCGGAGTATTTTGATATTTTTACTGATGAAGGTTGTGACCGGTTGGTGAGAATGGGATGTGAAGATCCAAGAGAATTGGAGACGCTGGAAGAGTATCTCTTTGACGATCGCACGCGGATTGAAGCGTTGAATTTTTCACAGAGGACACATGAGATGCTGGTGTTTGGTAATGGTATCACGACGATAGGCGTGCTCAGGCTACTGCGCTATGAGGATATTAAGGATCTGAAGGGGGCGAATAGGGAAGAGGTTGACGAAGTCTGCGAGAAGCTGCTGAGATTATCTTACTCTAAGTTGAGGGAAGATATGAATGATTTAAGCAGCGAGTGGAATGATGAAGAATTTGAAAAAGAATTAGAAATCATTTACACGAACGAAATGATGGAAGATTTTGAGTAATTGAGTGACGCGTTACTTGACATGTCCCGCCTCAAAGAGGCGGGTTTTTCATGTCTTGACAAGAACACGTGGAATTTACGATAGAGTGGGGAATTAGATGGGGCGGCGAGTTTTGGACATGGCTAGATGAGGGCAAACTGGGCTTTTAGGCGGGAGATGAGTTTCTCTTTTTCTTCAATTTGGTCCCGAGTCTCGCGTACGAGGGCGGCGGGGGCTTTATCTACATAATTTGGATTCATCATGCGAGCATTCAGGGCATCTAGTTCGCGACCGACGGAGAGGATTTTTTCTTCTAGTGAGTCGTGGTAGGCTTTTACGACTTTCTCTGGAACATCTAAGTAGAGCTCGTGATTTGCCAGAGCTAATCTGAGACCTTGCGGAGTACCGTCTAGACTAGAAATAAACGGAACATGACTAAGCGTCTGGATGAGGAGAGCATTGTCCTCTACGAGGCTGTCTTTATCGTAGTAGAGGCCGTATTTTTTCGCGTTATTGGTGCCTGGCAGGGTCTGCAGAGTGCCTCTCACCTCGGAGACGATAGTGATTAAGCTTATAAAGTTCTCAGCCGAAATTGGGTCATAAACGAGGTCTGCGGGCCAATTAGCCGTAGCAATGAAGCCCTCCGTCCAGGATAAGGTCTGCCAAATTGCCTCAGTGGCAAATGGGGCAAAAGGATGAAGCATAATCAAAATCATCTCAAGAGTAGTCTTTAGGAGGTTGGTATTTTGGTAAATCTTTTGACTCTCCAGGAACCAGTCGGCGTATTTGTCCCAGATGGTCTGGTAAAGTGTCTCAACAGCCTCCGCGAAACGATAATTTGCCATGTCGGCCTCTATTTGATGCTTACAGTCGTTTAGCTCGCGGCAAATCCAGTCTTCGCCCATGTTCAAGGTAGAGTATGAAATTGAATCAGGAGAAATATTTCTCAACTCGCTCGACTCGCGATCGTCAAAATCACAACGGCTCAGTCGGTCTCGTCCCGGTATTTCAGTACCGGATACTCGACCGTGACCGTTGTGATTTTGACTGTCGGTGTCGATCGAATGTTTCGAAATATTTTCTCCTGATTCACCTTCGCCATCTACCATCCCCTGGATGAAACGGGAGATGTTCCAAAGTTTATTCATGAGGTTGCGACCAGAGATGACGGAGTTTTCGCTGAAGGCTTGATTCATGCCAGCGGAACGACCACGGAGAATACCGATACGGAAAGCGTCGGAGCCATATTTGGCAACCAAATCCATGGGGTTAATGACATTGCCTTTGCTCTTGCTCATTTTTTTACCATGGGCGTCAAGGACGAGGCCGTGGAGATAGACTTCCTTAAATGGCACCTCACCCGTGACATATAACCCCACCATAATCATGCGAGCCACCCAGGCAAAGAGAATATCGGCACCCGTCTCCATGACATTAAGAGGATAATATGGGTTATAATTCTCGGGAGTCCAATCGGTGCAAACGATGGGCCAATGTGAACTGCTAAACCAAGTATCAAAAGTATCCTCATCGCGGACATAGGTGACGCCTGCTTTTTCAATTTGCTTTAAATTCGTGCGGCGGTCAAAAATCCAGTCTGGCTCATCCGTGGCATCCTCGGTAACTTTGTGGAACATCGGGATAGCGATACCCCACGGAATCTGACGAGAGATGTTCCAGTCTTTGAGGTTTTTCAAATAGTCAATGAGGACTTTTTGTTTATTTGCTGGGTAAAACTTGATTTCGTTGTTCTCAAGATGGTCAATGGCAACCTTGGCTAGTTTCTCAACATCAACAAACCATTGACTCTTTAACATGGGCTCAAGTACTGTGCCGCATTTGTAACAATGAGCAACGGAGTGTTGAATTTTCTTCTCGCCCTTTAGATAACCTTGTTCTTTAAGATCTTTGAGGACTTGTTTGCGACATTTTTCGGTCGTAAGACCAGCGTATGCTTCTGGAACATTAATCATGGTGCCATCCTCTGCGATGACTTGAATGCGAGGTAAATCATGGCGCTCACCCACCTCAAAATCGTCAAAGTCGTGTGCAGGAGTAATCTTTACAGCACCAGACCCATACTCGGGATCGGCGTGTTCGTCGGCAATAATAGGAATCTCGCGACCAGATAGAGGAATACGGACTTTCTTACCTATTAAGTCCTTGTAGCGTTCGTCATTAGAATTTACGGCAATAGCAGTGTCGCCAAAGAGAGTCTCGGGGCGAGTGGTGGAGACCACTATAGAGTCTGCGGGACCGAACTCGCGCTCATGAACGGTTTGCTGCACGCCGGGCGAAAGTCTCGTCGCCGAATCGGGCCTGCGCCCGGTACTGTCCGGTACTCGGCTCGACTCGTCTCCTCGACTTTCGCTCGGGTTGGCAAAATGTTCATTCGCCGCAAGTTCGCTCCCACTTAATCTATACTCAATATCCCAGAGTGTACCCTTTTCGTCCTGATGCTCAACCTCGATATCAGCGAAAGCTGTGCGGTGCTTAGGACAGAAATTGACGAGTTTTTCGCCGCGATAAATCAGTCCGTCGTTCCACATTTTTTCAAACGTGGTATAAACACGGTCAATGACGTTTTCGTCCAAGGTAAAGGTGAGATCCTTCCAAGAGCAGGAGGCGCCGAGAGCACGGAGCTGGAGCTCCATATTACCGCGCTGCTCGGAAACAAAATTCCAAACGCGCGAGTAAAGCTCGTCACGATCGTATTCAAATCTAGTATGACCAGACTGTTCTAGCGTTCGCTCATAGACTACCCAGGTCTCAAAGCCAGCGTGATCAGCACCAGGAATATACCAGGAACTATCGCCCTTTAGGCGGTGATAGCGAATCAGGGAATCCTCGGTGGCAACAGTGAGACCATGGCCGATATGGAGATTACCGTTGGCATTGGGGGGTGGCATGACGATGGAGTAAGTAGACTCATTTGGCATCAAAAACGATTCATTCGCGACGCGCTCGCCTCGGCCCATCGTCATGGGCGAGGCTTCGCTCGGTGCGTTCCCGTTGTCGCGCAACGGTCGCGAATGAATATTTCTTGATGCCTTTTTTGCCTCTGCACGGTCATCCACCCCATCGCCATCGGCATCGACTGGGTAAGTGGGGATGGAGGGGGAAAATATACCCGCGGCTTCCCATGCCGCATAAATGTCGGCTTCATAATTTCCTGGTTCGTAACTTTTGGCAAATTTCATATTTCTCCTACTCTATCTTTGTATATATTATACTACGTTTTTGAGTTATTAAGGAGAAAACTTATCTTTCATCATGAATTAAGCACGACGGTGATTGGATTAATCCGTGAATTGGAGCTTGGATTGATACTCCTCAAAATAGGCATCATCGGTAGGAATTTCGCGGCCATGGAACCAAGTCTCATCGTAAGGCGTGAGGTGGACATGGGCATGGGGAACATCAGTGCCAACAACCTTCCAGAGAGTGCGCGCGCCGAGGACTTTTTCCATGTGTCGAGAGAGTTTTTTTACTGTGGACATGAGGGCCTGATAATCCTCGTCTTCTAGGTCGTAGATTTTATCAACTTCGGCCTTTGGGATGACGAGAGTGTGGCCTGGCGTGTCGGGGTGAATGTCAAGGAAGGCGAGGGTGCGGTCGTCTTCATAGATTTTATAGCAAGGAATCTCGCCATTTACGATTTTAGTAAAAATACTACTCATTTTGCTCCTTTTTGTGGTTAGATGTGGTGAATTTTTTAACGATGAGGACGTAGATGATGGTAAAAATGACAGCAAAACCTAGTCCGCCAATGACGTCAACAACGGAGTGTTTATTTGCAATGACGCGGCCGGCAGTACAGAGAACAGTAAGGGTAGCCATAAGAATCCAAATAATAGCGCAGAGGGTACGAGAATGTAGGTAATGTGGGAGAACATAAGCGACGAGACAGAAAATCGTACAAGTGACCATAACATGGGTAGAAGGGAAGCTAGGCTCGCCAGAGCCATCTGGACGAGTGGGCATATCGATGAAGTGGGGAAGAATTTTGTCGCAGAGAACATATACCAACACCATGAGAATAAGCGGGATAATCATACAGAGGATAACTTTATCAACTTTTTTTAGTGATTTTCTAGTAATCCATTGATATAATCCAAGTACTACAAAAATACCGAGAATCAAAATGGCGGAGCCGAGAATAATATTAGTAGCTAAGTCCCAATTCATGTTTTTATTATAGCACGTGGCGAGAGAAAGTGTTTGGCAAAATAAGCTCACGTGATTTTTATGGGAGAATAGGAATACGAAGCGTCTGTTGATTATAGTATTTTAATGAAAAAAGCGGGGAATAAATCCCCGCATGGCAGACTTTTGTTTATGGTGGATAGAGTTTTAATTACTCGGTATAATAGTATTCTTCCGGGTAGCAATACTCGTCAGATTCATAATTTTCTTCGGGGACGAGATACTCGTTATAGCCCAGGTATTCCTCAAGCGTATAGTCATTGTCCATGATCATGTGAGCAGTGTCACTATCGCCAACGAAACGTATTTCATAGGGTTTACATGGAACTCCAGTACAATACTCTTTGTTGGCGGGATACCGCTCAATAAAACCATAGTCGGCAAGAGTATCATAAATGACTTGGAACTCGGGAACCGAATCACGACGTTCGGCGCTAATGGTACCCCAAATCGGTTTAGCCTCGCCAGGAAATTGGTGCCAGACGAGAAAATTAATGACTAGGCCTGTGTGATGCTCGGAATAGCCTGGGGGCATAACACTATTGATGTTGCCATAGTGATCGCACACCCATTGTTGATCTTCCCACGTGCGGTATGCACTGTATAAACCGATAATAACATTCTGTTCAGCGAGAGCAGCCTGTAGCTTAGTGAAAGCTATGTAGGTGGCTCTTTCAATTTTTGTGGCTTCGCCGTAAACATCAGGAGCCTCAATTAACGACTCCTTGAGAATCTGGGCTTGGTAGCCATCAAAGTCATAAGGATAATCCTCATTGACAATGATAAGATAATCCAGTTCGGGATTTAGAAATCCAGCAATGTCCTCATCAAAAGTCTCTGCTGAGTATGGTGGCGGGGATTCTCCGTAAGCATAGGCGGAGCCTTCTATGGCGGCCACAAACACCATCACCATTGCGCAAGCCACGATTCCAAGCACACAGTATGCGGCTCTTTTTTGTGTATTTTTCTTCATCTCGCACCTCCTTTTATAAAAGTACTACAAAAAGTCTACTATTATATTATACCATTTTTAAGATGATATCGCAAGAAATAGTTATGGGGTAAAAATGCAATAGGGGGATACGTTTTACGCTCTGTATATAACAAAAAATGCCCAGAAGGGATCATTTATAATAATCTGGTACGCCCGTTGGCGAAGCCCGGGCGTACCAGATAATAATGAGAATCTGGAACAGATAATTTCTACTGTAATGTATGGTACGCCCGACAGGATTTGAAACTTCGAACTTTTGCTCCGCAAGCAAACGCTCTATCCAGCTGAGCTACGGGCGCATAGTGGATGA
>JAFWHD010000026.1 GCA_017512085.1 Candidatus Saccharimonadota bacterium
GGAATGGGGCCGCTAGCTTTATTTGCAAATGATGCGGGGTATGAAGTTTTTGGGTCGGATTTGGCAAAGGGGGCGATTTATGAGGAACTGAAGAAGGCCAGGATTGAAGTTTCGATTGGGGAGCAAGATGGAGAGTTTTTGCGTAAAAAGATGAAGGAGGGAGTGGATTGGTTTGTGTATACTTCGGCTTTACCGGAAGACCATCCGGAGTTAAAAATGGCGCGGGAAGCTGGCGTAAAAGTTTCAAAACGGGATGATTTTACGGCATTTTTGGTGGATGAGCTGGGCTTGGACATGGTAGCGGTGGCGGGGACGCATGGAAAGACGACAACTACGGCTATGATTGTATGGGCGGCATTGAAGTTGGGACTACCGGCGTCTTATGTTGTGGGGACGACGCTAGGGTTTGCGCCAAGCGGAGCATATCGGCCAGGAGATAGGTTTTTTATTTACGAAGCGGATGAATATGATAGGAATTTTTTGAAATTTCATCCCTGGACGTCGGTTATAACTTGTGTGACTTACGACCATCCAGATATTTATAAGAAAAAACGAGATTATAAGGCAGCGTTTTTGCAATTTAAAGCACAGAGTGGGCTAGTAATTGATGATGCCGACGAAAGTATATGGAAGTTGTCGCCGGATGAATTTCATTTGGCAGGGAAAGCGAGAAGGAAGGATGCTAGGCTGGCGGCAGGAGCGGTGTTTTCTATGATGCCGTTTATGAATCCAGGAGAGATTATCGATACGATAGATGAGTTTCCGGGGGTGGGGAGGAGATTCGAGAGGATAGCTGATGGGCTTTATACAGACTACGCTCATCATCCAGAAGAAATAGCGGCGACGGTGGATGTAGCGCTAGAAGAGGCGAAACTGAGGGGGAAGAAGGGCGTGGTAGTAATATATCAGCCGCATCAGAATGTAAGGCAGCATGAGGTAAGAGATGGGTACCGAGAGGCGTTTTTAGGGGCTTCGAAGGTTTATTGGTTGCCGACGTATTTGGTAAGGGAGGATCCGCGACTCGCGGTAATTTCGCCGGAGGAGTTTATCGGAGAGCTTAAGAATGCGGAGGTTGCGGAAGCAGCGGAGCTTTCAGAGGAATTGGTCAAAAAAATTCGAGCGCATTTAAAGGCTGGCGAATTGGTGGTATTAATGACGGCGGGACCGGCGGATGAGTGGCTTAGAAAAAACTTCAAAAAAGTAAAATAAAAGGTGATTTTATATATAGTAAAAAAAGTTGTTTATGCTATAATGGTAGCATGGATGGTAATACTAAGAATGGGGATGCGGGGAAAAATAAAAAAATACTGATTTGTGTGTTGGTGGGGCTTGGAATATTGATTATAGGATTAGTCATTGGTCTTATAGTGACGTTTAATTCGAAAAAGTCTGATGGGACGATTGATACGCCGGATGAAATGGAAGCGGCGATGGAGATTGATAAGAAAATTACAGAAGAGGCGGTTTATGCGAGGGAGGAGGCTACGAAGCTACTAGAGCAAAATCCAGTGGATGTTAATAGGATTAATGAGCTATATAATAATGCGATTTCGTTGGCGCTGAATAATAATCGGGCGGATTATATGGCGGTGTTGGTGTATGATAGGAATGAATTGCTGACAGCCAAGGGTTTAAAGAAGGAAGCACTCGATGCTCTACTTAGCCTTGATTATTCTACTTTGTCGGAGCCCAACAAATATCGGACCTATACGTTGATTGTCGATTTGGCAAGGGAATTGGGCGAGAATGATGTTTTGGCGGAATATGAAGAGCTGCAGAAATCCGTTTCAAGGGCTTATCATGCAGAAAAGAATTCGACACAGAGGCAAAATGATAAAGATGAAGCGATAGAAAATGGTACATACGTAACCGAGGATCAGGTAGTGAAAGGGGGAGAATGAAAAGAAGGCTAATACTGACGGTTATTATATTTGTCATTTCGCTTTTTACTGGACTGTTTTTGTCTAATAAGACGTTTGCTGCTCAGTGCCAGAAGTGTGATAGTTTTGGGCTTATCAATGGAGTTAGTTATATTGGGGCCAGAGCAAGGCCTGATGGGGGGGATGGTTGTGGATATCATCCAGACGGAGTTGGTGCTACGGTTTTTAATGTCCAGTTTGATTGGGGGCCGGAATGTTCTGGTGGTAGGTGTTCAACATATGGTTTGTTTACATGTAAGGAGAGTGGACAGAGTTGTGCTACTACGGGTTATTCGTCATTGAGCAGTGTCTCATATCGTACGTCTGACGATAATTACGATTATTTTAATGTCTATATTAGCAATGCAGGTTGGATGCAAGATGTTGCTGGCCAGATACGTCGAAGAAAGGATAAAATCAAGATTCAATCTAAGGCGCTCTGCACAAATGGGCAGGATATTGATAATGGTAAGGCGATGTATTCCAAGACAGTTAGTGCTGGTGTGGATACGGAAATCCAACGGAAAACAGCGCCCAATCTTAAGGCTGGTGGTGGGTTTGAAGTAAAAGACTTTTCGCATTGGGATAGTGTATGTGAGGCCGGAAGCGATAAAACTTGCAAACTAAGTGGAAAGGATGTCGACGAGGACATGTCGGTTTTTGCATATTATATTTGCGAGCCTGAGGAACCGAAGAAATACCCATGTAGTGATCCTCGAAGCGAAAATTATCCTTGTGATAATGGCAGTAGCGGCGGTGGAGGTGAAACCACCAGAACAGGCAACAGCTCTTGTACTAGGTTGTTTGATGTGGATACTGGTGAAACTCTGAATGAATGTTATAACTTATTAGATAATTTTGCTTTGGATGATAAGGACAGTGAAGGAAATGCGCTTAATACTAAAACTTTGCAGGTTAATGCGCCTTGTGGTTGGGATGGTTGGAGGTATACAAATGTTAGTTCTTCAACTGATAGTGCGTTGTTGGCGTGCGATCAGAATCATGACTATACATTCTCGGGGAGCCAAGATTTTAGTGCTGGATATAAGTACCATTATCAAGTAATCGTGCATACGGTAGA
>JAFWHD010000027.1 GCA_017512085.1 Candidatus Saccharimonadota bacterium
AAACGAACCATATAAAGGCTGAAAAAATCAAAAAATAGTGATGGGAAGCCGCTACTGCAATAGCGGAGGGTTCCCATCAAATTATTTTTTGATTTTTTCACCTCGGTGAGTGCGAGAATAGTTCATTTTTACAGATAGCAAAACACTTATGTCGTCTTTTTATCCTACCATAGGTTGATTAATTTCCCAATCAGTGCTAGTCTCTCTATTAGCGGGGATGTATTTTTAGAATGAGCGCGGAGAGAAAGGAGGTTAGAAATGGAGACTACTTTTAGAATAAAGCTCTTCTTCGGTCTAATCCAGATCGAAAAAATTTCTTCTGCCACAAAGCAGAAGAAATAAACTAACCTAAACTAATTCTACCACGCTACACTAAATACTACAAGCCCTTTTAGGGCTTCGCGCCTGATAGGGCCACGCATCCCCGCACCTACGGCCGCAATCACCTCTTTTTATGGCGTCTTATTCTTCGTGGCCTTATTCACTGCCCAATCAGTCACATCCGTAAATCTATCTATCGCTGTTGCAAGCTTCAAATTTTCACTGTAAGTCCTCACGTTTTTATTGTAATAATATGTCAGGTTTGGCTGGTAAAGTCCTATCGCTGGCACGTCGTTCACGAAATACGTAAGGAAAGTCTCGTACTTCGCTCGCCTGAGATTCTCGTCCATTGTTTCTCTGGCGGCTAGAAGTAAATCATCTACTAGCGAGTTGCGATAATTTGATAGATTTAGCCCAGATGCCGATGCTTGCGACGAATAATAATAAGGTAGTAAATCTGGCTCTGTCCCTAATTCCACGGAGTATACCAGTATGTCATAACTTCTCTTCGCAATGATATTACTTACAAAATCTTGATCTTCGTCGTATATCGTCACGGTAGGCTCAAATCCTAATGACGCGAGCTCCTCTTTTAGTGCGTTTGCCACCGCCGGCAGATACCCCGCATCCACCGTCGCGATATCTAGATACTTAGCATTTTCATCCTTCCCTGCGAGAAGCTCCGCGACCTTTGCCTGCGAAGAAGCAAAATCATAACCTGGTATCTCTGGATACTTGGAGAGTTCTATTTGCGAAGATAGTAGCGGATAATCTAGTTTTGCTGTATCCGGCGCCGCTTCGCGAATCTTCGTGAGATTTATCCCAGAACGTATCACCGACCTCATTTCACGCGATGCCACTACTCCACGAGAAGTGTTAAAGAAAACAAACGCACCGAGATCTAGTGTAGAATTACGCTTCAGGAAATTTGATGACCAGACAAACTCCGCATCAGCGCCAGAAAGCTCTGCCGTAGCAGTCACCTCGCCAGCATTTACCGCGTCTATCAAATCCTGTTTTGTATCATAAGTATGTATCGCAAAACTATCCAACATCGGTTTTCCGAGGAAATATTTATCATTGGCCGCTAGATAATAGACATCGTCTTTCCCGCCCTTACCAGCCTGTAAGGCATTATATAGAAATGCGCCCGAGGTTACTGGAGTATTAGAAAAATTATTTTCCACCAAATTTGCTGTGCTCGCTCCCTCGAGAATATGCTTTGGCACCACTGGTACCTCGAGTGCCGAAATGAAATCAGCATACGGTGCCGATAAGTTAAACACGATTGTCCCATTTTCATCAATGGAAACTTTAACCTTTTCAAAATTAGACTCATAAATCGTATTTACATCTTTATTTTGAATCAACTCTATCGTAAATACCACGTCCTCTGGCGTGATAGGCTCTCCGTCTGACCATTCGAGCCCTTCCTTTAGTTTTACTCTCCAAGTCCTTCCGTCCTCGCTCGCTGTAATAGACTGCGCCAACTGATCCCCCAGATGCCCCGAATAATCTACCGCCACAATTCGGGAAAACATCAACTCACTTAGTGCCTCCTCGCTACTGGTTGTCGCAAAAAGTGGATTTAGTGACTTTACGTCTCCTAATGTTGCCTCTGTATATGTCCCGCCATCTACAAAAGTATCTTCTGCATACGAATCGCTAAACCAAAAAGCCTGCGTCACAGCCAGCATAATAAGGACGATTACGAGTAATGACCATTCTAGGACGAGCAATCTCACATTCCTAACGTGAGAAATCCTCTGGACGAAATTCTCCCGGATGTGCTCACGACTCTCCTCGCCTGCTTTCACAGACGCCTTTGACCATCGCCTCGCTAACCTTCGCCCACTTTTCTTAATAATGTCAGCCATATTACTCCGGAATGATTAAAAGTCCGAGTATCGACGTCACAAAAATCGCTACCATTACTATCGTCGTGATGAAGATAGACTTCTCTAGTCCTCGTCGAGTAGTGTAAAGCTCGCTCGAGCTACCCGAGCCAGCCCCTAGTGTCGCACCTCTCGTCTGGAGTAGAATCAAAAGAATCGTCAGTATTGCCGAGATAAATATCATTATTTCCAAGAAACTTCCAAAATTCATATCTCTATCTTAGCATATTTTTTCTTTTGAGTAAAGAGTGATAAGTAATCGCAAACCGATGAGATTCTTCATCTACTCGCGCAATGAGCCGCGCGACGTGCGAGCCTGGTTCCACTAAGACTGGCTTCTCTCCTGGGATAACGATCCTCACAGCTCCCGATTTTGAATGGTCGCCAGACTTGTCGCGCCCTATCACCGGAATGTGATGGGGTTTCAGTAGTGGTAGCACAGCATTTACTTGTGTCTCGCCACCGTCCAATATAATCAAATTTGGAAATTCCCATTCTGGATGTTTCAATCTCCTCGTTATCACTTCTACCATACTTTTTAAATCATCGTTTGTGCTCGTGCGAATTTTAAATTTACGATACTCACTCCTATCTGCCGCACCATTTGTAAATACTACCATACTTGCCACCGTATCCGTCCCTGACTGATGCGAAATATCATATCCTTCTATTCTACGTGGTGGTTCCAGCAGTCCTAGCATTTCCTGTAATTGTTTTAATGCTTGGTCTGACGAAATATCCAGGAATTCTTTATCGGAAAAAACTATTTTCTTCCGCAGTTCCTGCAATCCTCGCAGTTGGTCTCTCGCTTCGGCTGCCAGTTCGTAGTTTCCCACTGCCGCCTCTTTTTTCATAGTTTTCTCCAACTCGGTGATTAACGTTTTTCGGTCACCCTCGAGATAACGGATTAGTTTCTTTAGATTTCGTTTATAATCGGCTGGACTCATTCGCCCCACCTCTATTCCAGGTGTCAGCCCGAGATCCGTATCAAGGGTTTTCTTCCCCGTGTAGGGCTTTATATAATATGGAAAAATCCGTCTGAGGCTCCGTACTGCCTTCTCCACCGCTGACTTTCCATAAAATGGCCCAATGTAAGTCGCTTTATCATCTATGGGATTTCTTGTAAAAGACACATAGGGCACCTCGGATTTCATATCTATCCGCACATAAGACACGGTCTTGTCATCTCGGAGTAAGATATTCCACTTCGGCATATAACGTTTTATCATCTCCGATTCCAGAAATAGAGCATCCATTTCTGTATCTACTACTATCCAGTCTGTGTCGGCAATTTCTGCCACTAGTGCCGCTGTTTTGATATCTTTTTCCGAGTTTTGAAAATACTGCCTGACGCGATTCTTTAAAACCGCAGCTTTCCCCACATAAATAATCTCACCCGACGCATTTTTATGGAAATAAACCCCCGGGCTGACCGGGAGTGTTTTTAGTTTTTGTTTTAAATTCTGGTCCATCTCTTTATTATATCACACTTACGCTAAAAAGTCAAATCTACCTCTGTCATTTTATTTTGCCACCTCTTTTATTACTTGCGACATGTCCACTGAATCTTCCGGCGTTCGTATCTGTATATTCTCTGGATATGATAGATATAAGTCTGCCATCATTTCCCCCCAGTCCGCCACATATTCAAAGTAAACTCGCGTGATGAGATAATCCTCGCTCACTTCCATATAGACATTCCGCATATTTCCAAATAATTTCGCAACATCGCTACCCACGATAGCTGGCTGGACTAACCCCCTACATTCCTCATAGGCTGCCAATGATTTCATGTCTTCTATCCCATTAAAGAAACTAGTGAGATTATTTAAGTCAATATTAATCTTATATACGGTATTCTCTGCCGAAGAAAGCTCAACTCCTTTTGTCGTGGAGGTGATAAAAGGAAAAGTCTTGTAGATTGCTGCAATGGTCGATTGATTAGCTGCTAGATTATTAATTAGGGCTGCTTCACAGACTCCGCCCTTTGTATTTCCTAGGCCAGAAGTGTCGGCCTCATTGCTATTTATTCGCATCCACTTTCCGTCAGCCTTCGAGATAATCTTATTAACTAACGCCCACGCTTCTTCTGTTTCACGCTTGGCTTTCTCAGCGGCCGTCTCACTACTCTCACCACTTGTCTCGCCAGTCGTGTCTGTATTTTTTCCATCCTCTTTTGTAGTATCCACGTTTCCTTTTCTTATTTCTGTCATCAGCGCTCCGGCCTTATCTAATTTTAGATAAACCCCATTATTTTTTAAGTAAGCCTCATTCGCTTCCATCCCTAATTTATTACCACCCGTCATGCCAGCAACTACTTTAACGTTCATTTCATTTTCTAGGCTTTTACTCTTTACTGTTCCGTCTAAATTCACTGTGAGTGTATCTAGCGCTATATTATTATTAGTAAAATCAAAATTAATTTCTCCGTTGACGGCAACATTATCCATCATCCCGTTCGTAGTGATATTTTCAATCGCCTTCACTACTGTGTCTGGCTTTGTATTAGCTACGATTAGCACTGCTAGCACAGCAAAAGCTATTGCTATAAAAGCAGACACGCTAATTGCGATAAGCCAACCTTTGCGGATTTTCTTTGGCTTCTGGACCACTAAGGTTGGAATTTGTTTCATCGGTCGGCTAGTAGGGTCTAGTGATGCTATTGGCACCGTCCCATCTAGATTCGTCACTACGCCCATCTGCCCCACCATTTGAGGAGTGCCATTCGGCTGTCCGCCAGGCATAGCGCTCATTTGCCCGCCAGGCATTCCATTTGGCTGGGCATTTATTGGTGCCCCATTCATTTGTCCGTTCGGCATCGGTTCGTAACCCATCTGCCCACCAGGCATCGTCTGCGGCATATTAGCGACTCCATTCTCACCCACCATTCCGTCACGGTATCCACCCATCGGCTGTCCAAATTGATCAAAACTCGCCTGGTTATTTATTGGTTGCCCAAACTGATCATATTCCTGTTCAGCTACTTTCATTGCTTCCGGATCCACATCAGCTGTATCCGATAAATGTATCGTCCCCTTCTGTTCCTTTTCCCATGCTTCCTTCCGCTTCCGCCTAGCTTCTCTGCTGGCAAATTGTAGGCCTTCCAATCGTTCCATCGCTTCCTTGGCTCTAGCATTTGCTAGTTCGGTAAAATCAGTCTCTTCTCTCGTTATGTCTAGCTCTCCGTCATCTTGGCTTAGCGGATTTTTCGTTCCTTCGCGTTCATCATCCATTTTGATTCTCCACTTCTTTTCTTCTAACGTTTATTATACCATATGTTATAATAAAGTTATGGAAAATTTTGTTATTTCAAATATTAAAGCCAGGCAAGTCCTGGATTCTCGTGGCAATCCGACTGTGGAGGCGGAGGTCAAATTAATGAACGGTGGCTTTGGTCGGGCGATTGTTCCATCTGGCGCCTCGACCGGCTCCGGGGAGGCTTTAGAGCTTCGCGACAAAGATCCAAAATTATACGGTGGTAAAAGCGTCCTGAAGGCAGTCTGGAATGTAAATTCTGCCATTAGTGATTGTCTTATTGGCAACACCTCGGATCAATCCACTGTTGACCAAGTCATGCTTGACCTGGATGGCACCGAGAATAAATCTCACCTTGGCGCCAATGCCATCCTCGCCGTTTCTCTCGCCAATGCTAAGGCTAATGCCCGTGCTCTGCATATTCCTTTTTACGAATATGTCGCTCGTCTCGCTGGCACAGAAGATGAGATGTCTATCCCGATGCCGATGATGAATGTCATGAATGGTGGCGCTCATGCTGATTGGTCCACAGACTTTCAGGAGTATATGATTATTCCTCGCGGTGCAGGAAATATCGCCGATGCTGTCCGTATGGGAGCAGAAGTATTTCACTCGTTGAAGAACGTTCTAAAAGAAAAAGATTATGTCACTACAGTGGGGGACGAAGGCGGCTACGCTCCTAGAGTACACGATGGCAATAACGAGCCACTTGAATTAATCAAAAATGCGATTGAGCGTGCGGGCTATCGTCTCGGTGACGATATCGCTATTGCGATGGATGTCGCCGCTAGTGAATTCTATGACGGTGAGCATTATATTTTGAAAACTAATGGTGACTGGAAAACTGCTGATGATTTGATGAACTGGTATGATTGGATTATCCAAAATTATCCCGTCATTTCCATAGAAGACGGTCTAGCCGAAAATGACTGGGATGGCTGGGTTCGCATGACAGAGCGTTTTGGGAAGAAAATCCAGTTGGTCGGCGATGATTTATTTGTGACGAATACAAAATTACTCGCTCGTGGTATCAAGGAAAAAGCTGGAAATGCCATTCTCATCAAGCCAAATCAAATCGGCACCCTAACCGAGACTATTAACGCTGTTCTCATGGCGAAGCAGGCTGGCTACCGCACCGTCATGTCACACCGTTCAGGTGAGACCGAGGATACTAGTATTGCTCACCTCGCTGTCGGTCTTGGCACGGGCCAAATAAAGACCGGCTCCCTCTCCCGCTCCGAACGTATCGCGAAGTATAATGAGCTCATTCGTATTGCCGATACGAATTCGCATTTAGGCTTAGCGAAATAAACGCTCAGCTAAATTACGCTAATGAGTTACTGTTTTATCTGGGGCAATTTCCCGGAAAACACCAAAAAAGCCAAGTTCACTATAATATCAGGACTTTGTCCAGAGCTGAACTTTACTTTTTCGGTTTTGAAGGCGCCCCAGATAAAATAGTAACTCATAGTTGCGCTACGACTGTAGGCATAAAAAAGTTTTCACAGCTCGCTTGAACCATTATTTTCGCGAAATCCATCGTAAAAATTCTCGGAAATCTTTGGATGACCAATTTTATTCGCCGCCGCCACGACTTCATCTACATCATCAGTAATCCTAAAAATATTCGTGTCTAGTTCATTGATTAATTTATTTGTAGTCATTAGCTGAATCACATCGTCAAAAGTCTTCCAGAATTTCTTCCCTACGAGAAAAACTGGCATCGTCGGCATTTTTTTCTCCTGCATGAGACATAGGATTTCCGTCAGTTCATCCATGGTCCCGAAGCCACCTGGGAAGAATGCAAAAACTTTTGCCGCCATCGCAAGCGAAACTTTCCTGGCGAAGAAATATTCAAAAGTAATACAATCCGTAAGGTAAGGATTTGGATGCTGCTCATGTGTTAATGTGATATTGAATCCCACCGTTCGCCCACCAATTTCATACGCGCCATGACTTGCCGCTTCCATGATGCCAGGCCCACCACCAGTCACGACTGCGTGGCCATTCTCTGCTAATTTATGGCCTAGATTAAATGCCATCTGACAATAGACATTATCTTGTGGCAATCTAGCTGAGCCAAAAATCGTCACCCCCTGTGGGAACGACCTCACCTTTTGTAGTCCCCGACCAAGATCCTTCGCATAGGCGGTCGCTCGTTCTAGGTCAACTAGGGTTAGCTTTTGCAACAATTCTTCTTCTGCTTTTAACATTTTTCTCCTTTTTCTTATTTTACTACAGTCATAGGTAATTCGTGAAGTTTTACCCTGCGTCTTAATGCACCTTGATTTGCCCCTATTTCGCTTACTACTGATGTGGCATTAGCGGATGCGAAAGTTAGCGCTTCATGGAATGATTTTCCGTCCGCGACGGCAGCGAGAAATCCTGCGCCAAAGGCGTCGCCTGCTCCCGTCATGTCCTTCGTTTTTACGTCTTCGTAGATGTTAAATTCCACTAATTCTTCTTCGTTTGCTGCTACTCCACCAGCCGCTCCATTCGTGATGATAACTGTTCCTTGTAACTCTCTTAGCTTGACTGCCATTTCGGCTAGAGACATTCCTTCCACGATTTTGCTCGCCTCATCGCTATTCACTAGTAAAATATCTACGTATTTTAGGAGCTTCATTAGTTTCTTCGGCTGCTCTAATTCTAATACCCCAGGGTTTAGCATGATTTTTGCCCCGATTTCTTTCGCTTGCTGGAAAAATCTCTCCATTGTCTCCATATCGCCACGAAGCGTTGTGGTATATAAATATTCCGGCTTTAGTCTCGCTAAGATTTTCTCATCTAGGTTATCAAATTTCTCACTCGCCCCACGACAGGTTAAAATGGTTCTCTCCCCAGAGACCGGCTCAAGCAGTATTACTGACGTTCCAGTCGTTTGTTTTTTTAGAAAATGAACCCCTTGAGTATTTATCCCCTCTCGCGTCAAAGTCTGGATAATCGCCGCCCCACCTGGATCATGCCCAATATTAGCGATAAGCATCGCCTCATGTCCATGCCTAGCGAAAGTGATCGCTGAATTTACTCCTCCTCCCCCGACCTGGTGTGAAATATCGTCCACGTCTATTTTACTGCCGAGAATTATTTTTCCAAAAATCCCCACATTACCGATTTCTGTCGCAACGAGGTCATCATGATCTAGTAAATATAAGTCCTGTAAAGCCGACCCTAGAGAAACTATGCGTGCCATAACTGTATTCCTATTTTATTTATTCTCCTCATGATATATTTCCTCTGTTATCTTTATCAGCTATTTATATTACCACTCCGTTTTTATCAATCTCCGCTACTAGCTCTTGATAAGCCGCTGCTGGATCTGGCGCCTTAGAAATTGCCGCTCCTACATTTATTACGTCCAGGTCTGCATGTGCAAGTGCGCGTACATTTGTCATATTTGCTCCCCCATCCCAACCAATTTCCACATCTGGTTTCATATTGCGAACTAGCGGGATTTTTTCCATCTGCATCAAATCTGCTGGCATCCCCTGTTGTCCCAGATGTCCCGCAAAAATCAGCACATGGTCAGCCACATCAATATATTGTTTTACTTTTCCTGGAAAAGTCTGCGGCATCAGTGCCACGCCCACTTTTATCCCCGCCTCTTTCAGCTTATCAAAACACGGCATCAAATCTTCGCTCGCCTCTGCATGTAAAATACAGAGTGAGGGATTCAACTTTAGGATAGTATCAATACTCTCAGACGGATGCACCGCCATCAAATGAATATCCGCTGCCCAATTCCGCGGCCACCAGATATTGGTAATATCTAGCGTGGCAACAGGCGCAAAAACCCCATCCGTCACATCTATTTGCGCTCGTCGGGTAAAAGCATTTATCTTCTCAACCTGACTCCGGAAATCTTGTTTATCCGTAGTTAGGATTGCTGGCACTATTCTAACTTCTCGTATCATTTGCTTCCTCTTATCTCATAAATCATAATCTTCTCTCTCGTCCAGGCGGTTTACCCTGCGGAGTCTCCTCTCTAACGGCTCAAATTTAGTGGTGAGGAAGGTAGTGATGATTTTTTTCGCTTTTTCCTCATCAACAAAATGCGCCGAGAGGCAGAGAATATTCGCATTGTCATGTTCTCTCGCCATCTTCGCTGATTCCACTGAATCACAGTTACAAGCTCGTATCCCCTTAAATCTATTTGCTTGTATGCTCATTCCATGTGCTGAATCACATATTAGTATGCCTCTAGCCTCTAGATTTCGTCGCACCGCCCTAGCAACAATTACAGCTGAGTCATTGTAATCGTTTTCTTTGCCATCATAACACCCGAGATCGGTTGGCTCGTAACCTTCTTTTTTTAGAAATACAAGTATTTTTTTCTTTAATTCAAATCCACGATAATCCGCAGCTATCAGTAATTCCATTTCTGTCTCCTCCTGTCTTTATATTTTATTTCTCGGGTTTAGATGATTAGCCTTCCTTCCCGAAATCCACCGCGAGCTCTACTAATCGGTTTGAATAACCCCATTCATTGTCGTACCATGCAACGATTTTCACCATGTCGCCCCCCACCACATCTATCAGCGACAAATCCACGATACATGACCGCGGGTCGCCGATGAAGTCTGACGACACCAGTGGCTCATCCGTCACACCGATGATTCCTTGATAGTATGGTTCTTTTGCTACCCTCTTAAAGAAATTTACTAGTTCTTCCTTCGTCACGGCGCATTTCAGGATGGCTGTGATGTCGGAGAGAGATACGCACGGAGTCGGCACCCTCACCGAGAGACCGTTAAACTTATCTTTTAGGGATGGAATCGTCAGTGCCGCTGCCTTTGATGCTCCTGTAGAGGTAGGTACAATATTCATTGCCGCACTTCTTGCCTCGCGCAGGTCTTTCGCGGGCGCATCCAATATTCTCTGTGAACCCGTATAAGAATGAACTGTTGTCATCATGGCTTTCTCGATGCCATATTTTTCCTCCAATACTTTCATAATTGGTGCGATGCAATTCGTTGTACAGGAGGCATTGGAAAGAATTTTATCGTCCACCGTTACGATTTCTTCATTCACCCCAATTACTACAGTCTTGGCCCCCTCACCCTTTGCTGGCGCCGAGATAACTACTTTCTTCGCGCCGGCCTTTAGATGCGCCTTTGCGTCTTCTGGCTTTGTAAAAAATCCAGTAGATTCTATTACTACATCCACCCCCAGCGCTTTCCAAGGTAGCTTCGCTGGATCTTTTTCCGCAAAAACTGGAATCTCGCGCGTATTTATAACGATGGAATTATCTCTGGCCGATACTTTTTTATCGTAGGCTCCATAAGTTGAGTCATACTTGAGTAGATGCGCAAGTGTCGCCGCATCGGTAATGTCGTTTATTGCCACTACCTGTACGTCTCTCCTATCTAGTAGCACTTTCAATGCGTTCCGTCCAATCCGACCGAATCCGTTAATTGCTACTTTTACCATTTTACCTCCTACATTACTTATGCTAATTATAACACAGATTTTTCTATTTGACCGAAAACCGAACCAGATTCTTTTTTGACTAAAAAAATGGCCAACAATTTGTTGACCACGGTGATTGGTTAATGAGTTGCTATGATGATAATCGCTTACGCGAAACCGTTTAAGATCCTGCTACTCCCCTCCATCAGTATATCCAGCTCCAGATAAGAAATCTTCTGGATGATTTCCTCGTAGTGGTCCATATGGTCCTTTAATGTTTTCTCCTGGAAGGAGATGTCTGTCTCTGGATCCTTTTCAAGCAAGCGACTGATTTTCTTTTTACAGTCCTTGATCGCTCGCTGTTCCACTGCAGCCTCGTTGATAAGGGTCTTTCTCCGGTCATAGTTTTCCTTACGATCCTTTTTGGCTACAGCCACATTAGTTACATGTTTTCTCATACTTTACCAACCTTTCTGTAAAGAACTACCTATGTAGGGTTACTCTCTTATTATATCACAAAAACCATAAAAAGTAAAGAGTAATTTCATTTGGTCTACTGTCCTACCTGGGACAATTTCCCGGAAAACACCGGAAAAGTCAAGTTCACTTTTATATCAGGACGTAGTCCAGAACTGAACTTTACTTTTCCGGTTTTGAAGGCGTCCCAGGTGGGATGGTAGCCAAATGGAATAATCGTTTAATATTAATGCTATAATGGTTCTATGACAGAAAAAAAGCAGGATATCTCTGAGCTAATCGATGATTTTCTTGAACACTTAGAGATAGAGAGCGGTAGAAGTAAAAAAACCATTGAGAATTACCGTCTCTATCTCGAGAGATTTCTCATGTTGACTCAAGAAATCCTGAGTAAAGATGTAATTTTTCCCGAAGATATTACGCGTGAGGCGCTTAGAAAATACCGCCTCAGGCTTAATCGTTATGGTTCCGACAATGGTGAGGATGATTTGAAGATTATTACTCAGGCTTATTATCTTATCGCCCTCAGGGGCTTTCTTAAATACCTCGCTCGCCGCGAGATAAAATCGCTTGATCCCGCCCTCGTTGATTTGCCTCATGTGATTAGGAAACAAGTTACTTTCCTTCATTACGATGAGGTTGAGGATATGCTTGAACAGATAGACCTGACGACAGAATCAGGCCTCAGAGACCGAGCGATTATTGAGCTTCTCTATTCTGGTGGGCTGCGTGTGTCGGAATTAGTGTCATTAAATCGAGACTCCATTAATCTAGAAAGGCGCGAGTTTATGATACGCGGTAAAGGTAGTAAGGACCGCCCGATTTTTATTTCCCAGTCGGCAGCGGACCGCGTAGAGGATTACCTTGACGCCAGGACTGATTCTCTGCCCGCCCTTTTCCTCAATAATTCCAAAAATCTCCAAGCTGTAGATAACTCCGGCAATTACCGTCGTATGACGGCGAGGTCAGTAGAACGAATCGTGGAAAAATACGCCCGTCTCGCTGGCATTACGAAACACGTCTCCCCACACACCCTCAGGCATTCCTTTGCGACAGATCTCCTCATGAATGGTGCCGATATCCGCTCAGTCCAGTCCATGCTTGGGCACTCGGACATCTCTACTACTCAGATTTACACCCATGTCACCGATAAACATCTAAAAGAAATCCATGAGAAATTCCACTCGGAAACGAAATAAATAGACCTCGCAAATCAAGACCAGGAAACGGAATAGAAAAATCTTGCAAAAAATCAAGCCAAGTTTTCCTCGGCTTGATTTGTCCTCTATATTGAAAATAATATAGTCTATCTCGCAAAATGCGCAAATGCCCGGTTGGCTTCTGCCATTCTGTGACAATCTTCTTTCTTCTTATACGCTGCGCCAGTCTCGTTGTAAGCATCGATAATCTCTGCTTCTAGTCGTTTCGCATAAGGCATCCCCTTCCTAGCTCTAGCAGACTGCACAAGCCATGAAAAGGCGAAATGTAATTGTCTGTGTCCAGCAATCGGGAATGGAATCTGATAGTTCGCTCCGCCTACCCGCCTAGATTTCACCTCAAAATCTGGTGAGACATTGGCGATAGCTTTTTCTAATACTTCCACAGGATTCTCAGACTTTAGGCTCTTAGCCGCGCCTTCAATTGCAGCATAGACTGCTCTCTCAGCGACTTGCTTCTTACCATTTAGCATGGATTTATTTATCAATCTCTGTACCATAATGGACTGATATTTGCGATCGGGGTTTACCTTTCGCTCAAGAGATTTAGTAGTTTTCCTTGGCATTACTTACCCTCCTTCTTAGCTCCATATCGAGAACGGCCTTGTTTGCGACCTTGTACTCCCTGGAGATCTAGTGTTCCACGAACCACATGATATCGCACACCAGGGAGATCTGGCACACGACCGCCTCTTACGAGTACGACTGCGTGCTCCTGGAGATTGTGGCCTTCGCCACCGATATAAGCCCAGACTTCCTGACCATTCGTCAGCCTTACACGAGCGACTTTCCGCATCGCGGAGTTTGGTTTCTTTGGTGTCTTAGTCGTTACCTTGATGCAAACACCTCTTTTAAGCGGTGCTGCCTTATTATATCGCTTAGTCTTCAGTGTATTTATAATGGAGCCGAGCGCTGGAGATTTTGACTTCTTCGCTGCCTTTTTTCGCGGCTTCCGAATCAACTGATTGATAGTTGGCATTGATATTTCCTCTTATATTTAATATGGTGTGCTAGGGCCACTCACAGCATTGAGCCCCTAGCTGAAACTCTTACTCCCATTATATCACATTTCCTCCGAAATTACCACCCCTACTTAGACTTTTTAGTTTTCTTGGGCTACCGCCCCACATGGGACAATTTCCCGGAAAACACCGGAAAAGTCAAGTTCACTTTCAAGACGGGGCGCTAGCCCAGAACTGAACTTTACTTTTCCGGTTTTGGAGGCGTCCCATGGGAGGTGGTAGCCAAGAAAAACTTATTTAGACTTTTTAGGGCTAGTTTTCTTCGAGCCTCCCTTAGAGTTTGCTTCCACCAAGAAATCCAGAGTCTTATCTATAATCATACGATTACGGATATCATTCTTTACGTTTGGCTCCTTCAAGTTCTTGATGGCTTCTGGCGACTTTTTATAAACATCGCGTAGCTCTGCTAGCTTAGCACCTACCTCTGCCTCGTCCACGGTAATCTTCTGTTCTACCGCCAGCGTCTGCAGTGCTAATGATGCTTTCACTCGTTTCTCGGCAATCTTCCGCGCTTCCTTCTCCCAGCTTTCTAACGTTTCTCCGTTCGCCTTCAGGAAGTCTTCAAACTCCATATTCCTCGCCTGAGCATTTCTCGTTACATCATTACGAATCGCACTCATCTGGTCGTCAATCAAAATTTCGGGTGCGGGGACTTTGGATTTTTTTACTAATTCTTCTACTAAGTCATCTTTATATTTATTTAGGAGTCTTTGTTCGCTTTGTGCGGTGATGTTTTTACGAATGTCGTCTTTTAGCTCATCCAGATTCTTAAATGGGCCACACTTTTTTGCCAGTTCATCGTCAATGGGTGCACCTGTGATTTCATTTACTTGTTTTAGGAGCACTTCAAATACCGTCTTTGCTCCAGCTAGCTCATCCACATTGTAATCTTTTGGGAAAGTAATATCTAGATTAAACTTATCCCCCACCTCATGTCCTACGATGCCTTCCTCAAAACCTGGGATAAAAGTCTTTGAGCCTAGCACCAGCTTATAATCCTTCGCCGTACCACCCTGAAAAGCTTCACCGTCTTTCTTCCCGACAAAATCAATTACTACCTCATCGGTTTCCTTCGCTGCTCGTTTCACGACTTTCTTCGTAGCAAATGCATCCGACAAATTCTTCAGCATCTCATCCACGTCTTTGTCGGTTACCTTTACCTCTGGTCGTTTTACTTCAAGTTTCTTAAAATCGCCTAACTCTACCTTCGGGATAATGTCGGCTGTCGCTGTGTATTCCGCCATCTCGCCCGGGACATACTTCGTCACATTTACTCCAGGAATCGCGAGCGGCGACTTTTCCTCCTGTCTAAACGCCTCTATTACGGTTGAGCGCACTGCATAATCTATCGTCTCCGCGTTCAAATCATTTTCTGGGATAAATTTCGTCGCCACGTCGGCTGGGACTTTTCCCTTGCGAAATCCACTTACATTTACAGTCTTAGCTAATTTTTCTAGCGCTTTCTCTCGCGCCACTTTCAAATCATCCTTGTCTAGAGTGACAGTAATCTCCACCCGCGAATCAGATATTCTTTTCGCCTTTGTTTTCATAAAAATAACTCCTATTTTCCCCTATTATATCATATTTTATAATTTAATTTGATTATTCTTGCGAAAATGGGTTAGAGTAAATTGCGAAGTTGCTCCGAGCTTTACGTCAGGATTTAAGATTCCCTGCGGATCAAAAATCTTTTTAATTTCCAGATACATTTCTTTTTCTGTGTCAGACATAGATTCGTTTGTCACTACGGCCTTTAGCCGCCCCTCCGGCGTCCCACCCGTCAATTTTCCGCCTTGCCTCTCTATGATATAAGCTCCCGCTCGCAGGAACGTAGTGGCTTTTTTGCGAAAATCAGCATCCTCCAGATTAAACTTCGGCCTGAGATTATAATTTCCCGACGCATACGAGCCATAGAGTGCCAAATCCAATTTTGTTTTTTCCGCTAACACTCGTAAATCTTCGTCAAATTTCGCTAAATTATAAGACGGTAGAGAAAAATCTGTCAAGAGCGGCACTCGCTCGCTATCTCGTACATATGATAAATAATTCACGAGCGAATTTTCAAATTCGTCCAATATTTGTCGGTTATTCTTATCCTCAATAATAAATTTCGTTCCCTTCGGTAAATGATTCTTCATGGCTTCAATCTTGCGCAGATTTCGATTTCCCCAATCCGCAAAACAAGTAAACACCGTCCACCCATCCTCTAGTTTTCGTATAATTCCGTCCAGATTCTTCCCGGTCTCACGTGCTTCCTGGATAATTTTCAAATCATAAATATCCAGTCGCTCGGGACGTAGCTCCTTTACCATGTCCATATAAGAAATTGCCGTATCCAGATCCTTACAGGTCATGATGGCCCGAACCTCTTTATTTTTTAGCGGCACCGCTCTCAGTATTACCTCGGTTATTATTCCTAGAGTCCCTTCCGCACCAAAGAAAACTGGCATTAGATCCATGGACTCTTTCTTCACTACTTTTGAAATGAATGGATAACCCGCAAGATTACGTTCTTTCTCGTCAATACTCTCAATTAGTGATTTCTTATCATAGCAAAGCTTGGCAATCTTATGATAAATCTCTCCTTCACGAGTTTTTTCGGAAGCGACCTTCGCCGCTGCATATTTTTTTAACCTCTCCGTCTGGAGCAAATCCCCGTTAGATAGCACTACCTCTATTCGTTCTACATAGTCATAAATACCGCCATATTTATGCGCCTGATCATCCACTGGGCAATTAGAAATCAACCCACCAATAGTTTCGTCCTCATGCCCACTTATCGGTATGGTGATCCCCGAGACGGATAGCGCTGTATTTAGTTCTTTTAGGGTAATACCAGCCTGCACGTGTACCAATCTCTCGCGTGGATCTATTTCTAGTAGTTTATTTAATCTGGTCGTTGATATGACAATGCCATTCGTCAGGTCGGCACCGTTTTTATCATGTCCACCCCCTCGCGCTGTCACTCCGACTTGGATGTCTTTTTCTGCCAATTCGCTAAAAAACCGCACCAATTTTCGCACATCTTCCGTTGATTCTGGAAAAGCAACAAATTTTGGCTTTATCTCAAGCGCCGAATAATCCGTGGAATATCTAGTCAATACCTCTGGATTGTCAAATACATTTCCTACTGTCAGTTGGTTCAAATATTTTGCTATTTTACCCATTCTGTTTACGATTATATCACATTTTTATAGTAAACAATAATTCTTATGGCAAAAAAATACGAGTCATAAAACAGAAAATCGCCCATAACGAGCGATTTTTCTGCTTAGATACTATATATTATTCACCACTGAAAAATGCCTGGGACTAGGTCCCAGGCTGTGGAAAACTTGAAAGGAGTTACTCAAAGCTAATGCATCCCTCACGATGCTTGGTGTTATAATATGCCTTAAATCTGTAGGGTTTGTAGTCCGCATAGGCTTTATTGAGAGTTCTCAGATCGGCCTTACAATAGCCATGCAGATTGAAGCTTTCTCCGCTCCCATCCTCGTGTTCTATACCGGAAATTGTGATATCAATGATAGCCATAGGGATGTAAGCAGATCCAGGATGATTCTTCGGCATTGTGTAGCCAACCGCAATTGAAAAATCAATCGCAACTATGGATGTTTTATCGTATGCGTATTTGCACGCATCAAACAACTTGTCCTTATTCGGTCCGGACACAATCTCGTAGTATCTGTTGTCTGTAGCTTTTTTGGTATTCATGCGAATACTCCTTTCTTAAAGTGCTCCCAAATGCATACGCAAAATGGGTTATCCTATTAGCCGTTATTGGCTAATAACTTAATTATATCACACTTATGCATTTCTGTCAATACATACTCATGTTACACAAAAAACGCCGAGATAGCGGCTTTTAGTAAAAAACCCGGAACAGAACTTGTTCACCGAAGGTACCAATGCCCTTCTTTTACAGCACATCGTTAGATGTCTGGTGCCCGGAACAGGACTTGAACCTGCAAGCCGTTAGGCATATGCTCCTAAGGCATACGTGTCTACCAATTTCACCATCCGGGCGACAATACCATTATATCACAAAATCCTCCAAAAAGCGAGCCAGATTTTTCCTAGCTCGCTTTTATCTTTATACCCGATTTTTAAGCATTTTCTTAGAAGTGAGATATGCTACGAATAAGCCCGCCATGAGAGCGATAGGTAGCATGCTTTCCGGACCAGTATCTGGCATCTTATCATTAGAACCTTTACTGCTCGTGTTAGCAGGCTTAGTGGTACTCGTAGAAGAAGTACTACTACTAGTGCTAGTTTTATTCCCAGTTGATGTAGAGGTAGTAGTTGGTTTATTCTCAGTCTCTTTTTTGGTATCATTCGCGGTGTTATTAGACGAATTCTCAGCAGGCTTGTCGGTATTCTCAGCCTTATTCTCATCTCCCGAAGTACCCGTTTTTGTCACACCTTCTGTTGAATTATCACCAGAACTAAGCGTTACCTCAGTATTGGTATCCACTGTATTAATCTCGTTATTTTCAGTTTTTTTCGTCGCCACCACAATAATCGCCGCCACGAGTACCAAAATAATCACTACTGCAATGGTCGAAACCGCAATGATGCGTCGTCGCTCCTTTTTCTCCTTTTCATCCTGATAATACATAATGCTCCTTGTATAAAACTCTTTATAACTACAATTATATCACACTTTTATAAAAAACGCAAGTAGTATCTAATAATTAGGCGATTTAGTGTCTTGAGCTACTGCCCCATCAGGGACAATATCCCGGAATAAATCGGAAAAGTCAAGTTCATTATATTATCGGGGCTTGCCCAGAACTGAACTTTACTTTTCCGATTTTGGAGGCTGTCCCAGATGGGGCGGTAGCCCAGAAATAATGAATCTTTATTCCTCTCTTTGGTAAATAGTAATATGGCATCTCGCATATTTGCGCTGAGTTATTATCTTAAAACCTGGTATTTCTGGAGCCTCCTCGGGTGTAGAAGCTACCAATATCCCTCCCTTAGAGACTAACGGCACCAAGATAGTCACCATCTCTGGCTTATATTTATCGTATGGCGGATCGGCAAAAATAACATCATAAGATACTCCAGTTATCTGACCAATTTTCTTGATATTTAGCTTTAAAGTATCAGCTTCGCTCGGTTCAATCCTGGTCTTGTATAGATTTTTCTCAATCGTTTGCAATACCAATTCATCCTTGTCAACAAAAATCGCATGCCTAGCACCCCTGGACAGTGCCTCTATCCCTAGTATTCCACTCCCCGCATAAGCGTCCATTACATCTGCTCCAGGTAAATAGCTTTGGATCATATTAAAAAGTGCTAATCTTTCCCTCATCCCCATGGGATGCGTCCCCTCGCCGGGTGTGTCTATGGCAAGGCCGCTGAGTCTCCCGCCAGTAATAATCACGCGATTTTGTCCTGATTTCTTGCTCATCTTTTCTCCTTTTTTGAAAATAGCTTGCCCATGAATGAACTATCGCTCATTTTCCCATAAGACTAAACTAGTTTTCCCTAGATATCTACTCAGTATAATACCATAATCTCGATAGAACGTCAATTTAATGTCGTTATCTGCTGATAATCGCGTATTTCCGCCATCAACTCCTTATATTTTACCATATCATCGGGATTTTGGAGTATTTTATCCACGTCATCTCGCGCCCGCTTTATGATTTTTGTATCTGAAAAAGAGGCAATCTTTAGGTCCAATGCTCCATGTTGCAGTGCCCCGTAAATCTCCCCCGGCCCACGCAGTTTCAAATCCACCTCCGCTAGATAGAAACCATCCGTTGACTTTCTTAGTTCTCTCAGCCTCTGCGAGGGTGTCGCTTCCCCAGCGGTCATCAAGAAACAATAAGACTTCTTATCTCCTCGCCCCACTCGTCCTCTTAGCTGATGCAATTGCGCCAGCCCATATTGCTCGGCATCTTCTATTACGATTAGCGTCGCATTTGGCACATTCACTCCCACCTCCACCACCGTAGTAGAGACCAGTATATCTATCTCGTGAGACGCAAATTTCCCCATTATCTCATCTTTTTCTGCTTGCTTCATTCGCCCGTGTAGAAATTCTATTCTAGCTTTCGGGAAATCTCGCTTCAATTTCGCTGTCCTAGCTTTTACGGATGTGGTCTCCATTCTCGGGTTATCATCAATGGCTTTACAAATCCAATAAACCTGTTGCCCTGCTTTCACAGTATCATAAATCATGGGATAAAGTTTTTCCCGACTTTCTATCTCCTTAATGATAGACGTCTCAATCGGTTGTCGTCCTTTTGGCATCTCACCCAAGATTGACACGTTGAGATCGCCAAAAATCGTTAGCTGGAGCGACCTTGGTATCGGTGTCGCTGTCATCGCGAGTAGATGCGGTGCCCTTGCTTCTGGTGATTTCAGCATTAGTTTCTGCCTCTGTTCCACGCCAAATCTATGCTGCTCATCAATGATGACTAGATTGAGATTCTTAAATTCCGTGTCATCAGTTAGAAGTGCGTGCGTTCCTATCACGAATTTTATCTCACCATTTTTAATTTTGGTTTTCAGTTCAGCCTTCTGCTTCGTTGCCCCCACGAGCAGGGCTGTCTGGATGCCAAGTGGCTGAAGTAGGTTTGACAAACCCTCATAATGTTGCATAGCAAGAATAGCCGTCGGTGCCAGGAGTGCTACCTGGCCACCATTTACCGCTACTTCGTAGGCCGCCATCGCCGCCACCATAGTCTTACCAGAACCCACATCTCCCTGGAGTAAACGATTCATCGGTGTAGTTTTCTCCATATCCTGGAATATTTCCCACGAGGCCTTTCTCTGGGCATCAGTTAACTTAAACGGTAATCTAGCTAGAAATCTCTGTATCCTTTCCAGGCTGAAAGGCACGCTTTCCGCTTGCAATTTTTGATTTTCATTTTTATTTAATCTTCCTGCCAGAATCAACTTAAATAATTCCTCATACGCTAAGTATTCCCTCGCCCGCTCTGCCATCTCTAATGATTCTGGAAAATGAATGTTAAATAAAGCATCTCGTCTCGCTCCAGATTCTACAGTAGGCAATAAATCTGGGATTTCGGCAAATCTATCCCGAGATTCATTGACAAGACGATAAAAATGTGCCGAATTAAGCGCCCCGTGGGCTACATAGACAGGTGTCAGCGAGTCGCTCGTCTCCACCTCGTGCACTCCAGCGGTGGATGGCGAGGTGAGCCCATAGCGGCCATTCCTTAGCTCGTAGATACCAGTAAAATAGTATTCTTTATCTGGCGAAAACTGCTTCATTCGGTAGCTCTGATTAAACCATACTACTCTCACTGTCCCCGTGTTATCTCTTATCGTGCCCTCCACGATAGACATATTGCGCCTCTGGGCGCGTCGCGAACTCAGTTTTTCAATCTTCCCCTTCACCACCACCTTCCCTGGACGTATCTCCGCTATCGTGCTTGCCATTTGATAATTATCATATGTTCTCGGCAAATTATAAAAAAAATCCCGTATCGTCTTGATGCCATATTTCTGTAGCATCGCCGCCGTCTTTGGTCCTATCCCTTTTAGTTCCTCCACGCTATCCAGTAAATTCATCTCTTCCCCTTATTCTGCCTTTGTCGAATGTTCCGCTCGCCATTTATCTATTTCTCCGTGATTTCCAGAAAGTAAAATATCTGGCACCTTCATCCCACGAAAATCATAAGGCTTCGTGTATTGCGGATATTCCAGATTATCTCCGTTGGAAAAACTCTCAATCTCCGCCGATTGCTCCCCGCCTAGCACTCCAGGTATTAGACGCACAATAGAATCTATAATAGTAAGGGCCGGCAATTCCCCGCCCGTCAGGACAAATTTCCCAAGCGAAATCTTATAATCCACGATAGATAGTATCCGCTCATCATAACCCTCATAATGTGGGCAAAGAATAATGTAGTGGGCGGCAATTTGATTGGAAAAGGCAGAATCAGTTTCCAGACCAGAAGTCAGGCTAACCCCTGCAAATTCGCGCGCCTTTTCCTGCGTCCAAATCTCTCCCACCGGAGTCGGCAAAATCACTTTCGCTTCCGTATCGCGAGATTTTACGGACTCTATAGCATCAAATACTGGCTCACAGCGCAGGAGCATCCCATCCCCACCTCCGTACGGCGTATCATCCACGGATTTATGCGGCCCCAGCCCGAAATCTCGTAAATTGACAAAATTAAATTCTGCCAATCCCTTCTCTGTCGCCTTCCACATCATAGAGGCTCTTAGATATGGCTCCACTGCCTCTGGAAATAATGTGATTACTGTAAACTTCATCATTTCTTTATTATATCACACATTCTATCTTAAAATATTGTCACTCTATTTGGGGCATTTTCCCAGGTACCCGAAAAGGTTAAGTTTACTATTTTTCCATGGCTTGTTCCAAACTGAACTTTACTTTTCTGGTTTTGGAGGCGTTCAAATAGGGTGGAAATAATTTTACAAAAATTTAGTAAATTTTTGTAAAAAGCATGTTATAATGATAGTGCGATATTTCAATTAATTACAACCAAAGCTGTTTTTATTATTAAAGCTGTTCATGCGGATTAATGGCACCACGAGGGCATCTGAACTGCATGAACCAGTTTTGGTAAGTTAGTTGAGATATCGCACCCTTCGCGGTGCCATTTTTATAGACATCGCAAGGCTAGTGTCAACATAATACGAAAGGACCTCGCGATGAGTGGAAAAGGAAAAAGTAAATTAAACCAGTCTAGTAAAAGTACTAGTAGTAAAAAGAGCAGAAATAAACGAGACATTATTTCTACTCCGCCGCATAGCGAGTTCCCG
>JAFWHD010000002.1 GCA_017512085.1 Candidatus Saccharimonadota bacterium
AATAGTCCCACTACTGGCGAAAATTACACCCTAGCCTTAGCGGCGAGAGTGAGCAGTAATATGTCATTAGATTCCTACGGGCAAACCTTCGTCCTAGCCGCTACTGGTAATGGGTATGATTACCACATCGGCTACACAGACGACCAACAAACCCTCCCCGCAGACCAGTATGGCAACACTCAGTCTAGCACTATCACTCTTTCTAATGTTACCCCTACGAAAGACGGTTGGGTATTTAAGGGTTGGTGTAGCACTACTACGACGAGTGGCGGCACCGCTTGTCCAGGCACTACCTATCAACCAGGCGCTACCATTACTCTAGACGGTACCACTGGCAATGATTTAAATCTCCACGCCATCTGGCAGAAAGGTTACGATAATTTCGCCGCCGCCTTCGCCGCATTCGGTAAATCCCCGTCCGGTAGCTACTACCAAATGCAAGATATGACTAGCGAGATTTGCGATAGTATCGTCATCGGCTCTCCTTACACAGTAGCGGACATCGCGAAAAACACTCTCATAGATACGCGAAACGAAAAGACTTATCTCGTCGCCAAATACGCAGACGGTCATTGCTGGATGCGGGAAAACCTCAATCTGCCGTTCACGGAGACTGATGGAATAATTAACAACATTACAGCCTATGACTTCTCTACTGGCAATACTTTTGACTATATACCAGACAACTCCACCCAGGAAAATACTGACGATCCTTGGGCTCAGGATGCCAGTGACGGTACTCGTTCCTTTAAGCGAGATGAAGATCTTTGTATCGGCGGTACAGACATTAATACCTTCGGCGGTACTGGCGCTACTTGTGATGCTAATAAACCATACGAACGTATTGGTGTATTGTATAACTGGGCAGCAGCTACGGCACAGACGAAGGATGATAAGCCCCAGGATAAAACCGGCGAGGTGACTACAAGTATCTGCCCGAAGGGATGGAGGCTACCTGCAAATGAAGGGGATTACTCCTTCAGTACCTTGATGGGTAGTTATGGCTTACCTACTACCAACCAAGGTAGTTTGACTTCAGCAAATAATTATTCTGGGCAAATGCAAAATCCATTGAATTTCAATCGCCCTGGCACTTACGTTTGGAGTAATGGCGCGCTGCACGCTCGGGGCACGAATGGCAACTTTTGGTCCTCTGTGAGCTATAGCGCTACGGGCGCGCACGGCCTCGCCTTCTACTCCACGTACTTCTACCCGCAGAATAGTAACTTCAAGGGCTACGGCTATTCGGTTCGTTGCGTGGCGGTCTAACTTAGTGGGGCTTTTCTCTTTAAAAATAGAAAAGCCCCAACGAAAAGAGAAAGATGTATGAAAAATGAACTATTCTCTAAACGAACCATAAGGAGGCTGAAAAAATCAAAAAATAGTGATGGGAAGCCGCTACTGCAATAGCGGAGGGCTCCCATCAAATTATTTTTTGATTTTTTCACCTCGCGGTGAGTGTGAGAATAGTTCATTTTCCTTGCAAGAAACCAATTGCGAGCAAATACGGGGGGTGCTATTTTTTTATTATCTTTTCGAGGGCTGAACTTTACTTTTCTGGTTTTGTAGGCGTCCCAGATGAGGTGTTAGCCAAAAGTTTTTCACTTCGCAGTTCGCATGAGAATAGTCCATTTTTTCAACAAAACGATACCCCGATAAATATGTTATAATAAGAGTATGAAAATAGCATTACTCGGCTACGGTAAAGAAGGTAAATCCGTAGAAAATTATTTCCAATCTCACGATAATTCTACCACTTTTGATATTTTTGAAAACGAAACTCCAGAAACCATGAAAGCACGAGACTATTCTGCCTACGGCTATGTTTTTCGTAGCCCCTCAGTCCCTCCCCTCGGCCTAGAAAACGAGTCATCCATCACTAGGTATTTCTTCGCCCACTGCCCCTGCCCTATCATTGGTGTTACCGCCACGAAGGGTAAAGGCACCACTTGTTCCTTTATCAAATCTCTCCTAGATGCTCACGGAAAAGACGCCTATCTCGTCGGCAATATCGGCGTCCCCGCACTAGATGTCCTAGATAATCTCAAGCCAGACTCTATCGTTGTTTATGAAATGTCCAGTTTCCAGCTCTGGGATTTGACCGCTTCCCCTCACATCGCTGTCCTCGGTACCCTAGAGCCCGACCATCTCAATGTCCACCGAGATTATGCCGACTACCTAGACGCAAAATCTCATATTACCGCCTACCAAACCGCTGATGATTATCTCATTTATTTCAAAGAAAACCCCGAGACCGTCCAAATCGCCAAAAAATCCCAAGCCCATAAAATCACTTATCCCTTTCCCACTCCATCATCCGTAATGAACAGTATCAATCTCCTTGGTAAACATAATTATTACAATGCTACAGCCGCCATCGCCGCAGTTGCTTCTTATTTCAATATCTCACCAGATGAATATTTAAGAGAACACACTAATGATATTTCTACTGGCCTCGCCAGCTTCCGCGGCCTCCCCTATAGACTAGAATTAGTCCGCGAGCTAAATGGTGTCCGTTATTATGATGACAATTTCGCTACCAATGCCTCCAGCTTGAAGGTCGCCCTTGAAGCTACGAAATCTAGCCCCGTTGTCCTCATCCTTGGTGGCCGCGATAAAACCAATAATAAAGACCTTCCTGAAATATATGAAGCAATTAATCAGGAAAACATCAAATCCGTCATCCTCATCGGCGAATCTGGTCATGAACTCGCAAAGCTCTATGGCTATGACGATGATCGTTTCATTCTCGCCGAAACGTTAGAAGACGCAGTCAAAATCGCCCGCGAAGAAGCCGAGAAACTCACAAACTCTCCCATCGTCCTCATGTCCCCAGCTAGCGCCAGCTTTGACATGTTCCGCGATGTCTATGACCGTGGTGATAAGTATCAAGAAATAATAAAATCTCTTTAATAACCAATCCCTGAAACGGAATTCACTTCTGTTTCAGGGATCATACTCGTTTCTTTTGCTGGACTTTTCTTTTGCGAAAGAAAAGTCCATTCTTTAAAAATTTAATTTAGCATTTAAATCGTTTATCAACGCCTTTTCTGCACTAGACACCGCCGCAAAACCCCTCACCCCCGACCCCGCAAACTCTCTCGCAAGTTCTATCATCTGCTTCTTCGTAATCATTCTCAACATTCTCGGCATCGCATCATAACGCATCACCGCATCATTCGTAAAATATCCCTCCGCATAAAAATCCGCTATCGCCGACGGAGTTTGTGCCCCCATTTGGAATCTTCCCAGCGCGTACGATTTTGCCGCCTGAAAATCCGCGTCAGTTATATCTCCATTCAATGTCCGCGTCAATTCCTTCTGGATTAGCGTAAATAATTCCTCCGCATTTTCCACATTCACCTCTCCATCAAAATCCCAATACGAATTTAACGCATTACTCGCTATTGCCGAGCCCATTCCATAGACCAACCCTCGCTTCCTCGCCATCCCAAAAATCCGCGAGTTTGTCGTCCCATTAAGAATATGGTTCAAACAATTCATCGCAAATACTTCATTTGGATCCAAATGCCTCGGTGTTACTAGAGAAAATCCAAAAGTAATATTTGAGGCATCCTTCCGTCGTATTGATACTGGCTCTCCCGCATGTAGGTCCATCACTGGCACGCCAAATTCCTCCCCCGGCTTCAAATTCCACCCCTCCAGCATCCGGATTAATTTATGTTTTCGCCCTCGTATCTTCCCCGCAATAATAAATCGCATATTCTTCGCCGTATGCGTCCTTCGGTAATGCTCGCGAATATCTCGCAGTTTAATATTTTGAATGGTTTTTATTCTTTCTGGAATATCTAAGATATCTTCCCCCACCGCCTGTTGCACTCTCGGCCACAGTAACCGATAATAGTCATTCATGTATCCCGTCAGTTCCGATTTTACATTTGCTTTTTCGCTTTTTAACTCATCTTCATTAAATCTCGGCTCCACTATCGATAACCGCTCCAAATCCATTATCCTCATCCATTCAAAATCCGCACATTCCGTCTCATAACACACCGAAGTGTCCGACGTCCAAGCATTATGATAAGCTCCATTCTTTGTAAATTCCGCTTCAAAAGCCTGTTCATCCCGATACTTCGCGTTCGCTCCAAAGGCCAAATGCTCCACCACGTGTGGCAGTTCATAAACATCGTGATTTTTAGCATACATCATCCCCGCCCGAAATTGAATTCGCGTCGCCATCACCGAAGCCCCCGGGACATCTATCAGAAGTCCCTTCGCTCCGTTTCTCAAACTCACCTCCTCAACAGCATGCTTCATAACAATACCGCCAAAGGTTATTTCCGTTTGGATTTCTTTTTCTTAGTAGATTTCTTCTTCTTAGTAGCCTTACTCTTAGACCCAGATTTTGCGACAGTTTTCTTCTCTCCAGAAGTCGTCTTTTTAAACTCATCATCAAGATTCTTTTCGCCAGCCGAAATCTCATTTACACCCTTATCATTGCCAGAAGCCATCTTCGTCAGCTCAGATTCGTATTCTTCACCATCCATCGCGTTGTCTTCAGCGGCCTCTGCTGGCGTAATTGAAAGCAAAATCTTCAAAACTTCCTCACGCAAATTTCTCTGCAACCCATCAAACAACTTCTGCGACTCAGAGCGATATTCCACCAAAGGATCTCTCTGCCCCACACTGCGCCAATGAATTCCTTCGCGCAGATGCTGCATATTCTCAAGGTGCTGCATCCAAAGCATATCGAGCACTTTGAGATATACTTCACGCTCCACCTTCCGCATCGTCTCCTCGCCAAACTTCTCCTCTTGCTTCTTATAGGCCTCCTCTATTGCCTTGAGGGCCAGTCCATAGCGCTCTTTTTCTTTCCGCTTCACCCCTATTCCATGAATCAAATCATCGTCCAGAGTGTCAAATACCGCTTTAAACTGTGCATCAAAGTCCTTATTTACCCTAGAAGAAAATTCTGTAAGAGTTTTCGCCTCATCTCGCATCAATCTCTTAATCTCTGGATAGATATCATCACCTTCCAGAATCTTCCGTCGCATCATATAAACTACTTTACGATGTCGGTTAATCACGTTATCGTATTGCACCACATTTTTCCGAGAGTCAAAGTTAAATCCCTCAATCCGTTTCTGCGCCGACTCCAAAGTTCTCGAAATTGCCTTAGTCTGAATCGGCTGATCCTCCGCCACCCCGAGCCTAGTCATCAACGCCTTTACTCTATCACCCTTAAAAATCCGCATCAAATCATCTTCACAAGATACAAAAAACTGTGTCACCCCTGGGTCACCTTGCCGTCCACCACGACCTCTCAGCTGATTATCCAC
>JAFWHD010000028.1 GCA_017512085.1 Candidatus Saccharimonadota bacterium
GTGGGGTTTCCTACCAGGCGCACTATATAATACTAGCACTTCCACTAAGGTCATGAACACTAACTACCAACCATCTCCTATCGCTACTACTCCTACCACGATAGATGTAACGAATAGCCCCACTACTGGCGAAAACTACACCCTAGCTCTAGCTTCTCGTATTAGTCCTAATATGTCCCTAGACTCTTATGGACAAACATTTGTCCTAGCTGCTACTGGTAACGGTTACGACTATCACATCGGCTATACAGACGACCAACAAACCCTCCCCGCAGACCAGTATGGCAACACTCAGTCTAGCACTATTACTCTATCAAGCGTTACTCCTACGAAAGACGGTTGGGTATTTAAGGGCTGGTGTAGCACTACTACCACTAGTGGCGGCACTGCTTGTCCAGGCACTACCTATCAACCAGGCGCTACTATTACCTTAGACGGTACCACTGGCAACGATATGAATCTCCACGCCATCTGGGCAAAGGGTTACAACACCTTCGCTGATGCCTTCGCGGCATTTAATAAAGAAAAATCTGGCGATTATTATCAAATGCAAGACATGACACCAGAAATCTGTGATAGTGTAGTCATCGGCTCTCCTTACACCACAGCAGACATCGCAAAGAATACTTTAATAGACACAAGAAATAGCAAAACCTACCTCGTCGCCAAGTATGCCGATGGCCATTGCTGGATGCGTGAGAATCTCAATCTGCCGTTCACGGAGACCAATGGAATAATTAACAGCATTACAGCTTATGATTTCTCTACTGGCAACACATTTAGCTATACCCCAGACAACGCCACCCAGACCGAAACAGGTACCGCTTGGGAACAAGACGCCAGCGACGGTACTCGTTCCTTCCAGCGGGATAAAGACAACTGTATTGGTGGCACAGACATTAATACCTCCGGCGGTAGTGGCGCTACTTGTGATGCTAATAAACCTTATGAGAGAATTGGCGTATTATACAACTGGGCCGCTGCCACCGCACAGACTGGTGCACAGGCTGCAGCAGCAGGCTCCAGTGGCGAGCAAGTAATCCCGACCAGTATCTGCCCCAAAGGTTGGCGCCTCCCAGCAAATTCTGGCGACTACTCCTTCAGCACTTTGATGGGTAGTTACGGCCTCCCGACCACCAACCAAGGTAGTTTGACTTCAGCAAATAATTATTCTGGACAATTGCAAAATCCTCTCAATTTCAATCGCCCCGGCTACTACCACTGGAGTAACGGCGCGCTTAACGGCAGGGACACGAATGGCAACTTTTGGTCCTCTGTGGGCTATAGTTCCGCCGACGCGCACTACCTCGACTTCCTCTCCAGCACCTTCCACCCGCAGGGTGGTGACAACAAGGGCCACGGCTTTTCGGTCCGTTGCGTGGCGGTCTGATTTTGGAAAAATGAACTATTCTCCAAGCGAGCTATATAAAGGCTGAAAAATTGAAAAAATAGTGGCGGGAAGCCGGAACTGCAATTCCGGAGGGGCTCCCGCCAAATTATTTTTTCAATTTTTCACCTCAGCTCGCGTGAGAATAGTTCATTTTTCCACAAGAACTTTTTGAAAAAAAGTTCTGTTTGCCCCTTGGGACGCACCAAGAACTTTTTGAAAAAAGTTCTTGACATCCCCCCAACAATTAATATATAATAAACATAAGCTGATACGCTTCACAGGGTTCCACTGAAACAATTTGTGGAGTGTGGAGACTTTATAAAAACAAACAGCGGATTAAAACAAAACAATGTGCCCTAGGGTGGGCGCGCATCAGCGCGAAAGACCGGCGAGAGCCGGTCTTTTTAGCTCTCAGGCGAGCACTCCGTGTTATGTATTACCGCTCAGCTTTAGCCCTAGCGGAAACCGCCCAAAAGTGATATAATATATGTTAATATGTTTGTAGATACAGCGAAGGTAAATTTGAAGGCAGGCGACGGTGGTCGTGGAGCAGTTTCTTTTCGTCACGAGATTTACATCCCGAAGGGCGGCCCGGACGGTGGCGACGGTGGTAAAGGTGGCGACATTATTTTTCGCGCTGATAAGAATACTAATACTTTGATTGACTTTCGTTTTTCTCCTATTATTACAGCCGAGAACGGCAAAAACGGCTCCGGTCAAAGAAGTGCTGGTCGTAGCGGCAAGGATCTCATCTTGGATGTTCCTATCGGCACAGTAGTCTATAAAGACGGAGTCCTTATTGCCGATTTTACCAAGGATGGCGAGGAGGCAATTATCGCTCACGGTGGAGCGGGCGGATTTGGTAATGCCCACTTTAAGAGTAGCACCAGGCAAGCTCCTATCATCGCCGAGGTGGGCGAGCCGGGCGAGGAGTTTGAAGCGGAATTAGAGCTAAAATCCGTTGCTGACGTTGGGTTGGTCGGCCTCCCAAATGCTGGTAAATCCACTTTTCTTTCTGTCGTAAGTAATGCGAAGCCCGAGATTGCTGATTACCCTTTTACGACCATCACACCAAATCTCGGTGTTGCCACTATTGACGGTCACGACCTTCTAATTGCCGATATTCCTGGTCTCATTGAGGGCGCGGCTGACGGTAAGGGGCTTGGTCACGATTTTCTCCGCCATGTGGAACGCACGAAAGTCCTCCTTCATTTAGTTGATGTCTATAGTGATGATGCTGGTGTCGCCTATGCGACCATCCGCCACGAGCTGGAATCCTATTCGGATTTGAGTCACCGCCCCGAGATTGTTGCTCTCACCAAATGCGAAGGCGTAGATGATGAAATCATCAACATGCAGAAAGCAGCGATTTTGGAGAAAAATCCTTCGGCAATTATTTACGCGGTCTCTTCCGCTGCTCATCGGGGTGTTACTGAGCTTCTTCGTGCACTCATGGAGCAAGTTTCCAAAGAAAACGCAGATTCTACCCATACAGACATTACTATTTTAGAACACAGTAATACAACACCCGAGACGGATGCAGACCTTGATGGCAGCAACCCCCTCCCCACCATCTCTCTCAGTCCTGACGCCATAAAATCTACCTGGAAAGTTGAGAAAACAGACGACAAATTCATCGTTACTGGCGAAAAAATTGAAAAATTTGCTCGTCGCACCGACCTTGCTAATTATGCCAGCGTTAATCGTCTCCGCGACATCATGAAAAAACTCGGTATTCGCGCAGAACTCACCAATTTAGGCGCCGAGCCCAACTCCATCATTTCCATCGCTGGTAAAGAGTTTACTCTCGTAGAAGATTATTAGGTATTCTTATTGCGCGCCCTCGCTATATACGCTATAATGTTTATAATTATTCATAAAGGAGGACTTATGTGTACTGCGGTGCGTTTTAGCGATGAAAAAGGTAATTTATACATGGGGCGAAATCTTGACTGGGCTTTTTCTTATGGTCAGTTTGTAGTCATCACGCCACATGGTTACCATTATGCTAGTCCCTTCCTTGGCGAGCAAAAGCCAAATCACGGAGCAATCATCGGTATGGCTCTCACTGAGAATAATATCCCACTTTATTTTGACTGCGCCAACGAATCAGGCCTCGCCGTTGCGGGATTAAATTTCCCCGGCTATGCCGAGTACGAAAAATCCCCTATAGATAGCAAGACGAATGTCGCCGCTTACGAATTTCCTCTCTTCGTAGCTATGAATTTTGCCACGGTAGATGAGGCTGAGGCGGCTCTAAAGAATGTCGCCATCGTGGATCACCCAGTTTCAGCCAAATATCCAAGTAGCCTTCTCCATTGGATTATTGGCGACGGTAAGCGTAGCATCGTAGTAGAATATACTAAGAATGGCATGGAGATTTTCCAAAACGATGCGGATGTCCTCGCCAATCAGCCTGGCTACAATTGGCATCGGGAGAACCTACGCAACTACATGAATCTCTCTAGCGACTACCCACAGAGTGTCAAATGGGATAAAGCTGAGATGACGCCCTTCGGCTCTGGCTCTCTCATGCGCGGTATTCCGGGCGACTATTATTCCCCATCTCGTTTCGTCCGCGTGGCTTATCTTAATAACCACTACCCCGTGCAGGATAATGAAGCTGATAATGTTTCGCGTCTCTTTCATACGCTTGCTGGCGTTTCCATGATTGAGGGCGCCGCCGCCATGGCTGACGGTAAATATGAAATCACCACTTACACGGGCGGCTACAGCAGTGCTACGAAGACTTACTACTATAATACTTATGACAATCCCGCCATCCGCAGCGTCTCGCTCGCTAGCCACGACCTAGATAGTTCAGAGCTTATTAGCGTTAAGTAATTCTTTTCCTCACCTGGGACAATTCCCCAGTTTTGAAGGCATCCCGGATGAGGTGTCAGTTAAAAAGAAGGCTATTCACTAATAATCCCCCCGCCCAGGCAGATTTCTCCGTCATAAAATACTGCGCTCTGTCCTGCGGCGGGCCTTTTCACTGGTTCATGGAAGCGTAATGTTTTCCCGTCAAACTCAGTCGGGATAAGTGCGGCCCGATGCCTCAAACGCACCTGTATTTTTCTGTCGCCAGGTAAGACATCTTTCGCACGCAGAAAAATACTTTCCAGTTTTAGTTCTTTCGCCCAAATGTGCCTATCGTTAAGATTTTTTGACACATATACGATATTATTATCTGTATCTTTTTTTACTACATAATATGGCATTCCCTCATTTACTTCGCCTTTTACTCCGTCCAGATACAGACCGTGTCTTTGCCCTATGGTATAGAAAATCGCCCCCTCATGATAACCTAGCACCCGATTACTCTCTATTTCGCGTATTTCACCCGGTTTCGTCTCAATGTATTCCTTGAGAAAATCTTTCATCCCCACCTCCCCCACGAAGCACACCCCCATAGATTCTTTCTTGTAGGCATTATGTAAATTATTTTCCGCCGCTAATTTCTTCACCTCGGGCTTCATCATTTCACCTATTGGAAATAAGGTATGCTCTAATGCCTCACTGGATATGCGATAGAGAAAATATGTCTGGTCTTTGTTTTCATCTATTGCTCGAGCAAGTTTGCCATCTATATTTCTCGCATAATGTCCAGTCGCGATATAATCCGCCCCGTTTTCCATAGCTTTTTCATAAAAAAGCTTGAATTTAATCTCTTGGTTGCACATAACATCTGGATTTGGTGTGCGGCCTGCCCGAAATTCCGCAAGCATGTATTCTACCACTTTCTCTCGGTACGCTTCCTCAAAATCCCAAACATAGAAATCTATTCCTAGTCGCACCGCCACTCTTTTTGCGTCTGCGAGGTCCTCCGCCCACGGACATTTCATACCTGGGAGATCTTGTGACCAGTTTTTCATATAGACGCCAACCACCTCGTAGTCTTGTTTTTTTAGAAGCAGTGCCGCCACCGACGAATCCACTCCGCCACTCATCCCGACAAAAACTTTTTTACCCATTCACCCTCTTCCTCTCTGCATCTACTACCTCGTTAATAATCTTTGCCGCTTCAATAATTTGCGTTTCATCATTCGTTTCACCGAGAGTAATTCGGAGCGAACCGGCAATTTTGGACGCGCTGAGATGAATCGCCGCAAGCACGTGTGAACCCACACCCTTGGATGCAGCACAGGCCGCCCCAGTGGCTACATATACTCCGCGTTCCTCTAGGAGAAAAATCAATCTCTCCGCATCCAGTCCATCGTAGCAAATCACGATAAAATTATCTAGTGTCTTGCCGCGGTTAATCAGCGTATAATCATTCAAATTATCCAGGAATAATTTCTTCCATTTGGCATATTTTTTGCGATTCCCATTGAGATGTGACTGAGCTTCGGTAATAGCTGTCGCAAATCCTATCACCCCAGGCACATTTTCCGTCCCTGCCCGTAGCCCCTTTTCCTGTCCTCCGCCTACGGATAGCGGGCTAAGTCTCACCTCATGCCCCACGTAGAGCGCTCCTACACCCTTCGGCCCATAGACCTTCGCGGCATTTATTGTCATCATGTCCACCCCTAGTCGCGCCACGTTGATATTTAGTAGATTTAGTGCTTGCGATGCGTCCGTATGGAATAAGATAGGACGTTTCACACCTCGTCTCAGTCTATCAAATCTCACCTCGCGGATTATTTCTGCTATTTCCGCAAGTGGTTGGATTATTCCTAGCTCATTATTTGCGAGCGACACTGAGATTAGCTTCACTGAGTCATCCAGTTTATCGCGTAAATCTTCTAATCTAATCCGCCCAGTTTCATCTACCCCTATAAATTCACCATGAGAGCGCGTAGAAAATTGCCGGTTCTGGGTTATTATTCTCCTCACCGAATCATGTTCCGTCTCTAGCACTAGTGCTTTGTCGCCAGGCTCTAATACCGTAAATCCCAGATTATTTGCTTCTGTCGCCCCCGCCGTCATCACTAAATCATTCCCCTTCGCGCCTATGGCATGAGCAATAGTATTTTTTGCTTCCTCGTATTTAGCCGAGACCTCCTTCGCAGGTAGATATGCTGCCGACGGATTAAAAAATTTCTCACGAAAATACGGCTCCATGGCCTGAAGAACTTTCGCAGACACTGGCGTCGCCGCCGCATGATCCAGATATATCATTTATATATTATACCATTTTTTCGCAAAAATCCAAAATAGATATCCGTTTAGGTGACTCACCTCTGCCTGAGGTATTTTCCCGGAAAACGCCAAAAATTCAAGTTCAGTATTTAATCAGGAATTGTCCTGAATTAAATTTTACTTTTTCGACTTTGGAGGCATCTCAGGCTGGGGTGGGTTGGCCGAGTGCATTTTATTCTCTATTTGCGACGAATTTATATGTCTCATCCCCGTTCGTTAGCGTCAGCGTCTTTGCACCTTGATTTACCTCATAGGTATATTCATTGTCCATCTCGTAGAGCCAATCAGTCCGTATCCTCATTTTGTCATCTTCTATCGCCCACTGAAAATCATAATCATTCGTGTGATTATTGGTCGTGAGAGTACCCTTCCCCACCTCTGTGAATTTCCATGCTACCGCCCCATCACTATCTTCCATTACGAAATCCCCCATTTCTACCAAGTAATCAGCATCTCCCGCCTTTGATGCCTCATTTTGTTTTATTATAAAAAACACTCCGCCAGCCACCAGCACCGCCAACCCCACGACTAGTGTCACAATCGAAGCTATCTTCATTTTCTTCATGCTTTTATTGTAGCATAAAAAGCATTAATAATACAACTTTGTTTTTACGAGATTTAAATATCCCTTTGCCGCTCGGCGGAAATTTTCTAGTTCTTGTCCGTAAAGTTTTTCGTAGCCACCCTGATTTACACGCTTATATACCCCTGCTGGTCGCACCTCATAACGAATCGTCATCTCGGTCTGGACTCCTAGAGGTGACATTACGCTTTCGTGCCAGAGCCAGACATTCCGCTTCAACTCAAAAAACTCTCTTTGGTGTCCTGTCGGGACTGGACCAAAAAGTGTTCGCCCTAGATTTGACTCGGCGTTTATTAGGTCATCGCGAGATAGTTTTGTGGAATATCTAGAACTACCCCCCATCTCCCGTTTTTTAGGGTGATGAAAGAGCTTAAACTTCTTTAGCTGTTTTTCGCCCGACATTTTTCTATCTCCTCGGAAATTTGATCAAGTTCTTTGTAAATTTCCATCATCTTATTGCCAGCATCAAAATCATATGCCTCAGCCCTCGCAAAAGACGGCACCCTAAAGTTATTTGAATCTAAATAGTCTTGCTGCATTTTCTGTCGTCTCCTTCTCTATGGTGACAATATCCACAGCCATTTTCGCGGCTAGCCATATGGCGATGTCGCGTATATGACTCGGTTCATTCATTATACCACGAAATGGCACAGGAGTCAAGAAAGGCGCGTCTGTTTCTAATAGTATCCGCGAGAGTGGCGGTGTCGGTAAAGTTGAATACGTCGCCATTCCATTCACCCCCACATAGAAATCCGTCTCGGTCAGTATTCGTTTCAGGTTCTTCTTATTATCCGAAAAACTATGCACCACCCCAGTTATACATGGAAAATTATTCACAATCGGGAAAAAATCCTCAAATGCTTCCCTGATATGAAAAGATAAAGGTAAATCACATTTGCTAGCCAGCTCTAACATTTGCTCAAATAATCGTATTTGTGCTTCTCGGTCATATCCCTCATAATGATAATCTAGCCCCACCTCGCCAATCGCAATAGCATTTTTTAGTACTTTACTTTTTTCTAGTTTCTCATACCCAGCTACCTCGGCCAGACTTTTTGCATTTTCTGGATGTATGCCATAAGTATAATATGTATTCTCATGCTTTTCTGCGAAATCCCAGGCCGCCAGTGAATCTTCGTGGCTCGTCCCAATACAGATAATCTTTTCCACCCCCGCCTCGTGTGCACGTATCAGTGCCGCCTCCGCCTCATCAGCAGTATAAAACTCGGAATCGTGCAAATGACAGTGTGTATCTATCAAATACTTCATTCTTTCATTATAGCATCTATCTTCGGTTTTCTCGTTTGCGTTTGATCGGATCTAATTGTCTCTTTCGTAGTCTCAAAGATTTTGGCGTCACTTCTAGGAGCTCATCGTCTAGTAGGAAATCCAAGCATTGTTCTAGTGATAATTGTGTATATGGAGTTAATTGTATTGCTCCGTCCGAGGCATGAGTTCGCATATTTGTCAGTTGTTTTTCACGACAAATATTAATATCTATTTCTTCTTTGCGATTTGAAAGTCCTACTATCATACCCTGGTAAACCTCTACTTGTGGCGGAATGTACAGAACCCCTCTCGCCTGCGCCGCATCCAACGCATAAGCAGTTGAGGTCCCCGCCTCGGATGCGACCAACGCACCGTTTCGTTCGGGTTTATATTTGCTCTCTACCCTTTGGTAACCACTCGGTATAGAAGACATAATCGCAGTTCCTCGCGTAGCAGTCAGTAAGTTATTACGTAGGCCAATTAGTGCTGCAGTTGATATTTTATAAACAAATCTCGTTGCCCCCGTAGAGGTCATTTCTTGTTTCTTTAATTCTGCTCGTCTCACGCCTAGCTCTTGGCTCACCGCTCCGACATATTCTGGTTCTACCTCTATCGTTAAATCCTCTATCGGTTCGTTTAGTAATCCGTCTATATTTTTATAGACTACCTCTGGTCGTCCTGCTTCTAGCTCATAACCTTCGCGCCTCATCGTCTCAATGAGTACCGATAGATGTAATTCTCCTCGCCCAGAGACTTTATAGCCTAGTCCATCTGGCTCAATTTTTAGCGCAATATTAGTTTCTAGCTCTCTTTCCAGACGCTCCGCGATTTGTCGGGAAGTAGTAAACTCACCCTCACGTCCTTTTAGTGGCGATGTGTTCGGACCAATATAGATAGAAAGCGTTGGGGCTTCTAGTTCAATGGTCGGTAATGCCTCGGGATTTTCGCCTGTCGCTATCGTATCACCGATATTTGCTTCTGCTACTCCCGCTATCGCGACTATATCCCCAGCGATAGCCTCCTCCACTTCTTCCTTCCCCAATCCTTTATAAGTAAAAAGTTTTTCAATTTTAGAACCAGTTGTCTTATTGGCATTGAGGACTTTTATGTTTTCATTCTTTTTCAGTTTTCCACGAAATATTTTCCCGATACAGTATTTGCCGAGATAATTATCGGAAGCGAGCGCTGCGACGAGCATTTGAGCCGACTCGGCATCTTTATCTACATCTGGCGCTGGAATATCATTAATAATTGATTCAAAAATCACATGCAAATCATCATCTAGCTCAGGTGTCTTGCCCGCTCGCCCATCTCTCGCTATCGCATAATAGACAGGATACATTAGCTGTGATTCGTCCGTGGCTAGTTCTAGGAATAAACTTTCAATTTCGGACAACACCTCATCTATTCTTGCTGCTGGCTTATCAATTTTATTTATCACCACCACCGGCTTTAGATTGAGTTCCAGCGCCTTTTGTAGTACAAACTTCGTTTGTGGCATCGGCCCTTCTTGCGCATCTACAATGAGAAGCACTCCGTCCGCCATATTCAGTGTCCGCTCTACCTCGCCCGAAAAATCGGCATGACCTGGTGTGTCAATGATATTGATTTTATAGCCGTTATAATATACGCAAGTCTGCTTCGCTGTAATAGTGATACCTCGCTCATGCTCTTGATCGCCAGAATCCATGATGAGTGTCTGGCTCATCTCTGCTTGATTGTCGCGAAAAGTATGGGACTGTTTCAAGAGCCCATCAACTAGTGTCGTTTTACCATGATCCACGTGTGCAATAATCGCCACATTTCTTATCATATTTTTATCTAAGGTCATCTTATAATTATAACACATTTAACTAGTGTTTTGCAAGTTCACCTCGGCCCGTATTTGGAGCTTTCGGGATGAAAAATGTTACCTCATCCAGATGCCCATCAGTTTTCTTGTCTAATTGAGCGTTCTCGTTCTCGCTTTTGTTTCTATTTTCATTATGTTCATCTCTTAATTCTACGACTACACTCTCGCCCTTATAATCACCCTTTACCGGAGTTAATGTTACTACATTCCCTACTGACCTATCCAATCCCCCCAAAGTCACGGAGTTTACATTTGTTTTTCCAAGTAAAGCATCGTTCATTGCGACGAGCACTTCTTCTCCGTTTGTCGTCCAAGAAACTGTCGCTTCCTCGCCCTCATTTATTACATTTACCACATTTAGTGTAGGCCTCAATAGATTTTCTTCGGCAATATCAGGCGCGCTTCTTTCATCTACTCTAGGTAAGGAATCGTACCTCTCCATAATATAACCCGTCAATAAGTCCACCGAGCCTAATCCTGCCGCTACCTTTCCATCCGTCCTCCTTGCTAGCTCCGTGTAGGCTCCTGCGCTTTCCTTTGTCGTGATAATGTAAAAATTCACCGGGTCAATTGACTTACTGAGCGCCACCACCTCATCCATGGTCGTCCCATCCAGGTCCGGGTTATGAAAATCTGCGTTTGTCAGCACTACAATGGATTTTGTAGCCCCCTGTCGCCATTGTTGCTCTTTCATGACATGTAGAGTTGCAGATAGTAGTGATTCCGGATCGTCATCTCCGCCACCAGTCGCGATTTCATCTAACCCGGCCACGAAACTTTCCATCGTACAGGTCGTAAATCCGCAATGTTCTACTGGATGATACGCTTCAATTAAATCCCGATAATCATATAGCGCTACACGTCCGCCCGAACGAAAAGTCTCCTGCGCTAATCTGAGCGCCTCGTCTTTATATTCATTTATCAAATACTCCATTGAATACGTTGAGTCTATCACGATTGCTGTATCATGAAGTGAAGTAAAATTATTTTTCACCCTAAATTCTTTTGTGATTTTTGCATTTATTACTTTCGCCGCATCCTCGTATAGATTTTCTGTTACATACGCCACATGATCGGAAGTGTTTAGTCTAGAACTACAAAAAATATCATATCTATTACACCAAGTTCCCACTTTTCCCACCAGTGCTTCTGGCTCATACGGTATTACCGCGCCGAGCATCCCTTTATACGCCTGACAATCTGGTACATACATTCGATAATCGGATAAATTTTCATTTCTGCACGCTGGCGGTATTGCGCCTTTACCCTCTGGTAAATAAATCTTCGGGTCGCCAAACGTTGCCGCGTAGATTATTTTTTCTGGATTTAAGTTTGCGAGTGATTTTGAAACTACCATCGCCCCCTGTGAATATCCACCAAGCACATATTTTGTTCCAGGACATTCATCATTTACGAGATGTGTGAGGTTTGTCACTCCCGTCGCTACGCTCTCGCCAAATCTATATGCCTCCCCCGAGCCAATATAAGCGCCCAACGTAGTGATAAAAGTCTCTACATCACTCATACCCACTGCCACGGCAGGATAATCCAGGTCAATAAATTCATAATCAATCCCCGTATCGCGAATTTTTTCTTCAATTGTATTTTTGTAGGCTAAATAATTTTTGTCTTCCCACCTAGTCCCACCCGAACCTCGCGCGAATACTATCTTGAGGCTTGGACAATTTACATTTTCTGCTCGTGCGTCTAGTATTGGCCGCATTATATTTCCCATCACCGCACCAATTACCATTATCGCTACCGCGAGAATTTTGATTCTTATTTTTCTCATCATATTTCTCCCATTTTTTGATGGGCTATTATATACACACTTCCTCAAATATTTCAACCCCCCACCCGTGATTTATGTTATAATACATAATATGAATAATGAACAAAGAGCTTGGGATGAATATTTTATCAAAATCGTGGAGGTGGTGGCGGAGAAGTCTAAGGACCCATCATCCAAAATGGGTTGTGTAATTGTGGATGAGAATAAACGTGTAGTCTCACTCGGTTATAACGGTCTAGTCCAGGGTGCCGACGAGAGCAAGATGACTTTATCTGAACGACCGATGAAGTATTATTTCGTCATTCATTCCGAAATGAACGCCATTCTTTTTGCCCGCCGCGACTTGACTGGCTGTACGATTTATAATCGCGTCGCCACCTGCGAGAATTGTCTCAAATATGCCCTCCAGGCCGGCATCAAGCGATTCGTTTATAAAGACCTCCGCGTCGGTTCTCACTCCACTGATCCTTCGCGGTCTATGACTAATATTGACACTGATGAAGCTGTCATTCGTCTACTTGCTTCCTTGCCAGAAGTCCAGACTTTAAATATCACGAACGGCAAGACTTATATTGAAGATATTCTCGATTCTTATGCACATGATTCTGAGGAATATGCTAGGTTATATAGTTGGGTGGAAAGTTAATTTTGGCGTATCATCCTAATCCGAGACAATTTCCCGGAAAAATCGGAAAAGTCAAGTTCATTTCTAAGACGGGGCGTTAGCCCAGAGCTGAACTTTACTTTTCCGATTTTGGAGGCGTCTCGGATTAGGATGATAGTCAACTATCTACCAGACAATTTCTTCCTCGCCATTCTTTTTCAGAAAATCATTACATTTTGAGAAATGTTTACACCCAAAAAATCCATTATGCGCCGAAAGTGGCGATGGATGTGCCGCTTCCAGCACTAGATGTTTTGATGTATCTATCAAAGACTTTTTATTTCTCGCATCTCGCCCCCACAGCATAAAAACTAAATGTGGCCGATTTTCGTTTAGGTATTTTATGACTTCTGTCGTAAAAATTTCCCAACCTTTCCCACTATGAGATTTTGGTCGGTGTGCCTCAACGGTCAATACGGTATTCAGCAACAACACTCCTTGTTCCTGCCAATTTTTCAGATGCCCCGTCTGGTTTTTGTGCCCGCCAATATCATCATCTATTTCTTTATATATATTAATTAATGAAGGCGGTATCTTTTGCGATGCTGGCACCGAGAAAGCCAGCCCCTCAGCTGCACCCGGTGTGTGATAAGGATCTTGCCCCAATATCACAACCTTTATTTCATTCAAATCTGTCGTAAAAGCCGAAAAAACCCATCTCTTCGGCGGAAAAACCGTTTTCGTCTCGTAGGCATTACGCAAAAAATCCGATAATTCTTTGAAATAAGGTTTTTCAAATTCTGTATCCAGAAATGGTTTCCAGCTATCGTGCATAATATCATTATAATAAGTTATGAATGTAATATTGTTTGTTGTATTTCATTAAAGATTTCTTCTATCGTTCCTGACGCATCTACCATTTTTAAATTAAATTCCTGCGCGATTTTTGGATACGCATTGTTGACTTTTTCTTGAAACTCATCTGGCTTTTCCTCAAAAGTTTCCTTCGCTTTACCACGTCCCTCCTGTCTCTTTAATCTCACCTCGTCTGACACTGTGAGAATAAAGCCAAAATCTGGCTGGAAATATTTCTCGGGCAACATTTCTTTCGTTAGACGGATAATTTTACTTTTTGATACTCCCTCACCGTAACCTTGATAGGCAAGCGTGGACCAATAATTCCTCGCAGAAATGACCACTCCACCATTCCTTAGCACCGGCTCTGCGATTTTTCTCCAAAGTTCATTCCTCGCAGCAGTAAAGAGTAATACATTCGTCAGTGGCTCCAGGTCGTATCCGCGAGTTAATATCATGTCATGTAAATCATGCGCTTGTGGCAAATCTCCGTCTGGCTCATCCAGTAATGCTACGGGTTTCCCCTTTTCACGATAATAATCAGCTAACATTTTTGCCTGGGTTGATTTCCCAGTCCCATCTTGACCTTCTATCACAATATACATATTACGATTATACCACTAAATAATAATAACTAAAACATATCTTTAGCTTGGAGAGTTGCAGCCCTGAAGGGATCTTGTGATTAGGCATGTTTATACTAATGGTATTTTAGGTATCCGCAAACTGTGAATTATATAATTCTGCATAAAATCCACCTAGTGCCAGCAGCGTATCATGATTTCCTTGTTCTATAATATTGCCATCTTTCATGACTAGGATTAAATCTGAGTTCCTAATCGTGGAAAGTCGATGTGCAATCACGAATGATGTTCGCCCAGTAGTTAGTTTTTCAAATGAATCCTGAATCATTTGTTCTGTTCGCGTATCTACATTTGATGTTGCCTCGTCTAGTATCATCATTGGTGGATCCGCCACCATCGCTCGCGCTATTGTAAGTAGTTGCTTCTCGCCTGCCGAGATATTATCTGAGTCCTCACTAATTTCTGTCTTGTATCCTTTTGGTAATGCCTCAATCACATGATGTACATTAGCTGCTTTTGCCGCCTTTACGATATCTGCGTGTGTTGCCGAGTGCTTACCGTAACGTAGGTTTTCCTCCACCGTTCCATTAAAAAGCCAAGTATCCTGGAGCACCATGCCGAATAATTTCCGTTCGTCCGTTCTTTGCATCTCAGCAATCGGTGTTCCGTCTATTGTGATATATCCAGACGTCGGCTCATAAAATCTCATCAGCAGATTTATAATCGTCGTCTTTCCCGCCCCCGTTGGTCCCACTATTGCCACCTTCATTCCTGGTTTTACCTTGACCGAAAAATCTGTAATTACTGGCTTATCTTTTTCGTATGAAAAGTTGACATTATGAAATCCTACTTCGCCCTTTATTTTTTCAATTTTCTTTGCCGGCTGAAAATCGGGCGCTTCTTCTGTCTCGTCTAGGAATTGAAATATCCTCTGTGTCGCTGCGAGTAGCCCCTGCATCATTGAGGTACTGGATGCTACTTCCGTAATCGGTCGGTTAAATCGCGACACATACTGTACGAACGCTTGCAGGGCGCCAATCGTAAGTGCTCCGTTTATCGTTAATACTCCGCCTAATATTACCACCGCCGCATAGCCAAAATTCGTAAAAATATGTGTCACCGGAAACGATAATGACGACAAAAACTGCGCCTTTGCAGTTACTTTGGCTAGTTTCTCATTCGCCTCATCAAAGTCCGCCTTTGACTGCATCTCGTGCGAGTTTGACTTGATAATTAAAAGTCCAGAGTAATCCTCCTCAATCTCGCTATTCAGCTTGCCTAGCATATTCTGTCTTTCTAGGAAAAACTTTTGCGCACGCCCCATTATCTTTCCTACTACTAGGACCGATAATGGTACCACGATAAATGCTACGAGTGAAAGAGGCAACGAAATAGACAACATAATTACCATCGTCCCGATTAGAGTTGTCACGCTCGTCGCTAGATTTGAAATTACTGTAGACATTGAATTATTAATTGTTTCAATATCGTTTGTCATCCTAGATAAAGTGTCGCCATATTGGTGTTTATCAAAATACGCAATCGGTAGTTTGGCAATTTTGTCAAAAATCTGATTCCTAAGGTTCCTCGTATATTTCGCTGAGATTCGCACTAATATTAAATTTTGTATATAACCAGCTAGTGCCGACGGTAACAATAATCCCAATACTAATCCCACTTTTTGTAAAATTGTAGCGAAATCAACTTCGGGAAAGGTTGCAATCGCTATATTTGTGATGTCGCCTAGGATTTTTGGAATAAAAATTGAAAGAACTACCGACACTACAGCCAGAACCACAGAAAACACTATCGGCAGACGATAAGCCTTGAGGGATTTTACGGCCCTACGAAAATCTTTCATTGTTGCTTTTTGTTTTTTTCTATTTAGTTTTTCGTTATCCATTTGTGGCCCCCAGTTTTCTGCTTGCCATATTTGTAAGAGCATCTAGATTCGTCTGTCCTTTTTCTTCCAGGCTATGTTTTTTCTTTTCGTATTTCTTTGCTTCCTTCATTTCTGCCGCAAATTCATCATCGTCTAATTGCGATTTCACGATTGACTGATAGACTGAACAATGATTCAATAATTCCAAATGTTTTCCTTTCCCTACGGTTTTTCCATTTTCTAGCACCACTATTTGATCGGCATCTTTTATTGTGCTCACTCTCTGCGCCACGATAATCATCACAGAATCTTTTGTTACTGTTTTTAACGCCTCGCGCAGTTTCGCATCCGTCTTCATATCTAGCGCCGAGAAAGCGTCGTCAAAAACATATATATCTGGTTTTTTTGCTATAGCTCTCGCGATGGATATTCTCTGCTTTTGCCCGCCAGACACGTTGGTTCCGCCTTGCGATATTTTCGCATCGTATTCCCCAGGCATTTTTCTTATAAAACTATCCGCCTGTGCAATTCGCGCTGCTTCATGCATATCTTTTTCTGATGCGTTTGGCGCGCCAAATTTGATGTTTGAGGCTACCGTCCCTGCGAATAGTACGCCTTTTTGCGGTACTAATCCCACGCGCTTAGTTAAATCATCTTTTTCGTAATCGCGTATATTAATTCCGTCTATCAAAATCTCGCCTTCGGTCGCTTCATAAAATCTTGGTATGAGATTTACTAGCGTTGATTTGCCCGAACCAGTTGAGCCGATAAAAGCTGTCGTCTCGCCTGCTTTCGCCATAAAACTGATACCTGAGAGGACTTTTTCTTCCGCATTTGGATAAGAAAACCCTACATTGCGAAATTCAATTGTGGTATTTTTATCCGGCACCCCATTTGTTTGTTCGTGCCATTTGAATTTTGGTTTGATTTTTAATACTTCGTTAATTCTCCCCGCACATACATTTGCTCTCGGTAACATCACGAATA
>JAFWHD010000029.1 GCA_017512085.1 Candidatus Saccharimonadota bacterium
GTCCCTTATATTCTAGCATACATTTTTCATTTCGTAAATGTCAGTATTTCCTAGCGAGGACATATTGTTTCTTTTGGAGTAATTTCAAAGAATAAGATATTCCTACATACGAAATAGCAGTCAAATAATTTTTTATGCTATAATAATATATATGCCAGCAACAAGGAGGAAAACTACTACTAAGAAAAAACCAACCACCCGTAAAAGGGTTGAAAAGGAAGCTCCCATTGAGCACGAGCTCCCAGGCGGTTTTTGGCGACAGATTGTCGCCGTACTCATGATTGCGTTGGCTCTTTTCTTTGTTATTACTTGGTTTGGTCAAGGCGGCTCCGTTCTAAATTCCGTTCATAATTTCTTCATGCAGGGGATTGGTTTTGCTACTTATTCTATTCCAGTTCTCCTTGTCTATCTCGGCGTTCGTATTCTCCGCAGCGATACGAATCGCATCGCTGTTCCCATCTATATTGCTAGTATTCTTATGGTTTTTTGGATTACAGGCATCGCCGCGATTTCGGGCAATGGTGGCATCATCGGTGAATGGATGAACGGTATCTTTACGAAGGTTCTAAATCAAGGCGTCGTGATATTTATATATATAGTATTGATTTTTATTACTACTGCCTTTATTTTTCAAATTTCCCCCGTCACCCTCTTTAAGGGCACTAAGAATCTCGCCAAACGCGAAAAGACGGAAGCCGCCGAAAAAACAGATCGTAAAAAGAATAATAAATACGGTTCTCTTGAAATCAAAGTTAATTCAGGTATAGAGGCGAGCGAGGAGTCCACTGGTAAGACTCCCGCCATGAAACGTCTCGGCAAAATGGGTAAAAAATCCGCAGTCCCCGCTCCTGCTCCTGCGAAGGTTGAAGAAAAAGCACTTGTTGCTATCAGTGATCCCGATTGGAAGATGCCAAGCACTGACCTCCTTACAAAGAAACAATCCCCCGCTGATGCCGGCAATATCCAGCAGAATGCCTTCATTATTAAAAACACTTTTGCCGAGTTCGGCATTGACGTTGAAATGGAAGGAGCCAATGTTGGTCCGCGTGTCACTCAGTACACCTTAAAGGCTCCTGGCGGTGTCAACTTAGGCAAAATCGCCGCCCGCGACAAAGAGCTTGCTTATAAGCTATCCGCCCAGACCGTCCGTATTGAGGCTCCTATCCCTGGCACTCAGCTCATCGGTGTAGAGGTACCAAATACTCGTGCCGCGTCTGTTTCTCTCCGTAGTATCCTCGAGTCGAATGAATGGAAACAAAATCATCACCCGCTTACTTTCACAGTCGGGAAAGACATTTCTGGTAAGCCAGTTGTCGCCGACCTCCCCAGTATGCGTCATCTTCTTATCGCTGGTACGACTGGTTCTGGTAAGTCCGTTATGACGAACACCCTCATCATGTCATTACTTTTCCGTAATTCTCCTAGTGATATGCGCCTTATTATCGTTGATCCGAAACAAGTAGAAATGGTCGCCTATAACGACATCCCCCATTTGCTTACCCCAGTCATTACCGACACCACGAAGGCTTTTTCCGCTATGAAATGGGCTGCCGCTGAAATGGATCTCCGCTACAAGCTCATGGCTGAGCACCATGTAAAAAACATTGCCGATTATAATGCCATGGTTGAGAAATCCTCCGCGAAGGATAAACCAGACGAGAATAGTGTAAGTAAAATGCCATACATCGTCATTGTCATTGACGAGATGAGCGACCTCATGATGCAAGCAGGGAAGGAACTTGAGCCGTTAATCGTCCGCATCGCCCAGCTCGGTCGTGCCGCTGGTATGCATCTCGTTCTCGCCACCCAGAAACCAGTAGTAAAAGTCATTACTGGCCTCATTAAGGGAAATATCCCATCTCGTATCGCCTTCCGTGTTCTTACTAGTATGGAGTCGCGTATTATCCTTGACCAATCAGGCGCCGAGAAGCTACTCGGCCAGGGCGATATGCTTCTTTCTACCGAGGAGACTATGAACGGTCCCGAGCGCGTTCAGGGTGCCTGGACTCCTGATGCTGATATTGAGAAAGTTACGAATTTCCTCCGTGCTCAGCGTCCGCCCGAATACAATGACGAAGTTATCTCACAGGCTGTCGCTCTAAAAGGTGTCCCTGGCGGTGGTGGTGGCGGCGACATGGATGGTATGGGCCGTAAATTTGATCCCCAGGATCCACTCGTCCGCAAGGCGGTTGAGATTAGCCTTAGTAATGGCAAATTCTCTACCGGCATGCTCCAGACCAGACTGTCAAAGGGCCACGGTTGGGTGTCCGGCCTCGGCTACTGGCTGGAAGAAATCGGTGCTGTTGGCCCCACTCAGGGCACGAAACCTCGCGAGCTTCTCATCTCCAGCATGGAAGATTTTGACGCACTGGTAAGCGCCGACGAATAGTCTCCATCTACGATCCCTAAAATCCACTTCACCTACATAATGTATGCTATAATAAACTTATGTATAACGAGGTCAACACTTCTCCCATTAAACTATTTTTCCATCAAAAATGGGTTCGTATCGTCCTCGTCCTAGATCTACTCGCCATCATTGCAGTTATTGCTGTCGCGATTTTTAACACCACAAAAACCGCCGTCGTCACTTTTTATGTCGCTCCCACTGACGCCACCATCACCGTAAATGGCGCTAAATACGAGAACGGCACTTACAAATTCTCCCCCGGCTCTTACGATATTACCATTTCTCACCCCGAGTTAAACTCCAAAACTTTCCACTACGACCTCGCGAGCGACTCTTCTACACTCGTTACGACTTTTCTCTCCTCTACTGATGACGATGGCGACCCATCATTCGATTTTTACGAGCAAAGTTCCAATTATTATTCCTTCCAAGCCCTCGCCTCCATCGCTGGCAAAGACAATAACCAAACCACCGACCACGACACTTCCGCCGAAGATTTCGTCGCCAGGATGCAAAAAATTCTCAGTATCGAATCGCTATTACCTATCGTAGGCAACATTATGGGGGCGCCAGGCGTGAACACCGCCACCGCCGGTTATTCCATCCGTAATAATATCGGCAATCAAGAATGTCAGAGAATTGCTTGTTTATTAGCCATGTATTACGGAGAAGGTTATGAGGAAGCTATCGCCGAAGAAATTAAATCAGTTGGTTATAATCCTGTAGACTACGAAATTATTTATGAAAGGTATAAATAATGTTGAAGAAAATTATCGCAAATCTAACCGTTGGAATTAGTGGGATTCTCATCGCCATTGGCATCCTCACGCTCATCGGCTCCGCCAGACCTACTAGTCATCAGGCCAGCGCCCTGACCAGCAAAGAACAAAACAAATACGCTCAAAACAACATCCTTTTCTACAATGACGAATGCGTTCCTACGGGAAACTCCGTTCTCAATTCCGGCGGTAGTGGCTTCAATATCGCCAATAGCGGATTCAAAATTGACGGCAATGTTGACGCTTTGGATTTCTGGTATGCTGAGGGTTGTCTTAATAACGGCGAATGCACGGGCCACATCTATGGGGATAGTGGAACTTACTTTGGTGCGAACCCTCTTCTTCCTGGCGCTACAAAGGTAGATAAAGATTTTGGCGATTTGCAATATATCTATGCTGAGAATTATGATATCAATTATGATGTTTGGCCGCCTAAATTCACTGAGAAAACCGGACCCAAGAGCGACCGTAAATATTATTGGATTGTCTTGCCTGCTTATGCCTATACGAATGGTTTAGGCGAAACTTATGTTGCGAAGTTTGAAAACTTAAGCGAGCCAGTTTACTTTATTACTTTTGATGCCCACGCTTGTGGGGATCAATCTCAAAGCTACTGTTACGATTGCGGGGCCAACAAAGGATGTAATAATCACCCAGACGACACCCTAATTGGCAAAGAATTCCTCGGTGCTTTCGAGCAGGCCGGCGGTGACTATACCAAAGTTGCTAAAATAACCGGCAAACTTACTTATTTTCATCGTATAGCAGGTAGAGGGGAAGTATTAATTCCCGAGAATGCTTCCGGCGGCGGTTTCGCCCTCGCCGGCGCCGGCTCCTCCGCCGATTCTTCTAGTGGCTCCGACTCGTCAAGCAATTCTGGCTCATCCAGTTCCAGCTCGTCAAGTACGACAGGATCCAGCGCTTCAGGAGATTTCAGTTCTATTAAAAGTGCTAAAAACGCTAACAAGTCCGTTTTTGATACCGATGAATATGGCGAGTGGGGGGCAAACTGGAACGACAATGACACTGCGAGTCTGAAGCGCGCTCTAGAAACTTACGGTGACCTTGCTTATCAAACCGGTAAAGCCATCGGCGCCCCATGGAAAGCGATTTTCGTTCAAATGCGCTACGAAGACCCCGGCTCCGTTTGTGGTAAAAATAACTTCTGGGGCATGGGTTGCCCTCCAAACACCAGCAAGGGCAACGGTAGCAATTATGACACTTTGGGCGATGGCTTCGCTGGCTACGCGAAATACGCTACGCAGATTTGTACTGGTGCTCGAAATGTTTCCGACCTCGACGCTTGCCGAGCTTCGCTGAAAGTCAGTGATCCTCTTCAATACCTCAAAAATCTCGGTCCGCTCTGGGTCCAGGGCGATGCAAACGGAAATGGTTATTGGTTTATCGACGCTGTAAAAAATTCACTAAATAAGCTTGACGCCTTCCTCGCCACCGACGAAGGTAAGGCCATCGTCGAGAAATTCGGCAACTATTCTGGTGATGATAGCAGTGGCGGTAGCTGCAGTCTTAGCACCGTGGAAATCCCGTCATATAATCAATGTTCCGGAGATTGGGCGAACTATCCCTATAATTACGCCGCCGGCAAAACCATCTGTAGTGGCGGTTGCGGACCTTCCTCCATGGCTATGCTTGTTACGGTCTTGACCGGCCAGACCGTCTACCCTAATGACATTGTAGATCTCACTACGTCTGCCGGCCAGTATCCAAATTCGGATGTTGGTTACGAACTAACTCAAATTGTCGCCGACAAATACAATCTCGAAACACAGAAAATCACTTATTCTAGCAAACAAGACGCTTACGATAAAATCAAAAAATATCTAAACGACGGTTATGTTGTTCACCTTTCTGGCAGCGGTAGTCATCCAGGCTTCTCAAACAGTAATACTTCCGGCCACTATATCGGTCTAGTTAGTATCGACAGCGACGATAAAGTTCGTGTTGCCAATTCTAATGCGATAGGGAATAATACCACCGACCTTCAAAATATCGTTGATGCCATTCACAACGGCTCCTTTGTTATTCTAAAAAACAAAGGCGGCGCTGCTTGCAACGGCGGTAGCGGCGGTGGCAACTCAGGCGGCATCATTGACCCATGTGATGACGGCTCGGGTGGCATTAGTGGTGGTTCTGGCGATAGCTCTGGCGGAGATTACGGAAGCGATTCTAGTGCTACGACTGAATGTGGCAAAAAAGCCCTTGCTTCCGCTAAAAAAATCATTGACATCGCCAATCAATACGGCTTTGACTACAATCAAGGCTCACATGATTTAAGTGGCCAATTCGATGAGATTTTGAAAGGTCGCTATTTCGAGACCGACTGTACTGGCTTCGCTAGCTTCGTCATGTATGACGCATTTGGCGTCAAGGAGGTTTTTTGGACAGGTAGTATTGCTGGCAATTCAAATTACAAGGAAGTATCCAAAAGCGAGGTTCAGGTTGGTGACATCTTTAATTATAACTACGGCTGTACTGCTCACGGCGGGATTATTACAAAGATTGAAAATGGCAAAATCACCGAAATTGCTCAGACCGGCAGACCTGAATATCTCACAAGTGGCACATCAAGCAAAAATGGCAGGCTAGGTTATTCCTATTATCCAAATCTAGACAATGGCAATCTCAACTGCGTTAATAGCGCAAGCGATGTCAAATATTATCGTTACAAGGAGTGCAATTAAATGTACAAGGATAAATCTCAACTTGGCTATCTCCCCATCATTTGTATCAGCATAGAATTTCTTTTTATTATCATCATTATTGCCATCCTCGCAAAACTGTTTAGTGTCAATAATATTACTACCGATATTAATAGTCAACCAGCCGTCACTATCAGTAATCTTCGCTCCACCATTCCAGAGCTTTCCCCAGAAATAGCTAGCACTACTGAACGTCAATTATATACAGCCCTACTTAGCAATTCGCCACAAAGCTCCATCCTGGACTCAGCTACGAATAGTGTTATTGTGGAAGGTAGCGTCATTAGAAATAATTTTGACGATGTCGGCATTAATTTAATTAGTGCAGCGATTGATATTCCGGCGCTAGAACAATCATATAGTTTCTATTATGGTTATCCGCAAGAGGGAAATAATGATTTTCAAACATTTTACACTATTCTTTGCCCAGTTAGCAACAAGGTCGGCTCTTATTCCAACTTTAATTGTCGTAACGATTCATTCGTAGGAGACGCAACAAAAAACAGCATCCTATCTTCTTTCCTTTCGTATTTTGACTTTGCCTATTTTTCAGCATCTCTAGATGCAACTAATTCTAACCGAGTAATTATTCGCCCTTCCATTACTTACAATAATGACCAAAAAACCAAAGACGGTTTTATTGAAGAAGTTCAAGATGCTATTGAGTCGCTCGGTATGGATCCAAGCGAATATGAATATTACGTTCGCACTGCGGCTGATATAAATTACGAAAATAATGACCGCTAAGCAAATGTCTCTATATTGCCCAACGAGACTTTCATAATCTTGCTTACACTCCTTGATACTTTACCTCCCTTGTGCTATAATATACATATTATCAGCTCAGCAAACGACTAATGTAGATAAGTGCGTTTGCTTTAACCAAAGGAGTTTTATGAAAAACTACGAACTCACGGTCGTGTTTCATCCCGATCTCGAGATGAATCTCGCACCAGCCCTCGATAAGGTTCATCAGGCCATCGAGAGCGTATCAGGTACCATCACGAAAGAGACCAATGACGGCAAGAAGCGTCTCGCCTATCCTCTTTCTGGTCAGGAGTACGGTATTTATTACTTTATAGATATTGATCTCCCCGCAGATGGCCCCAAGAAATTATCTAATGCTTTCAATATTAATAGCGAAATTATCCGCTACCTCCTAGTAAAAGTTGACAGCAAAAAGGCCAAATTGGCCGCCCGTAAAGCGGAAGCCGACGCAAAAAAAGCAAAACATGAATCAGAGGAGGAAAAATAATCATGCGCGGATTTAGCAAAGCTATCATTACTGGCAATCTTACTAGAGACCCAGAGCTTCGCACCACCCCAAACGGTTCCAATGTTTGTAGCTTCTCAGTTGCTGTTAATCGCACCTATCGCGATGCGAACGGCGAACAAAAAGAAGAAGTCTCTTATCTTGATTGCTCCGCTTGGAATAAGCTCGGCGAGATGATTGCACAGTATGCCAAGAAAGGCAGCGGCGTTCTCGTTTCTGGTCGTCTCTCTCAGCGTAGTTGGGAAGATAAGACCGATGGAAAGAAACGCTCTCGCGTTGAAATCGTAGTTGAGGACTTTAATTTCACCGGCGGCGGTGATCGCTCAGGTGATGGCGGCTACGGCAGTAGATCCTCTAGTGCATCCAGCACTAGCACTTCTTTGAGCACACCAGCACCAGAGCCCGAAGATGGTGGCGAAATTGATCTCAGCGAGATTCCATTTTAACAAATAATATAATAAGAAGGATATATAATATAATGAAAAAAATTAAAAGTGATCCGAACCTATACTTCGATTATCGCGACGTGAAAACTCTCCAGCGATACCTCGATGTTTACGGGCGCATAGAGCCTATTAGTAAAACTGGTCTTAGCGTAAAGCAACAGCGACAGTTAGCCGTCGCTGTAAAACGCGCTCGTCATCTAGCACTCTTACCATTTGTGGGGGCATAAGATGTACGGACCGACAGATTTAAAGAAAAACACCCTGATTACCTTGGATGGCCAGCCATACAAGGTGATTGAGTATTCTCAAAAAGTTATGGGCCGTGGTGGTTCCATCGTTAATGTTAAGGTAAAGAATCTAATCACTGGCGCTCTCCTCCCCAAGACTTTCAAAGGTCAGGAAAAAATCGAGCCCGCCGAAGTCACCACACGGAAAGTTCAATATCTATACCGAGATGACGAAAAGTTCTACTTCATGGACCCAGAAAGTTTTGAGCAATTTGAGCTCATGAAAGACCTTGTGGGCGACGCTTCGGGTTTTATGAAGGATGGCGATGAGATGGAAATCCAATTCTATAATGGTACCCCCATCAATTTGCAACTTCCCAAGAATCTTTGGCTCACCGTCACTTATACTGAAAATGCCGTCAAAGGTGACACCTCTACCTCAGTCATGAAGGATGCTACATTGGAGACGGGTATCGTCATTAAAGTCCCTGCTTTCATTAAGGAAGGTGACATCGTCTCAGTTGATACGGAGACCAGCGCTTATCGTGAACGCAAGAAATAATCAACCTATTCGAGGCTATATTAAGCTATCTAGCGCTGCAAAGTCCTTTGATTTTGATTTCCACGATAAAATCGTATTGGATATTGGTTCTTCGACTGGTGGTTTCACCGCCTACGCATTAGACGCCGGCGCCAAAAATGTTATCGCGGTAGAGAAGGGAACAAATCAGATGATGCGCCCACTTCGCTTTGATCCCCGTATTGAGCTCCACGAAAAAACTGATATTTTTGATTTTAAGATGTCAAAAAAGCCAGACGTCATTGTGGCTGACATTTCATTCCTAAGCCTCAAAAAAGTTCTAGCCTACGCGAAACACCACCTCGCAAAATCAGACACCGATTTCCTCGTCATGCTGAAACCTCAATTTGAAGCCAACCCCGAGGATTTGCATAATGGCGTCGTCAAAAACGAAACCATTCGTCGCCAAATCATCAAGAATTTTGAATCATGGCTCAAATTCCATAACTTTGTCATCATCAAAAAACACGACAACGACCTAAAAGGCAAAACCGGCAACCGCGAAAGATTCTACTGGCTAAAACTAGTATAAGCCCAATAACGGTCTCCAGAAAATGGGATGCTTTCTAAGCGAACCATAAGAAGGCTGAAAAACCGAGAAAATAGTGATGAGGGTGCGGAACTGTTCGCGAGGAGTGATGTTGAAAAAGTTTACTTTTTCATCAGCACGACGTAGCGACAGTTTTGCGAAGCAAAACTGAATTCCGCGGGACCCCATCAAATTATTATCTCGGTTTTTCACCAAAAGGTTCGCGTGAAAGCATCCCATTTTTACTATAGAGCAAATATTTCTTGTCGCCTACGATTTTTCCCATTTGACTTTTCCCGTCATTCCGCTTATAATTAAACCATGGATTTGTTGCATGGTGTGGGTGATTTCTTCTCATTAGACATCGGTACGAACTCGATGCGTCTAGTTCAGCTTTCTGGTAACAACAAGACGGGCTGGACCTTGCAGAAATTCGCCTACGTCCCCATTGACGCTAAGCTCGCCACGGATAGCAGCGAGTTAGGCAAAAAACACCTCGGTGAAGCCATCATGGGTGCAGTTGAGCAGGCTGGCATTAAGACTCGTAATGTTGCCGTGGGTATTCCCGCCACAAAGACCTTTACTAGCGTCGTTGAGACTGATACTATTCCCGACAAAGAACTCAGGAAGGCCTTCAAATATGAAATTGACAAATACGTCCCAATGGCAATTAGCGATGCTAAAGCTGACTTTATTATTCTCGGTCCCAGCCCCAATAGCCCGACAAAGACCGAAGTTCTCGTGAGCAGCGTCGCCAAAAAATTCGCCGAAGATGCCCTTGAGACCATAGAAAAAACCGGTCTTGATGTTATTGCCATGGAGCCTGAACCCCTAGCAATGGCCCGTTCACTAAATGTTCCCGGCGCCATTGATGCTACCCTCATCGTTGATTTTGGTGAGCGCTCATCCGATCTCGTTGTAAATTATCACAACCAACCTCGCCTCGTCCGCTCCATTCCTGGTGGCATTACACTCCTTGTTCATGCTGTTGCTACCACTCTCGGTGTTCGCGAAGACCAGGCTCGTCAATTCATACTCAAATTCGGCCTTGATAACACTCAAGTTGAAGGTCAAGTTTTCCGCATCCTCAATACTCACCTTGAGACCTTCGCTACTGAGCTCGCCAAATCCGTTCGTTTCTTCCAGTCCAAGTATCTCAGTGGTAAAATCGGTGGCATCGTACTCTCTGGTTATGCTAGTATTATCCCGCTCTTTACTGAATTCATTGAGGCTAAGACTAATATCCCCACAGTCAATGGTAATCCATGGCAATTCGTTCGCATGACTCCCGAGCAACAATCCGCTCTCGCCCCCGTCGCCAGCGAATTCGCCGTCGTTGTCGGTCTCTCAGAAAGGAGCAATAATTAATGGAAGATTCTAAGAAACCAAAGATTGATTTGAAAAACCTAAATTTCAACATTGATTTCAAAAAAATCAAAGCCAAGCTTCTCGCCGCAAGTAAGCAGGCCAATGAAGTCCGCGAAATTAACCTCGTTCCCGACATTAAATATGAGATGATTAAAACCCTAAAACTTCGCAACTTCATTTTCTTCCTTTGCATTGTTGTCAGCATCGCCAGCATCAGCATCGCTGCTGTTTTCGGCTCTATTATGGGTGGTCAACAACTAGCCCTGGATAGCAAAAAATCCACCATCAAAAATCTCTCCGATAAAATTGATTCCTTTGCAGACTTGAGCGAGTATCTCACTATTCGTAATCAAATTGGCGATATTAACACACTTTCCGACAATAAAAAGGTTTTTAGCCGCACATTTGATATTCTCACTGCCCTCATTCCTACCGGCCCAGACACCATCACGATTTCTAGCTTAGATGTCAATCTCAGCGGCGAGGTTCCAACTCTCGCTTTTGAAGCTCATGCTGATGCAGGCACTGATCCTTATATTGACTACAATGTTCTTGACTCGTTCAAAAAAAGTATGGCTTACATGCGTTATGATTACGGTCGCTACGTGGATCGCGAGGGGAACGAAATCCCAGCCTATTGTGTCATCGAGAATGGTACTGATGGTGCCATCCTGAACGATCCAGAGAAGGGTATTTATGCCTATTGGGACATTACCGCCGAAGGCTGTAATACTACCACCGAAGATACTGACACCACAGATGACACCGATTCTGGCAATAATAAAAACAATAACCGCATTATTATCAACCCTACCGACAATGAGAAAGAGGAGCCGACAAATGATAATAGCGAAGAAAATAGCAGTACACCAGAAATCACCGAGGTCTCTGGCTACACACTAGAGCCTTTTAATGGTCACAACTACGTTCGCATTTGGCGCACCCCCCAATTTGCCGACTGGTATAAAACTAATCCCAAGGAAGGCGAGCCTTACATGAGTCTTGATGGTGAGATCAAAAATGTTGCTCATTTTGCTAGTAGCTGTATCACTTATACCGGCACTCTCCCTGACGACACCTTTACGCTTGAAAATGAAGATAAAAATAATAATAAAACGATCACCGTCAAATCTACCACCCCCACCTGGACTAGCACTAATGATGAATGTAAACTCATCTCTACTGAGGAAAACAGTGATGGTATTTCCATTGAGGAGTCATCCAATGGCCGCAACGAAAACAATCAGCTAGTCCTTCGCTTTGCCGCCACGATTTATCTCGCACCCGAGGCATATAAGTTTGACTATAATCATCTCCTGGCTATTCCTCCATCTGGTCATCACAACGTCACCGACTCATACGTCCAAATCCAAAACATGTTCGGTCAGCGTGCCACCGATTGCGCCGCCGATGACGCCAGTTGCCAGGCCGACGCCACGAACAACGCGAGGGCCAAAGAAAATACCAACAACAGTACAAATAATAACACGAGCAATAATACGACCAACAACACAGGCAACAACACGAACAATACAGGAGGAAACAATGGCTAAGGAAATCACCCTCACCAAAAATCTCAAAATCACCGAAGCTCAACAGTATATGATTCTTGCTGTCCTTGGCGCCTCGCTAGTCCTTGGTGTTTCTATTGCTCTCACCAAACGTTTCACTAATCAAATTTCCTTCAACACCAGGGTTATCATGGAAGAAGAAAAGGCTATCGCTGACTATTCTAATGTAATTAGGGAAATTGGTATTTGTAAAAGCCCGAAAAATAAAACCTATTCGGATACAGAATTGCAAGCATGTGATCCAGCTAGTATTGAAGTATCCGAGATCCCTGGCTCACTCCGTGCTAATATCCTCGAAAATCTTGCTGCTAATTCCTCACTTAGCTCTGTCCCAAAAATCGCCAGTTCAAATGACACCTCCTGCATTAATCCTGAAACAAATAAAACCTATACTTACGAAGAATTAAATAAAATCTACGATGTTGCCGTTGGTTCAGATGAATTAACTGCTGCCAGCAACCTTATCAAGAGTTGTTCCGCTCTCCGTGTTATCCCAGATGCTTTGCCAGCCTTTAGTAATAATGAAGCCCTCATGGCCAGCCTTAATAAACTATTCATTCTCTCGAATTGGGAACCCGAAGCCCTCAGTCCTTCCGGCGAGAGCGAACCTTATGCTGATGATAGCAATATGAATGTTATCCCGGTTGGTCTCACCATTAAAGCAGATAGCGGCACCACAAAACAAGTGCTCTATAATATTGAGCACTCCATTCGTGAATTTGATATTACTAGTGCCACCATTGAATGGAGTGGTGATAATTCCATTGTCGTTGAAGCTAGTGCCAGGGCTTACTATGTTACACCCACTACATTGCCTAGATACACTACCGTTATTACTGAAAACAACGTCACGAGTCGCAATGGTAATTCGTCAGGAGAAAATGAATAAATGAAAAAAGAACTATTTCTTGCCATTGTTACAGGTATCATTGGTACTGTTGTTGGTTTTACTATTATCAATATCTTTGCTGGTTCCATAGATCCATTTTCTATCACTACGCTAAGTCCTTCTGGCGAATCCACTACCGAAGCGGAAGACTATGGTAGCCTGGAAGAGCCAAATCCCAACATTTTTAATTACAAATCCATTAACCCAACCGTTGAAGTCTATGTTGGTGACGGCAGTTCTACTACCATTATTCCGGAAAATGAACCTGATAATAACAATACTGACAATACCGACAATACTGATAATCCCACAGATACACCAGAAGAGGAGCAGTAATGGCACAACTAACTCCCGAGGCAGAACGGAGAATCACCGAGCTACTTTTGGCCGAAGGCCTAGCTGATACGGAATTAGTTCTTTCCGTCAAAAACGAAGCCGAGGCTGCGGGTCAGCGCCTCCTGGACGAATTAAAAAAACGTAATATCATCACGAGTGAAATGATCGCCAGAGCCACCGCCGCCATTATTGGCGTCCCCTATGTTGAGCTTAAAAACATCTCTATAGACCAGGACATCTTAACCAAACTCCCTAGCGACGCTTCGACTCGTGCCATGGCTGTCGCACTCGGCGAAAAAGACGGTATCCTAAATATCGCCATGGTTGATCCCGTCAACGTCCAAATGACGGACTATCTTACAAATCTTGTCAATCAACCCATTCGTGTCTGGATGTCCTCTGAGCAGGGAATCAAAGAAATACTTGATCAATATCATGGTGATTTTTCCAGCGTAAAAGAGGCTGTCCGCGAGACCAACGAAGAGATAGCCACCCAGCAAGCCTCCAATGTCAAAACCATCGTTCAGGACTCGCCCATTTCTAAAGCCCTCACTACGATTCTAAGTTACGCCGCAAAGACCAAAGCCTCCGATATCCACATCGAGCCACTTGAGAACTCCCTCATTATCCGTTGTCGCATTGACGGCGTTCTACGCAAAATCATGGAGCTCCCCAAGACCGTTGCCCCCGCTCTCGTTTCTCGTATTAAGATTCTCTCCAGCCTAAAAATTGACGAACACCGCGTTCCACAGGACGGTCAGTTTACTGTTCTCGTTGACGGTAAAGAGATTGATCTACGTATCGCCATCTCGCCCGTCTATTGGGGCGAGCAAGTTGTTATTCGTTTACTTGATAAGAAAAGCGTCTCTATGAATATTGAGTCGATGGGTATGACTGGTCATGCTCTCCGCGATGTTCTTCATGCTATCAAACAGCCGAACGGCATGATCTTAACCTCGGGCCCTACCGGTTCAGGTAAATCCACTACCCTCTATGCCTTGATTCAAAAAATCAAATCTGAGGAAATTAATATTGTCACCCTAGAGGATCCAGTTGAGTACAAGATTGACGGCATTAATCAGATTCAAGTTAACGTTGACGCTGGCCTCACCTTCGCCTCCGGTCTTCGTTCCATTCTGCGTCAAGATCCCGACGTAGTCATGGTTGGTGAGATTCGTGATGACGAGACGGCGAGCCTTGCTGTCCAGGCCGCTCTTACTGGCCACCTCGTTTTTAGTACTCTCCACACAAACTCTGCTGCCGGCATTCTCCCACGTCTCCTTGATATGGGCATTGAGCCATTCCTTCTTGCTTCCACCTTGAATGTCGTCATCGGTCAGCGCCTAGTCCGTCGCATCACCGAGAAACACGAAACATACAAATCCAGCGAGCTCGAAACTGGTAGTATTAATGATGTTGTCGGCGACCTCCTCCCCCAGTCTAGTGCCGATGTGGCGAAAGTCAGCGAAGATCTCGGTTATCCAAATCTCCAAGTAAAGAACGACGACCATTATAATCTCCAACGTGGCATGGACACAAAAGAAACTCCCGGCGGTTACGAAGGTCGTGCTGGTCTCTACGAAACAATTATTGTTGATGATGATATCCAGAAAAAAATTATTGAGCATTCCACTGCTGGTGAGATTATGCACCTCGCCCGCGAGAAGGGAACGATTACCATGCGTCAGGACGGAGTATTGAAGGCTCTTTCCGGCATTACTAGCCTAGAGGAGGTAAATCGCGTAGCGAGTGATTTGTCATAATAATAACATAAGTGGTATAATAATAACATGGAATATAATAGCCAGACAGTAGCAAATCCAAAAATTGAAAATCTCCTTGAGGAGTGTATTCGTCGCAATGCCTCTGATCTTCATTTGCAATATGGCCTCCCCCCCATTCTTCGTGTTGATGGCTCACTTATTCCCATCATTGGCACCCCGGCCCTTAATGAAGACAATCTCCAAAGCCTAATTTTTGCCACTTTGGATGAGGAACAACAAAATATTCTCATAAAAGACAAAGATTTTGATTATTCTTTCGCCTTCGGTGATGTTGCTCGTTTTCGCGTCAATGCCTTTCATGAGCGTGGCAAACTCGCTGCCGCCTTCCGTCTCATTCCCGGCAAAATCAAAAGCATTGAGGAACTGGATCTTCCTCCCGTCATTGAGACTTTTGCCAATTTTCCGCGTGGGCTTGTTCTTGTTACTGGTCCTACGGGCTCCGGTAAATCTACTACCCTCGCTGCATTAATTGATAAAATAAATCGCGAGAAATCCGTCCACATTATCACCATTGAGGATCCCATTGAGTTTACTCATAAATCCGAGCGCAGTGTTATTGTTCAGCGTGAAGTCCACTATGATACTTTCAGTTTTGCAGCCGCTCTTCGTTCTGCTCTTCGCGAGGATCCGGATGTTGTATTGATTGGCGAGATGCGTGATCTTGAGACCATTCAGGCCGCTATTACTATTGCCGAGACTGGTCACCTTGTTTTTGCTACCCTCCATACGAATTCCGCCGCTCAGTCCATTGACCGTATGATTGATGTCTTTCCATCACACCAACAGACTCAGGTCCGCACTCAGCTTGCCAACATTATCCAGGCTGTCTGTTCTCAGCGTCTTGTCCCCGCCACAAATGGCGGTCGCGTTGCTGTGGCCGAAATCATGGTAGCAAATCCCGCCATCCGTGCTCTCATTCGTGAAGGTAAGACTTTTCAGCTTGACAATGCCATCCAGACTGGCGCCGAACAAGGTATGCAGACTCTTGATCGGACTCTAGCTAGCCTCGTCCAGAGTGGCACCGTGAGTTATGACTCCGCCCTAGAATTTGCTGTTGATCCAAAAGAACTAGAAAAGCTATTGAGAGGCTAGTATGAAGCGGTTCAGTTATAAAGCCAAAGACAAAAAAACCGGCAAAGTCGTCAAAGGTAGCATCCAAGCCGACAACGAGCAAACCGCCGGTCATCTCCTCATTGATCAAGGTTACATTCCCGATTCCATCGCCGAGGAAGGAGCTTCGCTCTTAGGCTCCACCAATGGCCATGCGACAGGGAAGGATCGTATTACTTTTACTCGTCAGCTCGCCACACTTATCGGCGCTGGCCTTCCCATTAGTAATAGTCTCCGCACCGTTGCCGACCAGACTCAGTCTCGCGCCATGAAGTCTATCGTTGAGGAAATTACCACTAACGTTGAGTCTGGCAAAACTCTCTATGATGCCTTCTCCATGCACAAAGACATTTTTAATAATGTTTACCTCTCGCTCATAAAAGCGGGCGAATCTTCCGGTACTCTTGATATTGCCTTGAAACGCCTCGCCGACCAAGAGGAAAAAGACGCCGCCCTGCTCGGTAAAATTCGTGGCGCGCTAGTCTATCCAGCCATTATCTTCGTAGTGATTATTGCTGTGCTTGCCTTCATGATGATTATGGTCGTTCCACAAGTTGAGATGCTCTATAGTGACATGGGCAAAGAACTCCCCGCCCTCACTCAGTTCCTCGTTGGCATTTCGCAATTCTTCGGTCAGTTTTGGTGGTTTGTTCTTCTCCTTTTTCTTCTCATTGTTGGTGGTTCCTACGTCGCAGTCAAACATACATCCTTTGGTCGTGAAGTTATGGACAGTATCAAGATTCATACTCCCATCTTTGGTAAACTTTTTCTAAAGCTTTATGTCTCTCGTTTTGCCCGTACCGCCGAAATGATGTTGGAGACCGGCGTCCCCATGCTTGATTCTATCAAGACCTCTATCGGCGCCGTCAATAATGTTATAGTAGAGAAAGAATATACAAAATCACTCGATATTATCAAAGGTGGCAAGCCACTGTCGACTTCTCTTGAGGGCTTAAATTACATGCTACCGCTCATCCCGCAGATGGTCGCCATCGGCGAGGAATCTGGTAAAATTGACGAGATGCTCGGCAAAGCTGCTCAGACTTACGAGACCGAGCTTGACGAACAAGTAAATAACATCTCCACTATGATTGAGCCGATTCTCATGGTCATCATGGCTGGTCTTATCGGTGTCGTCATTGGCGGCACGCTCCTTCCTATTTACTCTCTCGTCAATTCCGTCTCCGCCTAATAAACCACTTGCATTTTATTTATGATTGATGTATCATAAACTTAATAGTTTACATAGGAAAGGAATACAATGTCTAAAACAGGAAAATACAAAAAGGGTTTTACCATCATTGAGGTGGTCTTGGTGCTCGCCGTGGCCGGCCTCATCTTCCTCATGGTCTTCGTCGCCCTCCCCGCTCTCCAGAGGAATCAGCGTGACACTCAACGCCGCCAGGATTACGGCGATCTCTCATCCGCCATTTCCGGCTATATGGCTAGCAATGGCAAGCTCCCGAGCAAAAGCACGACCCTCGCTGCCAACAAATACATCAATGAGAAAGGTGAAGATCCTAATAAGAATGAATATGTTATCACAGTTTGTGAAGCTACTGGAAGCTCAAATGCAAAATGTGGTAAAAGCGACACCGATGTGAATTTTGCCGTTAAAGAAGGTGATCCAAAGGTAACAGGGGAGACTGGTAAGGGCAATCAAGTTTATGTAGTGACTCGCGCAGATTGTTCTGGAACCAACGCAAATAGCTCAGCTGCACCTAAATATGTCAACAGCGGTCGTGCCTTCGCCATCTACGGTTACATGGAATCCACCGGCACCTACTGCCAAGCCAGCAGCTAATCCTTCCTAGCATAATAAACACCCCCTCCCCCGAGGGGGTATTTTTGTATCCTTTTTAATTCCAACGGAATTAAAAAGTTATCCATCAAAACTAAAATCAGAATTCACTTCTGTTTTAGTTTTTATCCTGGTTTCTTTGCTGGACTTTCTTTGCCAAAGAAAGTCCAAAGTTTAGCTATTCTTACAAATCACTCCGCCTATTTCTAAGGTGTATAATAATGCCACCTTTCGCACGTTTGATGATTTTATCGGCTCACTTCCGTTACACGTTGCTTGTGTCACTACCATTATTCTATAGTTATTAATTTCAAAATCATTATTCATGAAACTTGCAATCTTATCGCCTTGCGACCCTCCCGCGCAGGCCGCCCCAGTTGCCGAATTGCATACAACCAAACTTGAATCATCAAAATTATCAAAATACCCTTGGCCATTAGGCTCGGTAAGTTTTGGCAAATAATCACTATAAAACTTTTTCCACGCGGTTACTCCATTGGGCAACGCCCCACGATTATTTGACTGATAACTCTTTATCCCTCTAATTATTTCCGCCAAATCTTCTTGCCTCTCCGCATCACGTTCCGTTCTCTGCACGGCAGGTAGCGCAATAAATACCGCCAACATTATCATTCCCGCCACCGCAAGTACTAACGCTACTTCTATTATCGTGAACCCACGCCGATATTTAACCATAAACCCATTATACTAAATTATAAAAGATAAAACAATTGCAAACAAATTAGAGTTTTTTTATTTTCTCCAATTATAATGCGGTATTATTTAGTTGTATCTATGTTATCATATAAATATGACAATTATCTTCTTAGGTTTATTATTTATCTTGGGTGCATGCTTCGGTTCTTTTCTTTGCTGCCAAGCCCGTCGTATGCATGCAAGATCCACGAAGAAGGGAAGTAGATTCCCGAGTCACTCTATCTGCCTCCACTGCCATTACCGATTAAAATGGTATGATAATATCCCCATTATTTCCTGGCTCCTCCTTCGTGGTCGTTGTCGTAAGTGTCATAAGAAGATTGGCTTCACCGAATTTCTTGCCGAGTTCCTCACTGCCTTCTCCTGGCTCACTCTCGGTCTTTCTTTTATTTTTTACACTAAATCCTCATTAAATCATTTTTCTGCCTCTCCCCTTGACTGGGCTATCTTTATCGCTACACTCTTTCTTACTCTTCCGCTTATTTTTCTTGCCATCTACGATGGCCTTTATGGTGAGCTGCCCACCTCTTTGCTTATTATTTCCATTGTCGTTTCCGCTATTATTTTAATTCTCCGCGAAATATCCTGGGCATCGCAATCTCATTCAGGCACATTTTCTCCTGACTATCTCCTTCAACCACTCGGAGCCTTCCTTATCCTCGGTGGGCTTTATTTTATATTATACTTAGCCTCAAAAGGGAAATGGGTTGGCGACGGTGATTGGTTTTTAGCAACCGCCATCGCTTTAGCTCTTTCTCGCGTCTGGCCCGCTCTACTGACTTTGACGCTTGCAAATTTTCTAGCCGTCATAATCATGGCCCCCATCCTTCATTCTAGACATCGTCATAATCTCCCACTTGGTCCATTCCTTGTTGCCGCCTATCTTATTATTTCCGTCGCTTACCCGTACTTATCATTATAATGTAAATCTTTTCCTATTAAGTCTTTTATCCGATTATGCTATAATAAAAATATGTTTAAACATCTTGCAAAAAATAAACATGGCGACACTCTAATTGAAGTAACTCTCGCTATTGGGATTTTTTCCATGGTGGCAGTCGCGGCTGTTTCCGTTCTTAGTGCCAGTACTTCCAGCGCTGAGGATACTCTTGAGGCTAGTATCACCCGCGAACAAATAGACGCTCAAGCTGATGCCCTCCGGTTTATCCAAAACGCCGCCTTGGTGGACCACGATACTGCTACGCCCAAATTTTCCAATCTCTGGGATGAGATTAAAAAGAATGCCATCACCATCGATAACACCTGGAGCGACGAACAAATCAAGAAGGTAATCCAATATACCCCTGACTCATGTGAGGATAATTATAAGGAAGATATTTTTAAAAAAGCTTTCATCATCGACCCTAACCAACTAGGCAACTATGCCAATGAAAAAGCGGATGCGAAAAGTGTATATATTGATAGCGGAGCCAAAAATAATTCCGCGGGCCCTATTCTTGCAGCTACTTCTACTTATCCACGACTTGTCTATGGTAATAATAACACTTCTTCCGAAACACTTTTTAGTAGCGATACTAGTGGTGATTTATTGCTAGCCGAAGGTATCTATGTGATAGCCGTAAAAGATTCACGTAATCAATCCAATGATGCTGCCGAATATTATGATTTCTACATTCGCACTTGCTGGTACAACACCGACGACTCCGAGCGTCCCTCTACTATCTCTACCGTCATCCGCCTGAATGATCTCGACGCCACAAAATATGAAATCCCCGAAGGCTCTCTCTCTTATCATACCGAAAATTCCAGCATTGGTACAGTGACTGGTGATTATCCTAGCGGCACCACGCAACTATACGGTAAAACTGTAACTATTACAGCCACACCGAAGCCTGGCTTTGACTTCCTAGGCTGGTTCAAGCCGGATGGCACGATTTATTCGAAAGATCCCATCTTGAAATATGTCATCAATGGCAAAGAACTTGATGTCACTGCCAAATTTGGCATCGAGATCAACGTCCTAAACGTCTATCCAGATCTTCCAGCCTCTAACTCTCTCAAAACCTGGATGGATAAATGGGGAATAAATGAAGAAGGTGATAGCTCTAAACTCCTTACAGTCACGCCAGTAAAAATCACCGATTTCAATGCGGACCCTTACAAGTATCTTGGTAGTAGAGGTAATTGGAATTACGATATTGTAGTGTTTGGATTCTGGGATGTAAATAATAGTAAAGACCTCAATGCTAATTCGGCGGCAGCTATAAGGGATTTCCTTAATAATAAAGGTGGAGTTCTCTTTGGTCATGATACGCTACATTCCGGCGACTGCACTAGCCATCCTTATTTCAAGAGCCTCGAGGACTTGGTAGGGGTAGAATGTGAGAATTTCGGTTGGACGGCTACTAATAAAGTAAAAATTGTCAAGAGCGGCATTTTTACGGAGTATCCATATAGAATTGGTGGTGTTGGCACTGTTCTTACTATTCCTCCGGCGCATAGGACTCAATTTAGGGCTACTCGTGCCACCGTCTGGTTACGCTTCGATAATCTCCCAGAAAGAGCCGATGCCTCCAATTTCTATCTGGCTAGCTATACTGACAAACATACTGCCTATATCAATACTGGCCATTCAAATGGTCAAGCCACCGATGATGAACGGAAGATAATTGCTAATATTCTTTTCTACCTTTACCAGTCGAGATGATCTTTTTACCTAGATCTCGAATATATGTTATAATATATTAAAACAAAGGAGTTATATGAAAATACTATGTGTCAATGCTGGCTCGTCATCACTAAAATTCCAGCTTTATGAAATGCCAGAAGAAATATCCGTCATCAGTGGCTATGTAGAGAAGATTGGTGCTGATGATAGTTTTTACACTATCAAGCAAGGCAAAGAAAAACAAGAAACCAAAAAACAAATAAAAAATCATACCGAGGCTGTCGCTGTTATGCTAGACGAGTTAGTAAAACACGGTGCCGTAGAAAATCTTAATGAAATCAAAGCTGTCGGCCATCGCGTCCTTCATGGCGGCGAGAAATACACCGACTCCGTGATTATTACTGACGAAGTAGTGAAGGATATTAAGAACCTAACAAAACTTGGCCCCCTTCACCATCCAGGCAATCTCGCCGGCATCAAAGCCATGCAGGAGGCTCTCCCTGATGCAGTTCAAGTTGCAGTCTTTGACACCGCCTTCCATCACACCATTTCCCCCGTCCAGTACATGTATCCTGTCCCTATGGAATGGTATAAAAAATACGGTGTACGAAAATACGGTTTTCATGGCACTTCACATAAATACATCACACAGACCATGCAACAGAAACTAGGGAAGGAAAAGGTTAATCTTATCATTTGTCATGTCGGCTCCGGTGCTAGCATTACCGCCGTGAAAGACAGCGAGAGCTACGACACTACCATGGGCCTCACGCCTCTTGATGGTCTCATGATGGGCACCCGCTCTGGCTCCATTGACCCATCTATTATTAAATATGTCATTGACGAGTCAGGCATGACTTACGACGAAGTAGATAACGCGCTAAATAAAAAATCCGGCCTCCTCGGCATTTGCGGACATAATGACAATCGTGACGTAGAGAGCGCCATTGCAGCTGGCGACGAAGATGCCCGTCTCGCCCTTGATATGTATGTTGATCGTATTGACCGTTATATCGCTGAGTATTACTTGGAGCTTGACGGTAATGTTGATGCCATTGTCTTTACTGCCGGTGTTTTGGAAAATGGTGCCACCACTCGTGAGGCCATCATTGAAAAGCTCGCACCTCTGGGTATTAAAATAAATAAAGAAGTCAATGACGCTATTGCCGGCTTCAAGGAAATTACTAGCGGCATTATTACTACCGAAGACTCTACTGTTCCAGTTTACGTTGAGCCGACCAATGAAGAAGTCATGATTATCCGCGACGCCTACAAATTCTGCCAGTAAATAAATATAGCCAAAAAGAAAACAGGACATACGCCTGTTTTCTTTTTCATCCTTGCTTTCTTTGTTAGACTTTCTTTCTTGAGTGAGTGGGAATTCGAGAATAAAAGCCGCTGAGGTGGTATTTTCTCGTGCCGAAGTGCTATTATACATAGAGCGAGGCACGAAAAATGCCGCATCGGCGGCTTTTAACTCGAATTTGGTGACCCAGGCGCGAGTCGAACGCACAACCTTTTCCTTAGGACGGAACTGCTCTATCCAATTGAGCTACTGGGCCATATATATTATATATTATAGCACATTATTCCATTCTTGTCTTGAGTCATGATATAATATATACTATGAAACTAAAAAAGTCCCCCCAGACCGCCCAGGAAAAAGTTGACGAGCGTCGCGAAGAAGTCTTGTCAAAAGGTCGCAAGTTTAAATATCCCCTCCAGTTCTCGCGCCATCGTATTGTCGTTAACACCATTCTTATCATTATTGTCGTTCTCACGGCTATCACTATTTCTATGTGGCTTGCACTCTATCGCTTCGGTATGACCGATGAATTCCTCTTTCGTATTACCCGGGTGTTTCCTGTTCCGGTCGCCCATGTTGATAATGAGAATGTCCTCTTTTCCGACTATTTGATGTTATATCGTAGTAGTATGACTTCCATCGAGCGTCAATCCGGTAGTCAGTTTGACGAAGAATCAGTTGCCCACCTCCGCGCTGAGTATAAGAGAAGCGCGCTAGATGACTCGGAGAAATTTAGCTACGCCATTAAACTCGCCAAAGAGTTAGGTATTGAAATATCAAACGATGAAGTTGAAGCAGAGTTTACTCGCCATCTTAATATTGGCGGTGTTGAGCGTAGCGAAGAAAGCTTCATTAAAATCATTGAAGACAATTTCGGCCTTAATAAATCCGAATATGAGCGCATGCTTTACCTCTCTATTGCTAAAGCAAAAGTATCGGAAGCCATAGATGAGAACGCAAAAAACATCGCCAGTGAAGTTGAGCGGATGCTCAGCGAAAACGGCAATAATTATTCCGCTGTCGCCACAGCGCTCGGCGACAAAATCATTTATCAGGAAACTGGCGGGCTTGTTGATAGCAAAAACATAGATGGTGGTCGCGCCACCGAAGCCGCCAAGCTAGAACCGGGAGGAAGCAGTGGTAAATTCGTTTCCATGAATGGTGACGGTTATTACTTCGTTAAACTAGTTGAAAAAAACGACAGCCAAGTCAATTTTGTTTCCATCCGCGTTCCTTTCACTGAGTTTAATTCTCGCTTTGACAAAGTAAAAGCCGAAGGTGGCATTTCCGAGCTCATCACCATTGAAGCTTCCAATACTCCCACCAATACCGAGACTCCCGCCCCCACCGAATAAACCGTGCGGTATGGAGAGCGAGTTTTTGCTCCGCAAAAACTCTCCTGACTGCCTCACTCGGTATAAGAAAGTAAACTTTCTTATACTCTCGTTTCGTTGTCAGGGCGGACTTTCGTCCGCCTCTCCATAATTCTCTCAACCTAGAACAATAAAATTAGTCCCTACGGGACTATTTTGTTGTTCTGGTGCGGGTATGGAGAGTCGGACTCCAATCTCATCCTTGGGAAGGATACATAATAGCCGTTATACGATACCCGCGTAACATCATTATAACATATTTCCTAAGATATGGAAGATAGTTTTTATACTGTAATAATTATTTGTGATACAATAATATACAATATGAGCACAAAAGGGAACAAGAAAGAATCTCATCTTTCCATCGGCGACAAATTGGACTACACAGTGTTGTTCATTCTCAATATGACAGGCATGATTTTGGAGTTAGTCGCCTCTCGTTTATTGTCGCCATTCTTTGGCAATAGTAATTTTGTCTGGACGGCCATCATTGGCATTATTTTACTAGCTGGTAGCCTAGGAAATATCATCGGCGGCAAATTATCCTCCCACAAGCAAAGTCGTTTTATCATGTGCCTACTTCTAGTTTTTACTGCCATCTACCTCGCAATTATTCCTCTTGTAGATGCTCCCATTCTTTCCGGTATTAAGACTGGAAATTACGGCACCGAGTTTTCCGCCGTTATCAGTAGTATTCTCTTTTTCCTTGTCCCCTCTACCATCCTCGGCATCATTACGCCTATCATCATGAAAGAACACATTAAAGGAAGCGAAGATAGTGGCAAAGAATCTGGCCGCATCACAGCTATTATCGCCATTGGTAGCCTATTCGGTACATTTGCCGGCGGTTTTTGGCTTATCCCAGTTATCGGTACGAAAATGATATTCGTTTTACTTGCCGCAATTATCCTTCTGTGCGCCATCCTTTTTCGTCCCCTCAAAAAACTCACCAATACCAAAAAAGTCTGGCTTTTCTTTTCTGCGGCCATTATTTCGCTCGTCGTAGTTACTGCTTCTACCGTCATCATTGGCGGCACTGAAAAAATCGCTTCCCCCGAGAATGGCATCAGCGTTGATACCGAGTATGGCCGCATCATTATTGAAGATGGCGAGTATGCGGGTGAGCCAGTTCGTTTTTACAAGCAGAGCGGTGCCTATTCTTCGGCCACATTCCTGGATCCTAATCGCAAAAACGAGTTAGTTTTCAGCTATCTAAAAAAATACGACCGCATGTTTGATTTTCTTGACGTAAAGAAGACTGCCATGATTGGCGGTGCCGCCTACCAATATCCTAAATATTTCATTTCTACTTATCCAGATAAAACCATGGATGTCATCGAAATTGATCCTGTCTCTACTGAGATTGCCAAAAAGTATTTTTATCTTGATGACCTCATAAATGATTATGGCACCGAGCGTCTCGGTCTCTACAATGAAGACGGTCGCGTCTTTATGTCTAACGGCGAAAAGAAATACGATGCCATTTTAAATGACGCTTTTTCCGGCGAGGTCCCCGTCGGCATCCTCGCAACTGTGGAGGCAGCGAACACTATCAAATCCAGGCTTTCCTATGGCGGTGTCTATATGTCAAATGTCCTAGGTGCTGTGGAGGGGGCGCGTAGTAAATTCCTCCGCGCCGAGGTAAAAACCCTCCAAAAAGTATTTCGTCACGTCTATGTCTTGCCAGTCCATGCCAATATCAATCAAAAACAATTCACCAACTGGATGGTTGTCGCCACCGATAACGACAATTATTATCCAGAAGACGCGATTGATCTTGGCTCTCTAGAAGATAATATCATCTTGACCGACGATTATTGCCCGATTGATTCTCTCATTTCTACCGACTATCAAGATAACTAACCGTGAACGAATTTGGGGTTTCTATCTTTACCAGTTCGGCACAATCCGTCCAGATATGTTATAATATATATATGGATGATTTGGAACAAAATCTAAAGACTATCATTGGTAATCTCTACGACCTCGATTTTGAACCAGAGATTACACCCTCTCCGGCAGGTATTGATGCTGATTATTCCACGAATGCTCCCCTGAAGCTCGCGAAAACTCTACATAAATCCCCTATGGAAATAGCTAGTGAAATAGAAACCAAGCTTAGCGAACCATCTCATGTTATTATTTCAGCTCCTGGCTTTCTCAATTTTACTTTGGGAGATAATTCATTGAAAGAGAGCATTAAAAAACTATGTCATAACTTTAATCAAGAAATCGCATTAAATACATTAAAGAATCAGACGGTCATCTGCGAATTTTCCGATCCAAATCCATTCAAGGTTCTCCACGTCGGTCATCTTTACACTTCCGTAGTTGGCGATGCGATTTCTCGTCTCTTTGAATATGCCGGCGCAAAAGTTATTCGCGCAAACTTTGGTGGCGACGTTGGTCTCCACGTTGCGAAGACTTTATATTCCTTATCAAGACAGGATGTAAAGACCGACAATCTCACTATTGACGACATCGCTAATTCCTACATTGAGGGTACTCGTCTCTACGATACAGACGAATCCGCAAAGGAATCCATTGACGTCCTAAACCAAGAAATCTACGACATCAACGCGAAGAATCTTCACGACACTGAGCTTTCTCAGCTCTATTGGCACGGTCGCGAATTATCCTATGCCTATTTTGAAGACTTCTATGCTAGTATCGGTTTGAAATTTGACAAATACTATCCCGAGTCCACTGTCGCCGCACTTGGCCTCGCAAAAGTAAAACAAGAATTAAAATCCGGCATTTACGAGGAGTCCAATGGTGCTGTCATTTTTCCAGGCGAAAAATACGGTCTCCATACTCGCGTCTTTATCAATCGTCACGGTGTCCCCACTTACGAGACAAAAGACGTCGGTCTGCTTTTTACTAAATGGCAAGATTATCACTTTGATAAATCCGTGGTTATTACCGGCAATGAGCAGCTTGAGTATATGAAAGTCGTCCTAAAATCCGTTGAGCTGTATGCCCCCGACCTTGTTGAGAGGACCACTCATCTTACCCATGGCATGGTCCGTCTGCCAGGGAATCAAAAAATGTCCTCTCGCCATGGCAATTTTCTCCGCGCTGTTGATGTTCTTGATATGGTTCGCACCGAATTAAAGAACGAATACGACTCTACTGATGACAAGATTTCTCTCGCCGCTACAAAATATGCTTTTCTCAAATATAAAATGGGCCAAGACATCATTTTTGATCCTCACGCCTCCGTCCAAATGACTGGCAATTCTGGTCCCTACCTCCTCTACTCTGCCGTTCGTGCGAAAAAAATCCTCGAAAAGCCCATCACGGACGAGACATCCAAAGATTATCCACTTCAGCCCGCTGAACGCGACTTATCAAAAAAACTCTTGGAATATAAAACAGTCCTCCAGGATGCGGTTCGCGACCTTGCTCCATATAAAGTCGCAAATTATCTCTACGAGCTTGCACAATCATTCTCTCGCTTCTATGAAAACTGTCCTGTCAGTGGCAGCGATAGGGAAGTATCACGTCGTGAGCTCACATTGGCATATTTGAATGTCATAACTCATGGCCTTGATATTTTAGGTATTGAAATCCCCGCCGCGATGTAGTAATAGCATATATTCACGTCTAAATGTAATCCTGAAGAAAACACTTTTTCATGCCTAAATGCAGTCTTGAAAACTCATCCGCGATGTAGTATCATATAAACATGAGCGAAAAAGATAACTTTTCCGACTTGGTGGGCAACCGGTCAGGCCAATCAGCTTCGTCGGACTTCACCAATAATAGACCAGGGAGCGATGAGTTAGATTCTCTCGATTCGCTTGATTTTTATGATTCCACAGATTTCTCTAATCATCCTAGTTCTATTTCCTCTCCCATTAACGACAACGATGACGCCGTTGATGAACTAATAGAAACCGCGGAAATATCTTCTCGCCCACGCCCTACTCATGAAAATTTTTCTATTGCCGGGCCAGACGATGAATTGGAATTTGTTGCTCGCGCGGAACACGTTGCTCATACAGAGCACGCTCCGCATCACGCTCACGAGTCCCACGAATCTTTTAGTGACACCCACGTAAATCACGAAGCTCCCGACGATCGCGAGGATTACGAAACGCATGAAGATTACGAATCTCGCGAAGTTTCTACTCATTCTCGTCCAGGCTCCGATTTTGTTTCTCGCTCACCACGCTACAGTCACCGCGCCACCGACTCCGCCATTCGTCCTAGTGGCACCACGTCTCGCTCTTTTGGTCACGCCCCTGCTAATATGATTTCGGATTTTCAGCCCGTAAGTAAGAAAACTATCTCCACTGCTTCCATCCATTCTTCTGGCAGGAAATCCAAGCCTGAATTTGCCGACGATATCATTTCAATTTCTGCCTTTGAGACTACGACTACAGAGGAATCCATTCCAGAACACGACTACGACAACCATTCTATTAACGAATCTAAGACCAGTAGTGGCGACGAACCTAAGATTCTTAGTATGAAGCCCGTCACAGAATCTCACGACAAAAAACCTCGTGATGAAAAATCTAAAACTACCAAACCCCGCAAAAAATCTCATCATTTCGCCGTTGGCCTCTTTTGTATTATCATCGCTCTCGTTGTTGCCGGCGTTGGTATTGCTGTTGCCATCAAACTTATCAATGAAAATAAATCTCAACCCAGCCAGGGAAGTACTGACACCCCCAACATTCCCATCGTGACTGATGATAATACCACTCTCAGTTTTCTTCAACTTGAAAACAACAAACAAAATCTTATCTACAGCCCTCTTTCCATTCGTAGCGGCCTTGCCCTTCTAGATGCTGGCGCCGATGGCACTACGAAGACTCAAATCTCAAAAGTCCTCGGTTCCACAGAAGTACCCCAGTATCAAGGTATTGATGGCGAGCTCTCTCTTGCGAACGGTGTCTTTATTCGTGACACTTATCGCGATTCCATTCTTGATTCCTATATTGATACCGTCACAGACAATCAAAATGCTCAGCTCATTTTTGGCGATTTAACCGCCGATCTTATGAACCAGTGGGCTAAGGATAATACTCTCGGCCTCATAGATAATCTCGGCGTCACTCCTACTGATGAAACCAAGGTTGTATTAGCAAATGCTCTCGCCATCAAGATGGATTGGGAATATCAGTTCGATTCTGCCCTTACGCGAAAGAATGATTTTTATGCTGCAAACAACAAAAAAATAAATGCCACGACCATGTCAAAGACTTTTGCCGCGCAGGATGTTTATTATGCTACCAATGAAGACGAGACTATTGTTTCGCTTCCGCTTTCTTCCAAATCTACCGCCAACCTCGAGTTCGCTGCCATCATGCCAAAAGCGGACCTCGCAAGTTATATCAAAGACCTCACGCCGGTTGAGTTGCAAAAAACATTAGATAATCTCGCTTCTGCTAGTGACGTATCAGGTGGTGTTGAGGTTAATATTCCAAAATTCAAATTTGATTACGAATTAGAATTCAAAAAAGACCTTGAAAACCTCGGCATTGTCAATGCCTTCAGCGTAGGTACTGCTAATTTCTCCAAACTTTCTACTAGTCGTCTCTATGTTAATGATGCTGTCCACAAGGCAAATATCGACTTCAGCGAATCAGGCATTGAGGCTGCCGCCGTTACTACTTTCAGCCTAGACAGTAAGGCTATTATAACCGAAGACGATTCACTCGTCCGCCTCACCTTCGATCACCCATTCCTCTTTGTCATCCGCGACCGCGCGAACGACGCCGTCTGGTTCACCGGCACCGTCTATACCCCATCAACGGATTAGAAGGCAAATACTAATTGAGCGCTTTAATAAGTGAGTATTTGTTCTTTATTGAAGTAAATAAGAATTGAAAAGATAATTTTTGTGAGCATTGAATCAAACCCGTGAAAAATATTTGAAATTTAGGAAAATTTCGTAGCGAGACCCCCATCCGGCGTGAGACGCGAAATTTTCCGTTAAGAATTTCAAATATTTTTCCCCGGCGAGAGATTCACCGCGAACAAAAATATCTTTCAATTCTTTTTTTGTGAACAATCCCAACGAATTAAGAGCTCCATTTTTATGGTATAATATATAGCATGAAGAAGGCTAAATTATTGTGGGTGGATTTGGAGATGACCGGCCTTGATCCCATGAAGGACCGTATCCTTGAGGTCGCCGCCATCGCGACTGATATGGATTTGAATGAAATTGCGACTTACGAGGCCACGGTTCACGTTGATGATAAGACTATAAAGACTCGTATGGTTGGAGATTTCTGGGAAAAGAACAAAAAGTCCTACGATGCTCTCGTTGCGAGAAACTCCACCGGCCAGCCCATTCAGGCCGTCGAGGGGGAATTACTTGCTTTTCTGGATAAGTATTTTGGTCAGACCATCTATCTAGCGGGCAACTCTATCCATCAAGACCGGCGATTTATTGAGCGCGAAATGCCAGAGTTAAATAAGCGTCTCCACTATCGTATGCTTGACGTTTCCGCTTGGAAAATCTATTTTGAAAATGCTCTCGGGCGGAAATTCCAAAAACCCGACAATCATCGCGCTCTTGATGACATTCGCGGCAGTATCGAGGAGTTTCAGTGGTATCTTAAGTTTCTAGATAAAAAGGGAAGTAATAAATGAAAAACACGGACTTTTCCACAAGTTTTCCACAAGGAGAAAAATAATGAATATTGATTTGTCTATCCTTTCCAGCCTCGGCCCCTACACCGAAAAACGTGAAGTTTTATCGCAGGACCATGGACACGAAGCCACTCGTACGCTTTATTATCACGGCGACCATGTTTTCCTCGTCGTAAATGATGCTACCATGGAGCTTCGCTGTGATTATCGTCTCATGAAGCATCTTGCCGAAAAATACGAATCCGTCATGCAGAGTCGCTATTTTGGACGTGGTGGCATTGAGGTAGTTCCCGCTGGTCAACTGAGCGACGAGGAATTAAATGATCTTATTCGTCTCTCCTATGTTTTAACTGGAGAAAACAATGGCCATTGAGAGATTGGTAGAGCCCACCGCGGCAGGGAATGACCTCGATGAAGAAAAAATCGAGATTTCTCTCCGTCCTTTGACTTTTAGCGAATATATTGGCCAAGAGCACCTAAAAAATAACATTAAGCTTGCCATAGATGCCGTAAAAAAACGCAACGACGGTAGCACTCTTGACCACGTATTATTATATGGCCCTCCAGGCCTCGGCAAGACTACCATGGCTGGTGTCATCGCTCATGAATTAGGCGCAAACCTCCGCGTTACTTCTGGCCCCGCTATCGAGCGTGCTGGCGACCTCGCTAGCATTCTTACGAATTTAGCAGATGGCGACATTCTCTTTATTGACGAGATTCACCGTCTCCGTCGTACCGTTGAAGAAGTTTTATATTCCGCCATGGAAGATTACAAGTTGGACATCGTTATTGGCAAAGGCCCTGCCGCCCGTAGTGTTAGATTAGATTTACCTCATTTTACCGTTATTGGCGCTACTACTCGTACTGGTTCTCTCGCTGGACCGTTGAGAGACCGTTTTGGCATCATTCATCGTCTTGAGTATTACAAAGAACCCGAGATTGAGCAGATTATCCATCGCACCGCCAATATTCTAAATACTGATATACGCCCCGATGCGGAGACACTCCTCGCTACCCGTTCGCGTCTTACTCCTCGTATTGCTAATCGTATTTTTAAGCGCGTTCGCGACTATGCCGACGTGAATGGCGATGGCATTATCGATCGCTCTATTGCCGAAGGCGCCCTGAAACTTATGGAAATAGATTATCTCGGTCTTGATCCTGCCGACCGTAATATGCTTCGTCTCATGCTTGAGAATTATGGCGATCGTCCTGTTGGTCTAAATACCATTGCCGCCCTTACTGGCGACGAAGCCACCACCATCGAAGACTATTATGAACCTTATCTTCTTCAACTCGGCCTCCTTGCCCGTACCCCCCGTGGTCGTCTCGTCACTGAGAAAGGTCGTAAACATTTACAAAATCCAGAAAATAGGGTATAATTAAATCAAATGGATGAGTCATTAGCCAGAATTCGTCATGAGCGTAGCGTCAAAGATTATCCCGACCTTAATTTGAAGGATGATGAGTATATTGAGTTCGCTTTTAAGCGTGCTCATATTTGTCTTATGATGATTGTCATAAGCGTCACCATCGCCATCATCGCAATTCTATTGGTCTTTCTTACTATTTTGCTCGCTCAGGAAAGACTCGGCGAGAGTGGTCGCAGTTTTGTTTTTATCATTCTTTTCACGTTACTTGCTTTTACTATTATTAGCGGATGTATCGCTGTCAGAATTTATAATGGTAATCGTCTCTATATTACCAATCAACGTGTTATCCAAAAAATCATGCATACTCCGTTTGTCCATTCTATTAATGTTATTGATCTTAGCTCAGTTGAGGATGCCAGCTATCATCAAGAAGGGTTTTTCTCTGCTATTTTTCACTTTGGCACCTTGCGCCTCTCTACTGTCGGCGACGAGACGACCTATACCTTCAAATTCTCCGACATATCTTCAAAGGATCTTGAATCTGTCACCAGACTTATCTCTGACGCAAAGAAATCAAAGGACGACGATTAGTTCCTGTTGGATTTTATATAAGCATCCTCTTTTTCTAGCGTTGCCTTGAGGATGTATTCTTTACACTTGTCATTCTCGCAATTTGCGGGCATATACGAGTACGAGCTCCCCTCTACTCCCAGATTGATTCCCATCGGGTCCGTCCATAGCGCCGGGTCAATTACTTTTATATTTTCTTCACTTATTGTCTCAGGATAATAGCCATTCTCTTTATAAAAACTTTCCTCTAGCGCATAATACATCGCATTAATGGCGGTCTTCCTATCCTCGTCTCTTTCCATCGCGTCAATATTCGCCTTCTGCACGAAAAACAACACAACGAGTAGAGTACAAAACACCCCCACTATACACAATTCTAAGATCGTAAAACCTTTTTTTGCATTCATATCTTTATTATATCATGAAAATGTGATATAATGAAATTAAGTGGTACTGTAGCTCAGTTGGTTAGAGCGTGGGACTCATAAGCCCGAGGTCGGTGGTTCGAAACCACCCAGTACCACCATGAGTTAGGGGAAAATGATTAAGGAAAAACAAGCGTCAGCTTGTTTTGTTTTTTAGGGGGAGTTTTTAATAAAATGAGCTTGCTCATTTTTTGAACAACTCCCCTAAAAAACAAACGAATCCTCGTTTTCCTTAATTATTTTCAAAACTCAGCAGCGGGTATCGTGTGCGCGCCAGCGCACACCTACCACTATAAAAACAAAACTCAGCAGTGATACCGCAAAGCGCGCAGCGCGAGCTTACCACTATTTTAGCCCTCCACTTTCCAAAATTATTATGTTAAAATAAAGTAGATGGGACTATTCAAAAAGAAAAAACAAAAGCCAGAAACAATCGCGTGTAGCGAAGATAATTATTTGGTATGGAAATGGAAACCAAATCATAAGTCCAAGCTAAAAGGAAAGATTCTAGTCGGCGACAAAATCCAAGTCAAAGAAGGCGCATCGGCAGTTTTTGTTTACAAAAACGAAATGGGTACCTACCTAGATTTTATCACCGGCCCAACCGACGAAATCCTCAGCCCCGAAACTCTACCGATTATCTCAAACATCATGGGCGAAAGTTTTGCAGATGGAGCGATATTTGACGCTGAAATATATTTCATCAATTTAACGAAGGTAATCCAGTCCAGATTTGAAGTATGTTCATTTGAAGTGCACGATCCTAGCGCACCAGACATCGGTGTCCCAGTCACCGTGAAAGGTGTCTTGACATATCGCATAGCGGATGCCGCAGAATTTGTCAAACGTCATCGACTAGACGAAATCACTGAGGACGGCCTTACGAATCAAGTAATTGAAGCGGCAGGGAAATACATCAAAAGTGCCATTATGAATGCGCCAAGTGTCGATAATTTGCCTGTTGTAGAATTCGAGAGAAGAATCAACGAAATAAACGACCTGGTAGAAATTCCCATCCGCGAGCGACTAGCGGAAGACCTCGGTGTCAAAGTCGCAAGCGTGGATATAGGGACAATAGACATAGACAAAAGTAGTGAAGGTTATAAAAAACTCATGGGTGAAATCACTAACAATTCCTCTTCAAGTCCCACTCAGGCTACCACCAATAATCCCATCCAGGCTCCTATCCCATCATTTGCATCACCATCCACGCAAGCCTCTAATTCAATTACCCCCCAGTCCTCCGCCGAAAATCTAGGGCCAACTCAATCATCTTCAGTAAAATTCTACCTAGGGCTAAATGGCAAACCAACCGGCCCCTACGATATAGAAACCATCAAAAATATGTTAGCAGAAGGCACTGCGCAGGGAACTACTCTTGCTTGGAAAAGTGGCATGACTGAATGGGTAAAACTAGAAAATCTCAACGAACTAAAATAATTATCTAATCCCCACAATTTTACGCTTTTCCTCCAATCACTATCGAAGTACGCAGCATAATTATCTAATCTCTACAATTTTATGTTTTGATTTTTCACCACTCACGATTGCCACTCGCGACTTGCTCACATGGTAGTATTCCGCGAGCATTTTTATTACCGCCGTATTCGCCTCCCCGTCATGTGCTCGCTTCGATGTGTATACTATTATTCCGTCATCTGCTTCCACGACTTTATTTTGCGAACTCCCCGCTTTTACCGTTACTGACACTTTCATCTTTTCATTATAACAGAAAAGTGTTATAATATATACAGTAAGCACCCGTAGCTCAGTTGGATTAGAGCGTCTGTCTTCGGAACAGAAGGTCGTAGGTTCGAGCCCTATCGGGTGTACCAATTTAAAATGGCCTTTAGGCCTTTTTTAATTTGGTAATATGATAGGGCGAGAACCGTAGTTCGGATTTGCAAGGCAGCGAGTGAAGAAAAAATGCTTGCATTTTTTCTTCCGAGTCGCCGCAGCAAAAGAGTATTCTCGCCAAAGGCGAAAATACGAAGCCCTATCGGGTGTACCAAATTAAAATGGCCTTTAGGCCATTTATTTATTGAAATTGAAAAAATTCGTTATATTAAACCCAGTCGGCATCGGTATCGTCAACATATATATTACGGCCACCGCCAGAACGCATACTGAAAACACCAGTAACATTTTGCGACTATGATATTCATTTAGTACGCCAATTATCCCCAGCAAAAACAACACTAGGGAATAAAGCACGGAAGCGAGCTCATACGAATCACTTTTTAGATTATCCTGCTCGCCTTCTTTCATAGCCTCCTGTGATTCATCTAGCAATTTCTTAGCTTCCTTAAAATAACCATTTACAAATTCTTCATTCTCAAAAGGATTTCCCGTAAAATTTGGATCATTGATGGCTTGTAATAGCTGAGGCGAGCAACCATCGCTTTTAATCTTTTCTATTTTTGCTTCAATCACTTTTGCCTCGGCTAGGTCTCCCTGCGCGATTGCGACCTGTCTATCTAGTTGTAGATTTGAAATACTATTCCATGTAAATAAATCCGAAATATATATCTGTGTCGCTACATTGTATTCGGCATTTCCTTCTGCGGCTAGATTATTACTCCTAGTATAATTGCCAGCTTGATTACCTTCATGTAAGGCTCCAATCCAACCCGCCCACGCCACGAGCAGCGTCGCAATTCCCAAAAAAACCGCGGTCATCGCCGATATTGTATTTTCTTTGAAAAATTTTTTGATTTTTTGAAACTTCTCTTTGACGGTAGTTTTCATGCTTACACTATATATAATAGGAAAAATCACAGGTTTTGTCAAATCATCTTGTGGCAGTGCGAACAAGAATAATAAGTTCGTCCAGACTAGCGTGAGTGGTGGAGCTCATAAATGCCGCGGTGACAATGTCGGCAAACTTTCACCCCCGCGCCTTTTAATTTTGGACTAATTTCAAAGACAAAATTAGAAATGTGGTGCCTATTAGAAATGAGGATAGTCCGTTCGCGGGCACGTGTGATAGCGACATAGAATAGTCGGCGTTCCTCAGCATGGGGGTAAGCATCTGGCGCCGTCATCATAGTCGCCATGAGTGGATTGTCTGGTCGCGTCGCCGGCATACCGAGAGAGGTATTATTTAAATTAATCACAAAAACAATATCGCGGGTAATCCCTTTGCTTTTATGCATGGTACAAAAGGGAATGAGAAGCGGAGAGGCCGCACCAGGCAAAGCCCAAATAAAAGTTGACCTTTCCGGATTAAAACTCGCCTGCTTGTACGTATTTGTTTTTACGTCCACCACCCTGGAAACATCACGATTATAGCGCGAGATGATTTGCAGTTGTTTTTGGAAAAGCGCTTCGCCGTATTTACGATAGAGACTTATTAGTTCACGATTAATCGTCTCGTAGTCGGGGGGAATCCAACCGCTTGATCGGTCATCTCCATCTCTCATCATAGTATCCTTACCCCGCTCTATTTCAAAGTTTTCATTCAGTCTCACTACAATCGGCGTATGCCGACCTCTAGCTGGCCTCACGTGTTTGTGAGTCTGGCGTGGATTTTTCTCAATAAAACGATTACTAATCCGCGCTGTCGGTTGCCCAAAACGGTAGGTAGATTTAATCATAGTGCGAACGGTTTTGAGATGAAACTTTTCCTCAAAGTTATCCAGAACATCCAGATTACTTCCCGCGAAACGATAGATAGATTGCCAATCATCCCCCACCGCGAAAAGTTTCGCCCCCTCACATTTTTGTAGCACTGCATCCAGTAGTTCGCATTTGCTATCACTTAGGTCCTGCGCTTCATCTACTAAGATATGTTTATATGGGAAACTACCCGGCGGTAGCTTCCGCACGATTTTCGTAGCGAATACCAGCATATCGGCAAAATCATAAAATCGATGTTTTGCGAGATAACTAGAGTAGAGACGGTAAATTGGCGCGTAAAGTCGAAAGAGACACTCCGCATTTTTACGCTCTTGCGCGTCATGAATATCACTAAGCCGAGATTTTAATTCAATCAGTGAAATATTTTTACTCTTTTGTAAATTCAAAATAGCAAGAAATAAAAGTTCAAGATCCGCGTCATCATTTTTATGATGCGACCAGATAAAACTCGTCGCCGCGGCGGCGAGACCGCCAGTAGCGAGATAATTATTAAACGCATCTAGGTAATCAGGATTTGTATCCTTCATTTTTTCCGTCAAGCGATGAACGAGAGTGGCCATATCCGTATCATCTAGGATAGCATTACCTGTAGTGTATGACTTGATAATTTGGTTGCCGAGAGAGTGAAAAGTCCGGATGGTGACATCCCGATAAGTAATGCGGGCCGACAGCTCGGCAACAACCTTTCGCGTAAAAGCGATGAGGAGAATTTGGGACGGATCTAGATGTTCATGCTCAATCAGGTAATTTACTTTTGAAAGCAGTGTTGCAGTTTTGCCGGAGCCAGCTGGTGCGAGCACGAGTACCGCCTCCGCGTCTGTAAGGACAGCTTTCTGCTGGTATCTATCCAATTTAACATCTTGGGTATAACAAAGTTTTTTGCGACTAAAAAACATGATAGCATAAAATCATATCTCTAAATAAAATTCAACCCCCCACCCTCACTATTACACTAAAGCAAAACCAGGCACGACGATAAGTTAATTATTTGTTGCTTTTCACGTCCATTTCGCTCTTATTTTTCGTAACCTTCTTCGCACCTATTTCACTTTTCTTTTCTATATCTTTCTTCGCTTCAATTTCGGCTCTCTTTTCTACCTCCCCCTTCGCACCCTTCTCAGCGTCAAAAATTATTTCCTTATATTTCTTTGCTTTTATTTTTTCTACTAGCCCCATAGTCTTAACACCAATAATCATATTAGAAATCCCCGTGTAGAGAAATATCGCACCCCACACCATCATGGAAACACCCGGACAGACCAACAAAATAATGCCGAAAATAACAGAAACCGAATTCGTAATAATATATAGCGCGGAGGACTTCGCGGATTTATTCATCATGTTTTCCAACGGATTAATTAGCTTCTTTTTCTGCGCTTCCAATTCCGTATTTATGCTGTCGTCAATTTCTTTAAACTTTTTTCTTTGAACTTTTTGTTCCTCGCTGACCTTCTTGCGATGTATGAGTTTATTATATTTTTTCGTGATAGCATCAGTATATTTAAATAGTTTATTATTCAAATGTAAAACGCGGATGATATTTGATGCTCCTTCGTAGATAATAAATAATGCCAACAGTAATTGCAGGTAAGCTGCCACGAGATCTGGATAAATATAGAATATTATTGCTAGTATAATAATTCCCGCCGATATGAAGATCGTCTTTTTATCTTTTTTCTTCGCGGCAAGATTTGCGATGAATACCGAGGCCGCCGCAAAGATGATAATGAGCATAATATTCTGCGCCATTCCCGCCAGGGTAGTATCGGGATTTAGCAAGAAAGTAATACCATCTACGATTAAGAAAAAAGCGATAATCAATCGGTTCCGCATGATAATATCCACTTTATTGGAAATCCCCTCTACTTTTTTTATCGTCTTATCAAAATCTACTTTCTTCGCCATTTGCCCCAATTATAACATAGAAAACCATCTACGCCTATTGTGTTATTGAATGACACTATTATTATATGTGCTATAATAAACATATGGATTTTATTGAAAGTTTCATCAAAAACGAGTGGGTTCAGCGTCTCTTTTGGTCAATCATCGTCGTCGTGATTAGTCTCTTACTTTACCGCATCGCGACAAAAATCCTCAGCCACCGAGAGCAAAAAACTTCCAAAATCATGAGTACCAAAAAGAACAAGACCATCATCCGGATGGTAAAAAGCATCATCGCGGGTACACTCAGTATCATCACCGTCTTGACCTTGCTAGAAATATACGGTGTCAATGTTTCATCCATGCTAGCTGGTGTTGGTATTGCCAGTATCGTCATCGGCTTTGCCCTCCAGGATTCCCTAAAAGACATCATTCGTGGTTTCGTCATCGTTTCCGACAATTATTACGAAATCGGCGACGTGATAAAATTTAACGATAACCTCGGGCCAGTAGTTTCCGTCAGCCTACTCACCACGAAGATTCAGGACATTAACACCATGAACATCGTTTCTATCGCCAATCGCAACATTGACAAAGTAGAAGTTGATCCCGGCTACATTTACATCCAAGTTCCATTTTCATACGACACGAAAGTTGAGCAAGCCGAGTCTGTCCTCCACGATATCGTAGCAAAGCTTCGTCGTCACACTGGCATTACGAGCGCAGACTATCAGGGCCTGACTGCCATAGCTAGCTCATCGCTAAATTATCAAATCGTCCTCACTTGCGATCCAGCGAACCGTCTCCAGATTCGTCGCGATGCTCTCCGTGTCGTCGTTTCCACTCTCGAATCTCTGGGAATCACCATCCCCTACGACCAGCTCGACATCCACACCAAAAAATAGATTACCTATACATAAACTAAATTTAAAGTGGAATTAACTCCAATGTTTTAACTCATAAACCAAATTTAATGCGGAGTTCACTCTCAATTATAAACAAAATTGGAAGTGGAATTCACTTCCACTTCCAATTTCAAACTTGCTTCTTTTGCTAAACTTTTCTTCTTGAAGAAAAGTTTAAGCCTCTGGTACACCCAAGAGGACTTGAACCTCCAACCTTCAGCTCCGGAAGCTGACGCTCTATCCAATTGCGCTATGGGTGCATACCCTATATTCTATCATATTTTACCTAAAATAAAAATCCAGTGACGATTACTCTTTGATTGTTTTTACTCCAGTTCGCGTGAGAATAGTTTATTATTAATTATAAAAACAGACCTAGGTTTCCTAGGTCCGCCGTTCGCGAGTCCCCCGGCACTACTAATAGTAGATAAAAACATTATACCATAAAATTAGTGGGGGTTGAAATTTTTTCTACCCTATGCTACTTTTTTCGCATGAAAAATTTTTTCTCTCGCCCCATCCATCAATCATTTTTCCTCGTCGCCATGAGCATCGGCATCATCGCAGGGACTATATTAGGCTTAGTTTTTCATATTGCATATTTCGCCTCGCCCATTTGGCTCGCTCTCGTTGTTTTGCTTTTTATTTGTACCTATTTCAGGCCTAAATATGTTTTTCTCGTTCTTGCTCTCGTTGCTGGCTTTCTCCTCGCCTTTTTTCGCGTCGCCTCCGTCTTGGAAAATCAAACCCAGCCAGCAGTTTCGCAACAAACTAAACAAACCCAGCCAGCAAAAACTGCCGAAGAAACAAAAACCCAACTTCAGCCAGCAGGGAATCAAACCACCGAAACTCGTGAATCCTGGCTCCTTACTTCTCGCGACTGGTTCGCTAATCGTATCCGCACTGAGCTTAGCTCTCACGAAGCCGAGCCTAGTCCTCACGAAAATGAAACTAACCTTGCCCCTCACGAAACCAATCCCAGTCCCCATGCAACTAATTCCAGCTCTCGCGAAGCCGGTCTCGCACTTTCTTATCTCCTCGGCGAAAAATCAGATTTAGATAAATCCACAGCCGAAAACCTGAGAGCTATTGGCCTCGTCCACATCGTTGTCGCCTCAGGCACCCACCTCTCTATTCTCGTCGGCGCCATCAGCAAAATCTTCAAAAAAATCTCCCGTCGTGTGAGTCTCCTCTTTTCCGTTCTATTCATCATCGTGTTCATGGCGCTCGTCGGCTTCACGCCTTCCATTCTTCGTGCTGGCCTCATGTCCATCCTCACCCTCATCGCCGCCTATTCTGGCCGAAAAATCGCCCCCTGGCGTCTCATTCTTCTCGTCGCCGCGACCACTCTCGTCATTGATCCGACCTTCATCACGAATCTCGGTTGGCTTCTCTCTTTCGCTAGTTACACTGGCATTATGATATTAGGCCCCGCCCTCACGTACTTCTTTTACGAGAAGGAAAGACTCCCCTTCCTCGCCTCCCTTCTCCTCACTTCCATCTCCGCCACCTTTCTCACTCTACCTATTACCTTATATTATTTCGGTCAAATCTCCCTCCTCTCACTTCTCGCCAATCTTCTCATCCTCCCGACTCTCCCGCTCGCCATGGCTCTCATTTTTGCAACCGGTCTCCTCGCTGGTCTCCCGCTCATTAGTCCGCTCGTCGCTTTCGTTACCGCGAAACTTCTCTCCCTCCACCTCGTCATCGTGGAGTTCTTCGCGGCCCAGACTAATTTCCTCATCACCACCGACAGATACCAGCCCCAAGTATTCCTCCTCTATATCCCGATTTTACTCCCCTTCATCATTGGACTTATCCGTCATAAAGTGTTAAAATTAAACAAAGTAGATTATATGGGAGAAAAATATGTCAGGACACAGTAAATGGGAAACCACCAAACGTCAAAAAGCCGTCGTTGATGCGAAGCGCGGCGCTCTTTTCACGAAAATAGGGAATCAAATCGCCATCGCCGCCCGCGCTGGCACGAATCCCGATATGAATCCGTCTCTCGCCATGGTTCTGGATAAAGCTCGCCATGCGAATATGCCAAAGGCAAATATTGAGCGCGCCATCGCTCGCGCCGCCGATAAGTCCGCCGCCGCTCTCATTGAGGAAGTCTATGAAGCCTACGGTCCAGGGGGTGTTGGTATTATTATAGAAGTCGCCACGGATAACAAGAATCGCACCATGCCTCTCGTCCGCCACACTCTGGACAAATCTGGCGGCCGCATGGCCGATCCAGGCTCCGTCATGTTCCAGTTTAGCCGCCAGGGAGTCATTGAGATTACAGAAAAAGGCGAGGACGCCCTCATGGCCGCTCTTGATGCTGGCGCAAAAGACGCAGTAGAAGATGAAGCGGGGATTACTATCTATACTGAGCCATCCAGCCTCGCAAAGGTTCGCGATGCTTTGAAAGCCGCAGGCCTTGAGGTTACGTCTGCCGAGATGCGCTACGTCCCGACCAGTCGCATCCCCGTGGACGACGCTACCGCCGAGAAACTTGATCATCTCCTAGAATCCATTGACGACTTAGACGACGTCACAAATATCTATACTAACGCCGAATAGACTCGTGGAAGAATCGCTTCATTAAAGAATTACCAACCCCCCATCTAGAAACAGGTGGGGGGTTGATTTTTAGCTAGGGATGTGATAAGGTCATGGGCGGTGGTAAGTATCTTGCCGATATGGTGCTCGGGGTCGGGGTGGTTTTTCACTTTTGTGTTGACTATGGGCATCATCTACCGATGCTAGATAAGTGGCTGAGGGTTCCCCTGTAGTTTAACGGACCAGAAGAAAGGAAAGTAGCCTATGTTTAGAATAATGAGACTTACGATATTTCATATCGTAATCACAGTTTCTCTTGACTTAGGTAAACTACGCAAGAGAAATAGACATCGCCATTAGGCGATGTCCTACCACTATTGACGAACCTAGGGTATTCTAGCAAGCCTGGGTTCGTCTATATTTTTATATTAGCACTTATGGATATAAAACGCAAGAGAAAAAAGCATCACCGCTAGGGTGACGCTTAACCACGGAGCGAGTCTAGGAAGTTCTAGTGAGCCTGGGCTCGCTTTACTTTTTTATGATATCACTTATGGATATAAAACGCAAGAGAAATAGACATCGCCATTAGGCGATGTCACACACCATGACGGGTCCAGGGTATTCTAGCAAGCCTGGGTTCGTCTATATTTTTATATTAGCACTTATGGATATAGAACGCAAGCCCACCCACCATCAGCCCAGCAAAATCCATCCCGAATAAAACCATAATTATTTACAAATACCATAAATAATATGCTATAATATACTTGCGACATTTTGATTATTTCGCATAGTCAAACATCTCGCCCGAAACATCATTTTATGACAGAGGAACTCGCTCGTGTCCGGATGATGTATCGGTAATGTATAAACATAATTAGAAAGGACACATCATAATGTCTCGCGTACATAAGCCATCAGGCATTGTGCTACCTGTTTTGCAGGAAGCCAAATTTTGTCAATTCATTAAAAGTACTAGAAGTAAAAAGGCTAAAATAGGGAGTCCAGAGGTCCTTACTCACTCGCAAAAAAGCCCCCTCTATTCTTCTAGTACTTTTTGTGGGTTGATAGGGAAGAAGAAAAAATACACCCTCGCGGCCTTGGCCACCATCTTCAATCTCGGCCTCGTTGGTGTCGGCAACGCCTATGCTAGTAGTATAAGTATTTCACTTACTGGAAATGTAAATCTAAATATATTAAAAGATAATACTAACCCTACCTTTGGTAAATCTACCACTCAAACAGCCACAGTCACCAGTGATCACTTTACTGGCTATACATTAACCATAGCTGGCTCTAATGATACTGGAAGATTAGTAGGTAGTAATGACTCTACTAAATATCTATCTTCTATCACTACTCCACTCACAGAATCACAATTTAATACAGATGCTCATAATGACCAGTGGGGTTTCCTACCAGGCGCACTATATAATACTAGCACTTCCACTAAGGTCATGAACACTAACTACCAACCATCTCCTATCGCTACTACTCCTACCACGATAGATGTAACGAATAGCCCCACTACTGGCGAAAACTACAC
>JAFWHD010000030.1 GCA_017512085.1 Candidatus Saccharimonadota bacterium
ATGACGCTAGTGATGGTGCTAGATCATTCCGCCGAGATGAGGATCTCTGTATCGGTGGCACAGACATCTCCACATCTGGTGGCACTGGTACTACTTGTGATACTAATAAACCTTATGAGAGAATCGGTGTCCTATATAACTGGGCTGCAGCCACGGCACAGACGAAGAAAGATAATCCCCAGGATAAAACCAGCGAGGTGACTACCAGTATCTGCCCGAAAGGTTGGAGACTCCCATCCAATGATGGTAACTATTCATTCAGTGCATTAATGGGTTCCTATAGCTTACCTACGACTAATCAATCCCAAGGTTATTCTGGCCAACTCCAGAATCCATTGAACTTCAATCGCCCCGGCTACTACCACTGGAGTAACGGCGCGCTGAATAACAGGGGCACGAATGGCTACTTTTGTTCCTCTGTGGGCGATAGTTTCGCTAACGCGCACTACCTCGCCTTCGGCTCCAGCTACTTTCACCCGCAGAATGGCGACAACAAGGGCTACGGCTTGTCGGTCCGTTGTGTGGCGGTCTGATTTCTAAAAAATGAACTATTCTCTAAACGAACCATATAAAGGCTGAAAAAATCAAAAAATAGTGGCGGGAAGCCGGAACTGTAATTCCGGAGGGACTCCCGCCAAATTATTTTTTCAATTTTTCACCTCGGTGAGTGTGAGAATAGTTCATTTTCTGTAGTGGGGGTTGATTTTTATAATATCTTGTGATAGCCTGATGTCGGTGGTAAGTATCTTGGCATTGTGGTGTCCAGGTGGGTAATAGCTAATGCTTTTTGTGTTGACTATGGACATCATCTACGATACTAGATAAGTAGTTGAGGGTTTCCCTGTAGTTTAACTTTCCGGAAAGAAAGGAGAGTAATCTTATGATTAGAATACTCAGGATTACAGTATTTCATATTGTAATTACAGTCTCATTTGATGTAAGAAAACTATTCAAGAGAAAAAAGCATCACCGATAGATTAGTCCATCGGTAATGTTTACCACTAACAGACTTAGGGGATTCTAGTAATCCTAAATCTGTTTTAATTTTAGCATTAGTATATATAGAATGCAAGACTTAAAATGATAAGATGTGGTAAAATAGAATTATGGAAGATTTTGACTATTTAGGGAGTGGGGAGGTATATCTGGATGCTGCTTGTCAGTCTCTCAGGCCGCGGCAAGTGATAGATGCAGTGAATAATTATTATACGGAGCATAATTCCTGTGGGGAAAGAGTAAAATATAAGTGGGGAGTGGAAACGGACGAAAAAGTAGAGGAAGCAAGAGAGTCACTACTGAAATATCTAAAACTATCAGCACGAAAATACACAGTTTCTTTTACTCTCAATACGACTTACGGAATAAATTTGATATTGACGCAGATAAAGGCGGAGAGATTTGAAAAAGTTATGACGAGTGAAATAGAACATAATTCTCCGTTTCTTTCTACGATGGCTTTTTCTCGTAGGACGAAATTACCGCGGGAGGTGATGAAACGAAATGAAGATGGTTCTATAAATGCAGAAGATTATGATTTTACGAAAGCTATTGTAGTAATAAACGCCGCGTCAAATATAGACGGACGAAAACTGATGAATATAAAGGAGATCGTGAAAGCTGTACATAAGGAGGGCGGAATAATAATCATAGACGCAGCACAAGCGATGGCACATTCGGTAGATGTTCTTCGTGGGATAGAAGCGGATGCGATAGTTGGGAGCGCGCATAAAATGTATGCACCGTCATTAGGATTTATTGTGTGGCGGAATGATTTATTGACATCTCTGGATGAGTACGTACTAGGTGGAGGAATGGTGGATGACGTGGAGCGAGATTCTTATAAACTCTCGGTGGAAGGTGAGGAACATCGTTATACGAGGTTTGAGCCAGGACTTCAGGCGTGGGGCGAAATCGTAGGGTTAGGTGCGGCGATCAAGTGGCTGGATAAGGTGCCGAAGAAGGCTTGGAGGAATCTGGAAGATAATTATACGGAATTATTTGATTTTCTAAATGAATCAGCGAAGGTGCGTATGATTAATAAAGTAGCGAATCCGACAATGTCTTTTTATGTGGACGGAGTGGATTCGCATTTGCTCGGGAGTGCACTTTCTAGAGAAAATGTGATGGCGAGGACGGGGTATTTTTGTGTGCATTATTATCTGGATCATGTAATGCATTATCCGCCACTCGTGAGATTTTCGCTGGGGCTACATAATCGGCCAGAAGATATAGAAAAGGTGAAAGAGGTGATGAAGAAAATAATAGAGTAAGTTAATGAAATGGAATTAGTAAAATAGGATAATACTATTATGGAACAAAACTTTTTCTTTTATGATTTGGAGACGTCAGGACTAAGGCCGCGAGAGGACAGGATTATGCCGTTTGCGGGGCAGCGGACGAATATGAATCTGGAGCCTGTGGGTGAGCCAGTAAATATCCTTGTAAAAATGACAGAAGATGCTCTTCCTAGTCCGCTAGCGGTAAATGTGACACACATTACGCCACAAATGACACTCCAGGATGGGATGAGTGAGGCGGAGTTTTGTGAGTATGTACTAGAAAATGTGTTTGCGCCAAATACAATTGCACTAGGTTATAATACGGTGAGATTTGACGATGAGTTTATGCGAGCGATTTTCTGGCGGAATTTTCAGGAACCGTATGAATTTGAGTGGAAGGACGGTAGGAGTCGGTGGGATATACTAGATGCAGTGAGACTGACCAGGGCTCTTAGACCGGAGGGGATAGAATGGCCATTTACGGAAGACGGGAAGCCGACGAATCGGCTAGAATTAATTACGAAATTAAATGGGATTAGCCACGAGCATGCGCATGATGCGCTCGCAGATGTGTTTGCGACTATCGCGGTAGCGAGATTAATTCACGAGAAACAGCCGAAACTATTTGATTATTTACTAAAAATGCGAGACAAGAAAGAAGTCAAGAAGTTAGTAAATCTGGATAATAAACAGCCTTTCGTCTATGCGTCAGGAAGATACGAAAGTAAATATAATAAGACGACGGTAGTGGTACCACTGACAGCGGGGCGGAATGGAAATGTAATAGTCTATGATTTGCGATATAGACTAGGTGATGTACTGGATGCGATAAAACTATACAAAGAAAATCCAGAAGCCGATGGTGGTAGGAAATCGGTCTATCCCATTGTGAAGGAACTTTGTCTAAATAAGTGTCCAGCAGTGGCGCCACTAGGTGTGCTAGAAAGTAATGATGGATGGGAAAAAATCGGACTAACAAGGGAGCAGGTGGATGAAAATCTCAAGGAATTATTGAAACATCCAGAGTTTGCCGAGCAAGTACGGACTGAGTATGAGGCGCGTCCAGAGTTTCCAAAAGCAACGGAGCCAGAAGGAGCGCTATATGATGGATTTCTGGACGATAGGGATAGGAATCTAGTAGGATTAGTGCGTGGTGTGGATACAGCGAGACTAGCGGATTTACATCCAGAGTTTAATGATGAAAGATTGCCAGAATTATTATTACATTATAAAGGACGGAATTTTCCGCAGACTTTGTCTGACACGGAAAGCGAGGAATGGGAAAAATATCGGCGAGCTCGCTTAGAAAAACAAGCACCGAAATTCCTAGATGAATTGGAAAAAGTGGAAGATGATTTTATCAAAGAGGAATTGAAATTATATTTCCAGTCGTTGATATAATATATATAGATAATGTCATTAACTTAAACATGCTTGGTCGCAAGATACTTTCAGGACACGCTCCGGGCCGCTCTGGCCAAGTCTTTATGTTCCTGAAAGTACCTTGCTTCCCAAGCTAAGGTATGTTTAAGTTAATGACATTATATATTAATACCTGACCGAGGAAATGTATTTTTTCAAAATATTAATAGATTTTTGGAGTTCTATGCCTTCGTGCTCGGAAATGCGAAGATCTAGGCGGCGGAGGACACCTTCGCGACCAACGACGGATGGCCAGCCGAAGCAAGTACCAGAAAAATGGTCAAAACTAGAAACGGGAAGAATACGCATTTCGTCGTTAAAAATGGAGGTAATGATTTGGGTGACACAGGTGGCGATGCCATAATAAGTGGCGCCTTTTTTCTCTATAATGTCATATGCTTCATTGACGACAAATTTGGAAATGTCGGTACGGACATTGGCGGGGAGAAGGTCTTTGATTTTTTGACCGCCAGCATCGGCGATGGACCAGAGGGTAACTTCGGAATCTCCATGTTCACCGATTTGGTAGGCGTGAACGGATTTCGGGTTGACATTCAAATAACTGGAGAGGCGGGACTGGAGACGGGCGGAATCTAGCACCGTACCTGAGCCAATTACTCGTTCAGTGGGAAGGCCAGAAAATTTCAAAGTATAATAGGTCAAAATATCCATCGGGTTCGTAACGACGAGAAAAATACCATTAAAACCAGAATCCATGATTTGCTCTATCATGCCTTGGAGGATATTTACATTTTTCTTTAGTAAGTCTAGGCGGGATTCGCCAGGTTTTTGATTGGCGCCGGCAGTAATGACGACGATATCGCAATCTTTCGCGTCTTTGTAGGTACCATTTTTGATTTTCAAATAACTTGGTGCGACAGCGAGTGCATCGCGAAGATCCATAGCTTCACCCTCGGCATCTTTTGCAATAATATCAGTGAGGATGATTTCATTGACGGGAGTGCGTTGATTTAGTAATGCAAAAGCAATAGACGCACCTACATTACCAGTCCCAACAATCATGATTTTATTATTATCCATAGTTAAATTATAGCATAAGAATTATTATAATAATAGATTTTGATGTTGTAGGTTGCTGTTTTATTTGAGACGCCTCCAAAATCAGAAAAGTAAAGTCCTAAAGGACTTGACTTTTCCGGTGTTTTCCGGGGAATTGTCTCAAATAAAATAGCAACCCATAATTGTATTGCTAGTAGTTAATTATTTTTTGAAAAATACTTCAAATAAAACAGCAACTTATATTTTTTGCTATAATAAAAGTATGAGTACGGAGAATTTTAAATTTACGGATTTTGTGGGAGATTATTATTTGTCAAAGGACCAGAATGGCGTTTCGCATCTAAAGGTGGTGCAGAAAATGACGGCTCTATTTCCGGCGCATCAAAATAAAGGAATTTGCCTAGTGATACCAAATTCCAACCAAGGTGGAGCGAATTTGACTTTACCAAGTCTCACAAAAAGCGATATTACAGTGACGCGAAATGGCGAGAACGAGAATATATATAGTATAGATAAATACGTTGATAGTTATGAAGTATGTACGGGTACGAATGAGTATGTGGAAGGGGAGCAAGCTTATGAGTTTACATATAATTTTGAAAAAGTGATTACGGATTTTGGGGAGACGCAAGAGCTGACATGGGATACGAATGGCACGGAATGGGCGCAGAGATTTGATAATTTGACAGCGAGAGTACATCTCTTGGATGATACAGCGAATGGATTTACAGGCGAAGTGAAATGTACAGTAGGAAGACAAGGGCAAAATAATGAATCAAGATGCCAGATTTCAAAGAATCAAGATATGATAGAGTTTACGACGTCGCAATTAGCGGCGGGGGAGAATTTGACTTATGCCCTCCAATTCAAGCAGGGGACATTTGATGTGCCAGCACCTGCGGTGAATTATGGATTGGTGTGGATTCTGGTGTTGATAGTTTTGATTTGTGGTGCTTGCGTGGCGTGGCCGATTTTGAAATTTATGGCGACTAGACAGAAACGACATCATTACAAAAATATGTTTGTGAAGCCAGAATATCAACCAGACAAACAATATACGCTGCCAGAAATGACGGAAGTGTATATGGGGAAGAAAAAAGATTTTAAGGTGGGAATGTTACTAGAGATGGCAGTGAAACACCGCATAGATATAGTAAAAGGCGAGAAAAATAAGTGGAGTATTGTTGTAAAAGATCTCAAAGATATTCGTCCTGAGGAAATGAAATTATTAGAAATACTAAATGATGGAAGAAGTGTCACGAATGGTGAAACAATAAAAATAGAGTCGCATATTGGAAATACGACTTTGACTCGACTAAATCGTGAAATGATTGAAACAATTGTAAAAGATATGAAAGCGGATGGATTAGTGGAGAAAAAATATAAGTTTCGCGGAGAGTCTAGTCTGGATGGAGTGAGCGCGATGATAACAAATGTGATAGTCTGGTCAATGTTCGCATGTTTTCTGGCGATTGGAATTGTGCCTGCGATGATGAATATGATGGGACTAAATAGTTTTGTGGGGATTGTGGTACTAAAGGATGTCTTTTTCCAAATAGTTTTCGTGTTAATAATAGTGACGGTAGTAGTGGTAGTGGTGGTAAGGAAGCAAACGGAGAAATATTCCGTAAGAGCCGAGGCGGGACTTGCGGCTTCGCGATATATGGAGGGATTAAAAATGTATATAGAAATGGCGGAAGCGGACCGATTGAAATTTTTGCAAAGTGTGGATGGAGCGGATACGTCAAGTGAAGGAATCGTAAAATTATACGAAAAACTATTACCTTATGCGGCGGTGTTTGGACTGGAAGAAAGTTGGATGGGTGAGTTGAAGAAGTATTGTGAGATACATGAGATAGAGGAGCCAGATTATCTAAGGATGGGGATAACAGCAGCAGAAATGTCACGTTTTGCAAGGACGTCTGCATTGACGGCGACAAGGTCGGCTGTGTCGTCTTCGTCGGGATTCTCGGGCGGTGGAGGATTTTCGTCGGGAGGATCGTCATTTAGCGGTGGAGGATTTTCTTCTGGCTCAGGTGGAGGTGGGGGAGGGGGGCATGGAAGATAAAATGTGGACTTTTCTCCGGAGGAGAAAAGTCCAGCAAAAGAGGCTAGTAAGAATTGTGAATTGGAAGTGAATTCCAATTCACAATTTGTTTTTAACTATTTGTTTGCGTTGTAAACAAATAGGCAGCGTGAGCAAATTCCAACTTTTGCTTGATATTTGACTTCATATTTGCGTTGCAAATATGAAGATTCGCAATATATTACTAGTTTGCGTTTACGAATATAAAGAAAGTGAATCCCAATTCACAATTTGTGTTTAACTATTTGTTTGCGTTGCAAATAAATAGATATTTGTGCTATAATGAAATATAAGCGAAAGTATAATATAATTAATTTTAATGAATGAGGAAAAAATAATGGATCCGACACAAAATCCAAGCGCAACACCAAATATAGCACCGGGGGCGACACCAAATATGACTCCGGGGGCGACAGGGACAAATCCGATGGCTAGTGCGGCGCTTGGGGTGACTGCTCCAATGAGTGAAACTCCGACTCCTTCGCCAAGCGAAGTGGCGGGTGCTGCGACGAGTCCGGATGCTGGTGCTTTTGCGACTACAGCGGCGGATCCTCTGGCCGGAGCTGCGGTAAGTCCATTATCTAGTACAGGGCTGAGTATGAGTGCACCGGCAAGTGCGGAACCATTGTCAACTCAGGCTTCTAATCCCGTACCGAGTCCTATGGGCGAGACTGCTACTACGGAGACAATGATACAGGATACTACTACGACTAGTACGCTTGGTGAGTCGGGGACGCCTGGCGTGGCTGCTCCGGTGAATCCGATTATTCAGCCGGGTGGAGCGACGACGGGGCTTAATAATATGGACGGGCTACTTTCTACAGATCCTATTATGAAACCAGAACCGGCACCAGCACCTGATCCCGTGGAGGAGGAGCTAAAGACACCAATGAAGGCGGCAGGATTAGCGCCTGGCTCTATCGGTTCTGCGTCTGGGGTAGTGAATAGTGAAGGAAAAGCAGAAAATCCTCCTGCAGCGAGTACTCCTTTGCCAAATAACCCATTTAGTAGTCTATTTAAGAAAAAACAAAATCCCAGTGTGGCTTTTAATGATCCGGCAAAAGCGAATGAAGAAAATGACGCAAGCAAACCAGAGCTTAGTGTACCAGGTGCGAAACCGAAAAAGCCAAATCTAAAAATAAATAAGCAGACAATGATAATCTTGATTGCTTTGGCGGCAATACTGGTTGTAGTCTTGGTGGTAATTTTAGTTATGCAATTGAATACTCCAAGTAGTAGTTCTAATAATAGTTCTAGCAATGCGAATAATTCTTCGTCAGCAAATACGCCAACCGTGGAGCCAGTGGCGGTGACTCCAGAAGTGGTGACGAGCTTAAGTTGTGCAAGGAAGATGACGGTGGAAGAGTTGGCGGACTTTACTAATTCTTTGGATGGAACGGTGATTGTCGGTGCTACTTTTGATGGCGATGATAATTTGATTGAACTGAGTCGTACTCAACTGGTTGAATATACGGATACGAAGACTGATAAACCGATGTTGGTGACGGAGTCTTTGATACGAACGACGCCAGACGGTATTGATGCAACTAATGTGGACAGATATATGCTTCAGGTAGCTAGTGATGGTGGAGTGGATACCGACTTAAAGTCTCTAACGAGCAATTATCAAAACCTTGATTTTACCTGTGAAACATTGTAAAATGTTTTTATGACGAAGAAATATGTGACTACGGCCATACCGTACATGAATGGAAACCCACATATTGGTCATGCGATGGATTATTGTCTGGCTGATGTGTGTGCTAGATATTTGAGACTTTGTGGGGACGAAGTGCGATTCCAGGCGGGGACAGATGAGCATGGTGGAAAGATTTACCAAAAAGCCGTAGAACGTGATATGAGTCCGCAGGAATATGTGGATGAGAGGGCGCGGACGTTCAAGGATTTCATAAAAAAACTTGATGTGGAATATACGGATTTCGTCAGAACGACGGACGATGAGCATGTAAAAAGAGTGCAAGAAATTTGGATGAAATTGAAACCTTATATTTATTTGGATGAATATGAGGGTTGGTATTGTACTGGTTGCGAGAGATTTATCACCCCGAAAGAGTATGATGAAAATAATGGAGTATGTCCTGACCATCAAAAGCCATACGAGAAATTGAAAGAAAAAAATTATTATTTTCGTATTTCGGATTTTAAGAAACGGATACGGGCTGCGATAGAAGCGGATGAGATGCTAATACTGCCAGAGTTTAGAAAAAAAGAAGTGCTACGACTTCTAGATGAGTCACCGGACGTATCAGTGTCTAGGCCGCGTGAGCAGTTAGCGTGGGGTGTGACGGTGCCCGATGATGAATCGCAGGTGATGTATGTCTGGATGGATGCTTTAGCAAATTATATTACGGTGTTAGGATATCCAGAAAAAGATATTTCTGCTTGGTGGCCGGCAACGGCGCAATTTGTAGGGAAAGATATATTAAGATTTCATGCGATTATTTGGCCAGCGATGTTGATGGGGCTAGGACTTGATTTGCCACGGACGATTGTCTCGCATGGAATGATACTGGCTGACGGGCAGAAGATGTCGAAGTCGGTTGGTAATGTCATAGATCCGCAAGAAGTGATAGATTTATTTGGGGCTTCGGCGTTTCGATATTATTTCCTAAGGCATGTGGACACTTTTGCTGATGCGGATTTTACTTGGGCAAAATATGAAAGCGCGTATAATAATGAACTAGCAAATGATCTTGGAAACTTAGTACAAAGATTGGCGTCACTTATTACTAAAAATGATGTAGAGATTAATTGTGGTGATAGTATAGAGATGTCAGGAGAATATCGGGAGTTGATGGACAAGTATGAGTATGCGAGGGCATTTGATCTCGTGTGGGAGAAAATCCAGAAAATTAATCAAGATATTGATATAGAGAAGCCATGGGTATTGGCAAAAGAAAATAAGACAGAAGAGTTAGGACGGGTTCTAAATAAATTGACGCAGGATTTATTGACGGCAAATTACGAATTAGAACCATTCTTGCCGGAAACAAGTAAAAGAATAAAAGAAGTATTTAAAAATCCAGTACATCCGCCTGAGACTCCATTGTTTCCTAAAAAATAATTTAAGAATAAAAAATGAAGTGGAATTTAATCCACTTCATTTTTTGTACCACTAGTCCTCATTAACGAGGCGCGCGGTAAAGTCGGATAGATAGAATCCAACAATACCAGCACACATTGGCAATAACGCGTAGAGCGAAAGTGCTTGCATGATGCCGCCGAATATTTCGCCGAAATCTGCGCCAGATGTCGGGAAGACCTGAAGCATCATGGCGATGGCTGGGTTCATGACGAAATTATTGGAAGCGCCAAGGAAGGCAGCCGAGATGACATAGCCAACGATGAATGCAAGTACTATGCTACCTGCAGTAATGGCGCCAAAAGTGAGTGCGCTGCGTTTGTATTTCTGAGCGCGAGCGAAACTGAAACCGATGACAATACCGCCAAAGATCTCAATGAATGCCATCTTCCAGAAGGCGCCGTCGGCAAGCGCGGCGATGGCTGGTACGTCATAGGCGGACTCACCACCGACACTATGGAAGGCATTAAAGATGAGCCAACCGAGCCAAGCACCGACAATCTCCGCAATGATATACATGATACCGCGAATGACAGAAATGCGACGAGTTGCCATCATGCCGGCGGTAACAATTGGGTTTAGACAAGCGCCCGAGAAGGCATAGACGCCTATGACGAGGGCAATGAGGCCAATCGCGTATGTGGCAATGCTAGGCAATCCCATGAGGAACATGGAGAAAATTAATAATGTCAAGAGCATGGTGCCGATAACTTCGCCGATCAAAGCACCGTAGAATTTAGGCTTCTTGAAAATCGTGACGATACTCTCGTCGTCGGTGTATTTGCGAGAGAAGAAACCACGGAAAAGAGGTTTCTTGACGCTAGTAGAAGAAACTGTATGAGTTTTTTCTGTGGATTTAGTCTCTTCGGTGACCGTATCTTCGACTGTTGTTTCTGTTATTGTCTCCGATACGGTAGTGGACTTTTTCTTGTCCTCTTGATTATCTTTTAATTCTGTGACTTCCGACGTAGCTTTCGTTTTCGGACTAGTCTTTGCTTTGCTTGAGCCGTCTTTTTGAGACTTGCTCGAAGACTTTGACTTTTTGGTAGCCATTCTTCCTCCTTTAGTGATGTATTGGATACATTATAGCACAAAAAAATAGAACTAACTAGATTTTTTCATTTTTTACAGTTCGCGAGGTGAATAGTTTATTTATTTATGGTGATGTGTGGTATAATAAATAAATATAACAATTTATTTAGGAAAAGATATGGGTGTAATAGTAAATCAAGAAAATGATAAAGATGAATTGTCGCGAAGAATAAATGCCGATCTAAAGAACCGGCAGGTTGCGACGGCAGATATAGATGGGGAGCCAGATACTGATGCAGTGGAGGGGAGCGAATATTTAAAGAATACCAAGAAAACTAGCCGGTGGGGGTGGATTTGGATTGTTTTGATTGTAGGGGCGATATTTTCAATTATTTCCATAGTAATGTTCTAGGATAGATGTGATATAATATATTCTATGAATGAGTTGGAGAAGCTAAAGTTAGACTTAAAGAATTTAAATGAAGAAGCAGCAAAGATTCGTGAGCTTGAAAGAGAGAAACGAGCGGAGTTTGGGCGGAAACTGAATTTACAGAAACAAGAAATTTTAGCACAAATAGCGGCGGCGGAGAGACGGGCGATTAATAAGGATGTAGTTCCGATTGATATAACTGCACCGTGTAATGTAAATGAAAAATTACCTGAGTATTATTCAGTAGAGCAGGGCTCTAGACATCCACTGATGACGGAGCTGGACCGAGTGACGGAAATTTATCAAATGATGGGATTTGATGTTTTGGAAAGTCGACAGCTAGATGACGAATATCATATGTTTGATTCATTGAATTTTGCGAAGGAACATCCAGCGCGAGATGGCTATGACACTTTTCGCACGGAGGAAGGCCTAATACCTCCAGCTCATACGTCTTCAATGCAAAATCGAGCGCTAAAGAAATATAAATCACGATTAGACGAGGGGAAGCCGATAGCAGTAGTGATTCCAGGGCGAGTGTATCGTAATGAAGATGTGGATGCGACGCATGAGCATACTTTTTACCAATGCGAGGGGGTGTATGTGTCAACTGATTGTACGATGTCGCAGATGTTGGGGATTTTACGAGAGTTTTTTGAGAAATACTACGAACAAAAATTGAATATTAGGACGCAGCCAGGGTATTTTCCATTTACAGAGCCGTCACTTGAATTTATGATAGAAAAGCCTTTTGCGCTAGGCGGGAAGAAAGGGGAGTTTTTGGAGATGCTGGGATGCGGAATGATACACCCAAATGTACTAAAAGTAGCAGGGATTAATCCAGAAAAATATCATGGTTTTGCTTGGGGTGGAGGGATAGATAGGCTAGTAATGCTAAAATATCGGTTGCCGGATGTGAGATATTTTGAGAGCGGGAATTTACAATTTTTAAGAGAGTTCAAATAGGGAGCTAAGATGAAAATTTCGTTAAATTGGATAAAAAAATTTGTAAAAATAGCTATACCAGACGAGGAATTGATACGGCTCATTGGTGCGAGACTGGTAGAAGTGGAGGGGGTGATAGATGAGACGCATAAATATGATCATATATATATAGTGCGTGTAGAAAAGGCTGAGAAAATACCAGATACTCATCTTACGAAATGCATGATAAATGTGGGCGATGAAAAAATAGCACATGTGGAGTATGAAGATGGGCTCGTACAGGTGATGTGTGGAGCGCCAAATGTGAGAGAAGGGATGCTGGCGGTGTGGATAGCACCAGGAGCAATAGTGCCAGCATCGGTACACGAAGATGCACCGTTTGTGATAGGCAAGCGCAAAATGTTGAAGAAATATGATTCGTATGGGATGTTGGCTGGAGCAGATGAATTAGATTTTGGCGAGGATCATAGTGGAATAGTGGAAATAGATCCTACACAGACTATGCCCGATAGTGAGATGGTGGTGCGACCAGGGGATAAACTGGCAGATTTATTTGAATTAAATGATAAAGTGCTGGATATAGAGAATAAATCGTTAACGCACCGACCAGATACGTTTGGTATTATTGGGTTTGCGAGGGAGGTGGCAGGGATTCTGGGGATACAGTTTAGTGAGAACCAGAATGACATTTTTTCGACACGCTCGCCTCGGCCCATCGTTATGGGCGAGGCTTCGCTCGGTGTGCTCCCGTTGTCGCACAACGGTCTTAAAAATGCCAATTCTGGTTCTCTTAAAATAGATATCCAAAATCCTGACATCTGCCCACGCTATTCGGCGATAGTTCTGGAAAAACACGGAGAGATGAAAGATAAATATTTGACGATGGTGGATACGAGACTAGCTAAGGCGGGAATGCATCCAATTAATAAAATCGTAGATGCGACGAATTATTTGATGCTTCTCACTGGGCAGCCGCTACATGCGTTCGACTATGATAAATTTGTCGCGGTGGGAGGGGGTGAGAAGCCGGAAATAAAAGTGCGATTAGCGCGTGAGGGTGAGAAGATTGTTCTACTAGATGACAAGGAGGTGGAACTTAATAACGATGATATTGTGATTTGTAGTGGAGATAACCCAGTAGCGATAGCGGGGGCAATGGGTGGGAAATCTACGGAGATAGATGCAGATACGAAGAATATTATTATTGAATCAGCGACATTTAGTCTGTATCATTTACGAAAGACGCAGATGGCGCACGGGATTTTTTCCGAAGCGATTACGAGATTTACGAAGGGGCAGCCGAGTTATCAAACACTTGCAGTAGCAGAAGAATGTGCGAGGATGCTAAGTGATGGATATAAGGTAGCTGAGGTGGCAGATGATTATTTAGCAGAGCCGAAGGAAATAGTTGTAAAAGTGACTAAGGCGGAGATAAATAATCTGCTTGGAACGAATTATGAGACAGAAAAAATCGTAAAGACATTGACGAATGTTGGATTCCAGGTGAAGGAAGAAAGCGCGTCTAAAATTGCCGAAAAAGACGATGTGATGCTCATAGTGACGGCACCTGAGTGGCGAACGGATATTCATATCAAGGAAGATATCATTGAAGAAGTAGGGCGATTAAACGGTTATGATAATATATTACCGACGCTACCTTTGCATGCTACAGCAGAAATGAATTCTGAGTTTTGTTTGAAACGGGAAGTTCGTGATTTATTCAGTAAATATGGAGCGAACGAGTTACTTACTTATAGTTTTGTGAGCGAGAAGTTATTGGAAAAAGCAGGTCAGGATGCGACTAATTCTTATAGAATTATTAATTCCATCTCGCCAGAGTTACAATACGTAAGACAATCGGTCGTGCCGAGCTTGCTGGAAAAAGCCTACATGAATGAGAAGTTACCAGTTGAGAAAATGGCGATGTTTGAAATGAATAAAGTCTATCAAAAGTCGTGGGGGGTAAATGAAGAACAAGTGCCAGTAGAACGGACACATCTCGGGCTTGTAATTGCGGAACGAAAAAATAATGAGACAGCTTATTACAAAGCGAAGAAATATGTAGATGGATTGATGGATTATTTAAATATATCAGTCATATATTTACCGTTAAGGGTAGATATAGCAGAAACAAGGATGCTAGAGCCGAAACGTGCGGCGGAAATAAGAAATAGTGAGACAGACGAGATAATTGGTGTAGTGGGTGAACTAAAAAATTCCGTGAAGCATGAATTTAAATTGGGTGATTATACGGCGGTGGCGGAGATTGACATTGAAAAACTAATGAAATATAGAAATACGCATGAAGAAATAAAAATTGGTCAGGTAAAGACGATGGATGAGACGATAGAGACTGATATGACGTATGAGGAGACGCTGAAGGAAATTAAGGAAAAATATCCAGAAGCAGAAATAGAACCAATGTCAATTTATCAGGCACCAGGGCGAAAAGAAAAAAATATTTCTTTCCATATTACGTTTAAAAAATAAAATATTTTTGTCTTTTCGTAATAAACTTATGCTATAATAAAGTTTATGATACTGCTAGATTCAGTAACGAAGAAATACGCAGGCGATACAGAGCCGGCACTTGATGATGTGTCGCTTCATATTGAGCCGAATGAGTTCGTATTCTTGGTGGGGAAGTCGGGGGCGGGTAAATCAACTTTGATGAAAATGATTACAAAGGAGGAAATACCGGATTCAGGAAAGATTATTGTTGGTGGAATAGATCTTGACTATGTAAAGAAACGACATATTCCAGGATACCGCCGGAGGCTCGGAGTGGTGTTCCAGGATTTTAAGTTGCTACCTAGGCGGACAGTATATGAAAATGTGGCTTTTGCGCTCGAGATAGCAGGAATGAGTGGTAAGGAAATTCGGCGGACGGTGCCGAAGGTACTAGAGTTGGTGGATTTGCTGGGGCAGGCAAAGAAATTCCCCGGGCAATTATCGGGTGGTCAGCAGCAGCGAGTATCAATAGCGCGAAGCGTGGCGAGACAGCCGAAGATTTTGATTGCAGATGAGCCTACAGCAAATTTGGATAAATTGACAACGAAAGAGATTATCGATTTGTTGAAGAAAATTAATGATTTTGGGACGACGATACTTGTGACAACGCACAATGAGTCGGTGGTGAATAATCTCCAGAAACGCGTTGTGACTATGAAACACGGTAGGATTGTGGACGACCAAAAGAATAACGGAATTTATAGACTTGACGAGACTCCGGTGCCTATGATGCCGACTAGGTCGGTACAAGTCCCCGGGCATGCTCTCAGGCCAAATGCGCCAATAGTAGTAGCGACGCGTCCTATAGGAGCGAATATGGCGCAGCCGAGTAGTCGTAATGTTGCTATACATAATCAAATGGTAAGGATGAGTGGAGCGACAAGGACAGGCGGAGTAAATACAGCAAAGGTAAGTGCGGTGCCAGAAATGAAGCAGGCTAGAAAGGCAACAAGACAGGTAGCTCAGTCGGCTAGGAGAGTTGGTCAGGCTCAGGCGAAGATGCCTACTAGACGTACGACACAAGTGCGAAATACTACTTCTTCATCAGCCGAGACGATGCATCCGGGGCAGAGCGTAGCTATTCCACGCAAGGCGACGAAAACAAAAAAACGAGTGATTTAAGGAAAAAAAGATGGTGGATGAAACAAAAGAGACAAAGAAAAAGATGAAAAAGACCTCCCGCAAAGGTCTTAAGATGATGCAGAAAAATCGTAGCCATAATTTCGTAAGAAAAGAAATGCGGATAGCGAAATATGGTGTAAAGGGATTTGGACGGAACATTTGGCTTTCCACGGCGGCGACTGTAGTAATGTCAATTACGCTTGTGATTTTATTCATAACGGTAGTTGCTAGTGTGATTCTTACTAGTACAGCTGAGATGATGAAAAATAAAATTGATATTACGATTTATTTTAATCCTGGAACGACTAGAGGGGCATTGCTTCAACTGGAAGGGAGAATGCGTGAGGATAAAAATGTAAAAGAAATAACTACTACTACTTCTGAGGATGAATATAATTTGTTGGTAAAAGAATATGAAAATGACGAAACCTTAAAAGACGTCATAAACAAAGATGTCCAAGACGAGCTTATTAAGAATATGTATGCGACGATGCGAATTAAGGTGAAGGATCCGATGAATCTGGACAGTGTAAAAACAATTGTAGAAACTGATCCGTTATTTGTGGAATATGTGACGGATGATGAAAATCGTCAGCCGACTTATGACGTAAACCAAGCGGAAATAAATACGATTACGACTTGGGCAAGTATAGCGAGGACTGGTGGTATAATACTAGCTGTAGTGTTTCTCGTGATTTCGGTACTGATTATCTTTTCTACTATTAGAATGGCAATCTTTTCAAGGCGGGAGGAGATTTATATGATGAAATTAGTCGGGGCGGATAAATCGTTTATTCGTGGACCATTCTTGGTGGAGGCGGAGATTTGTGGTGTGATAGCTGGAATAATTGCTGGAACTGCATCGTATTTTATGTTTAGATTTTTGGGTCCAAAATTAGCATCGTATGGGATAGATGTGTCACAGATAAATGATATTTTAGAATCAAATAAACTAATTATCGTCTTTATTATCTTTATTGCGATGGGGGTATTGATTGGACGGTTGTCAGCGAGATTGGCGGTGGCGAGATATTTGAATAGAAAACAGAAGTAGTGGACTTTCTTTGGCAAAGAAAGTCCAGCAAAGAAACCAGTATGAAAGTCAAAACAGAAGTGAATTCTGATTTTGACTTTAATGAATGACTTTCTAATTCTGTTCAGAATTAGAAAGATAATGGTTGTGTTTTGAATATGATTATGCTAAGATGAAAATATGAAAACAAAAAGTAAAAAAATTTTGACTTTGATTGTGGTAGTGGCGGTAGCGATGCTGCCATTTTGTAATTTATTAAAAAATGAAGCGGACGGGATTTCAAAGGCTTGCGAAAGTTCGGAGGAATGCGTAGAAGCGGCGAGACGTGAGGAAGCAGCAAAGGCGGCGGCGGTGCAGGCGGCGAGTACGGCGAATGCGTATCAAAGAAAAGTTGATGAGATATCGGCAAATATAAATGAGAAGCAGGCAGAAATAGCAAAGAGCGAGCGGCAGATTGTTGAACTAAAAACACAGATAGCACAAAGGGAGAAAGAAATTAAGAAAACACAGGCAGCTCTTGCGGAGTTACTTGTGAATATGCATTTTGAGTCAGATGCAGAGCCGATAAAAATTCTTGCGGGGGCTAGTTCAATTTCCGACTTAGCGGAAAAAGCTGCACGTGAGGAGGTGGCAAAGGAAGAAATAAACGCTCAGGCGAATAAAATTAAGAAATTAAAACAAGGCCTAGAAGATGATAAAGCAGAGATAGAATCTCAGCTCGCAGCACAGCAAATGGCACGCAAAGAGTTAGAAAAATCTCGTGCGGAACAGGCTGAGTTGGTGGCGAAATACGAGAATGATGTAGATGCTTATGAGGCGGTGGCGGCGGCGGCACGGGCAGAAAAACAGTCGGCGGAGGCTGCTTGGCAGGAAGCACATCAAAGTACACTTGGTGGCCTAGCATATTATTCTGGCGACAATACGTATCCGTGGCAGGCGGATTGTCCTGGGAAGCAAGATTGGTACACGACGTCTATTTCGGGGCATGCGATTGGTGGCTACGTCTGTGAATGCGTGAGTTATGTGGGGTGGAAGGCATACGAAGCATATGGCATGTATTTAGGATGGGGAAATGCTTACTCGTGGGATGACGTAGGTGGGGCGTTAGGCTACCGAGTAGATCATTCGCCGGAAGCGGGGACGATAGGCCAGGTAGATGGCGGTGCATATGGGCATGTATTCTGGGTGGAGAGTGTAAACTCGGATGGTTCAGTGAATGTAACGGAATATAATAATGCTTGGGCGACGTATTTATATGCGGGTAGTATGCACTATGGGGATTTTGGAGCGAGGACAATTCCGGCTGGCGAGGCATCTGGCTATAACTATATCCATTTACGCTAAGACGATTTTGTGATAATATATAATATATGAGTCAAAAAGTGGAGTGGAAGGAAAAAAAGATTAGTCTCGCGAGCGCGATAATTGTGGGTGCGGTGCTGGCGGTGATTGGGGGGATAATTGGGGCAAATTGGAATAATATATTTGGTAAATATGGGCCATATTTGGGCTTAGCCGATACCTCACAGAATGTTAATTGGTCGAGCTTAAATGAAGTATATAATAAACTAGCTAGTTCCTATAATGGAGAGATAAATAATAGCGATGTGATAGAAGGCGCGAAAAAGGGTTTGACTGATGCGTTGGGTGATAAATATACCGTCTATATGGATGCAGAGGAGACCGAGGAATTTTATAATGATCTTCATGGTGAAGTGGGGGCGGGTATAGGTGTAGAAATGGGGGAGAGGGATGGCTATGTGAGAATACTCAGGACTTTACCTGATAATCCTGCTAGGGAAGCCGGGATGCTCGCTGGTGATATTTTCTATAAGGTGGATGGTGAGGAAGTATATACTATGACGTCGGAGGAGATTTCCAAGAGACTACGTGGTGAGCCTGGGACGGAAGTGAAAGTGATGGTAGCAAGAGATGGCGAGGAAAAGGAGTTTACTTTAATACGCGAAGAAATAAATAATGTTTCGGCTTATGTGGATTATAAAGATTCTACAGCGATAGTGACAGTGACGAGATTTGACGACGATACTGGGAAAATGGTGCAGGATATTGCGTCGGAATTTGCTGGAAAAGGAATAAATAAAGTAATACTAGATTTGCGTGGGAATGGTGGTGGATATGTGAATGCAGCGGTGGATTTACTGAGTTTATGGATAGATGGAGATGTAGTGGTGCAGCAAAAATCATTAAAAATGAGTGATTCGACTATGAAGACTACGAGGGGTAAAGCGATACTGGATGGAATGAAGACGGTTGTGCTGGTAAATGGTTCTACTGCATCAGCGTCGGAGATTACAGCGGGAGCATTACAGGATTATAAGAAAGCCACAGTGATAGGCGAGCAAACTTATGGGAAGGGAGTAGTGCAGAATCTGTTTACTCTTTCGGACGGGACTACACTGAAAGTGACGACGGCGGATTGGCATACACCACTGGATCGGTCTATAAATGGTGAAGGAATTACACCAGATGAGATAGTGAAAAGATCGTATGATGATATAAATAATATGCGTGACCCGCAGATGGATAGAGCGTTACAGCTATGAGGATAGTCGTCGCTACAGCGGTGTATTATCCAATGATAAATGGTGTGGCAAATTTTTCTCGTAACCTAGCGGAAGGATTAGCGAGACGAGGACATGAAGTATTAGTGATTACACCATCGCAAGATGGAAAGAACCATGAAGAGACGGTGAACGGTGTGAAGGTAGCATATCTTCATTCGGTACAGATAAAGGTTTATCCAGATCAAATACACGAACTAGATGATAGAGGCGTAAAAGCTGAACTAAAGGTGAAAAAAGAAAAAAAGAAAGCCTGGCGGAAGAAATGGCATTTTCCGTGGTATAGACATGGCTTTCGGGTGTCGGTGTTTCCTGGACGTGAAATAAAGCGAGTATTGGATAGATTCCAGCCAGATGTGGTACATGTGCAAGTGTCGGATCCAATTGGGCTTTCCGTGGTGGGATATGCGAAGAAACACCAGATTCCAGTGGTGACAACGGAGCATAATCAGCCTGAGGTATTGACCGCATCACTGCATTTAGGTTTTTTGAGGCGACCAGCGAATTATCTCCTAGCGGCATATTTTCGTAACCGACAGAGCAAGAGTGATTTCGTAACTATGCCAACGGAAAAAGCGATTTATGATTTGCTGGATGGACATGGGGAATTGGGGGTGCCGATAGCGGCGGTAAGTAATGGGGTGGACTTATCGCATTTTACGCCTGGCTGGAAGTGTGGACAGAATAATGAACGAGATTTAAAGCAGAGTAATAATGGGAAAACTTGTAAAGAATCTTCTGGGCGACCAAATGGGGAGTTTTATGAGAAATATGGACTTTCACGAGATGGGCAATATGTGCTATATGTGGGGAGAGTGGATCCAGAGAAGAAAGTAGGTACGGTGATTGAAGCGTTTGAAAAAGCAGTAGAGATGATAAAAAAAGAAAACGGAAATAATAAGAAAGTGCGTCAAAAATTACCGAAACTCCTAATTGTGGGAGATGGAACAGACCGAGCGAGACTAGAAAAAAAGGCTGAGAGGATGGGGGGTGAGGTGCGTTTTCTCGGGAAAGTATTACCGCCGGATTTGTATGATATTTATAAGGTGGGGGAGGTTTTCGTAACGGCGAGTGAAGTGGAGACGCAGGGGATAGTACTGATAGAGGCGGCGGCGACGGGGTTGCCACTGGTTGCAGTAGATAAGGGGGCAGTGTCGGAAATATGTAATGATGGTGAGAATGGGTATCTATGTCAAGCGGGAAATGTGACGGAGATGGCAAATGCTATATATAATATACTCATGGATGAGTCGCTACGGGAGAGATACGCGGAGAAATCGGTGGAGATAGCGGGAGAGCATGACCTAGAAAAGACACTAGATAAGTTTATAAATATCTATCGGCATGTGATGAGTGATAAATAATGTTTTTTTAAATAATGGAAAAAGGTATTTACAATTGAATTTATGATAAAATGAGAGTAATTAATGTATTAAAAAGGAGAATATGAAAAATAGCAAAACAAACAGTAAAGTAAGTAGTAAGATGAGTAGAATGAAAGGAAATACTGACAACAGAATAGTTATTACTATGCTAGGGGTATTAATTGCGATAGTGCTGTGTGTGGGTGGATATTTCGTTATTAAAGACATGAACAAGAATAATAGTAATAATGGTGGCACATCTCAAACTACTGGAGGTGGAGGCAATAGTGGACAAGCACAAGGTGGTTCGTCAAGTGATTCATCTGGCAGTAATACTCCAGCGCCAGCCCCAGCCCCAGAAGAGCTAGAAGCGGGAATTACTTTTGCCGAGGTGCGTAGTAATAATTATCACGTAGAAGCTCAGGTAAATGGGCAAGTCAATGGTAATTGCGATATTACGGTGGTGCCGACGAGCGGCGGAGAGGGGCCTCACGAGACTGATGATTTGGAAATTAGTAACAAGGTAAGTATTTGTAGCGAAGACTTTTCTCTAAAGGGAATGAATCCGGGTGAGCATAAAGTAACAGTAGTGATTACTGCGACTGATGGGAGGACGAAGACACTGGAGCAGATAGTAAATATCTAGTTTGCTCCATTGGTGAAGATATACTTATTCTTCATTGTGTAAATATAGGCGCCAGAACTTAATCATCTGGCGTCTTTTTTTGATTTGAATATTTAATAGGTGATATATGATGCTTGGTGTTGTGGAAAAGTTGGATTGTTTTGGAATGGATGGTAAAAATGTGGGGTTGAAATGTGGGGAAGCGTGGTATAATAGGAGATGTAACAGTATATAATTAAATAAATCTAAACGTTGTTTATTTGTGTTTTTACCATAATAAACAGAAATGGCACCATGAGTTGCCTATGTTTACTATGGTAGAAATACGTTTAGTAATTATATGCTGTTACACCTCGTGGTGCCATTTTTGTAGTATATTATATATGGTATCGTGAGGATAAGTGTCAACATAATACGAAAGGACCTCGCGATGAGTGGAAGAAGAATTAAACAAGCAAGTCTGGGAGCTACTATATATAATATATATAGTAAAATATCACACCAGTCTAGTAAAAGTACTAGTAGTAAAAAGAGGAGAACTACACGAGACATTATTTCTACTCCGCCGTATAGCGAGTTCCCGGCTACTACTAGTACTTTTAGTGGACTGGCAGGTAAGCTCATG
>JAFWHD010000031.1 GCA_017512085.1 Candidatus Saccharimonadota bacterium
AATGACCAGTGGGGTTTCCTACCAGGCGCACTATATAATACTAGCACTTCCACTAAGGTCATGAACACTAACTACCAACCATCTCCTATCGCTACTACTCCTACCACGATAGATGTAACAAATAGCCCTACGGATAATGATGGTAATGATTATACCTTAGCTCTAGCTTCTCGTATTAGTCCTAATATGTCCCTAGACTCTTATGGCCAAACATTTGTCCTAGCCGCTACTGGGAATGGGTATGATTATCATATTGGATATTCGGATATAATGGATACTCTACCGGCGGATGACTGGGGGAATACGCAATCTAGCACTGTAACATTATCTACAACCATACCAACCAAATCTGGTTATGTTTTTGGTGGGTGGTGTAGTGTAGTGCCGACACTAACAAATACGGGGACGAGTTGTCCTAGCGGTGCAACAGTTTATCAGCCAGGAGATGCTGTTACACTAGATGGTACGAGTGGTAACAATATGGAAATGTATGCGATTTGGAACAAAGGCTACAATACCTTCGCCGATGCTTTCGCCGCATTTAATAAACAAAAATCTGGCGATTATTATCAAATGCAAGATATGACACCAGAAATCTGCGATAGTATCGTCATCGGCTCTCCTTACACCACTGCGGATATTGCGAAGAATACTCTCGTAGATACTAGGAACAATAAGACCTATCTCGTGGCAAAATACGCAGACGGTCATTGTTGGATGCGCGAGAATCTAAACTATGTCTTCACGGAAAACGGTACAGTAGAAGCTTACAACTTCCAAACTGGTGAAACCTTTAATTATACCACTCCTCTGGCCACCCAGACCGAAACAGGCACCGCTTGGGCTCAGGATGCCAGTGACGGCCCTCATTCCTTTAAGCGAGATGAAGATCTCTGTATCGGTGGCATGGACATAGCAACTAGTGGAGGGACTGGAGCTACTTGTGATGCCAATAAACCATATGAACGTATCGGTGTCTTATATAACTGGGCCGCAGCTACTGCGCAGACTGGTGAACAAGCAAAGAATGCTGGCAGTAGTGGTGAAACGGAAGTAAAGACTAGTATTTGTCCTAAGGGTTGGAGATTACCAGCTAACTCAGGTGATTATTCATTTAGTGTATTAATGGGTAGTTATAGCCTTCCTACTACTAACCAAGATCAAGGCTATTCTGGACAATTGCAGAATCCATTGAACTTCAATCGCCCCGGCTACTACGGCTGGAGTAGCGGCGCGCTGGGCAGCAGGGGCACGTATGGCTACTTTTGGTCGTCTGTGGGCTATAGTTCCACCAGCGCGCACCACCTCTCCTTCGGCTCCAGCGGCTTCTACCCGCATGATGGTTACAGCAAGGGCTACGGCTTTTCGGTCCGTTGTGTGGCGGTCTAGCTCGGTGTACTGTTTCTTAAAAAGAGAAAGATATACAGCTATTTATGTTTTTTCGGGATTTACGGAATTGATTTATGTTATAATGAAAGTAGATAAGTGGAGGTAAAGTGGTGAAGAGTTTTGATGAGCAGTATATAGACCTATGTCGGCGGATACTAGCGGAGGGGGAGCATGTGCAGAATTATAAGAAACGAGAGTCAGGGAAGAAGTGTACAGAAAAATGCCAAGTGGATGGAGAGTCGGGCGGGAAAGGTACGGAGTCCGTTCAAGACGGGAAAGAATCAGGAAAGAAGCGCGTAGAAAATTGCCGAAACTGGGGCGGGAGTGGAACGGAGCGCGTCTGCGATTGCCGAAGCAACGACGGTTATGGGGTGGAGTCGGCGATGCCAGAGCATACAGCGCAGGCGAATTCAGAGGCGAAGACGGTACGTTTGCCACACCAGGTAATGCAGTTTGACCTAATGGAAGAATTTCCTATTCTCACTTCAAAGAAAGTAGCTTTTAAGACAGCGGTACTGGAAATCCTTTGGATATATCAAGTGGCGAGTAACGATGTGAGGTGGCTACAAGAGCGAGGGGTGAAGATTTGGAATGAGTGGGAAATAGACGAGGATGGGAATTATCAGGGGCGGAATATAAATGAAATCTTCCGTGAGCGACATCCTGGGATGTCTAGTGATGCGGGAGTGGGAATGATAGAAGATGGGGAGGCAGAGGTAGATTTCTCTCATACGATAGGAACAGCGTATGGCTGGATAGTAAAAAAATATCATTTAATAGATAACCTGATTAAGACATTAAAGAATAGCCCAGGCAACCGAAGAATGGTATTATCTCTCTGGCAGAATGAATGGCTGGAGACAGCAGCTTTGCCATCTTGTGTCTGGAATAGTCAGTGGAACGTGATGAATGGGCGACTTAATACCCTGGTGACTTCACGATCATCCGATGTGCCACTAGGATTACCTTTTAATGTGGTACAATATGCGGTACTAAATCACCTAATTGCGCATGTAGTGGGACTGAAGCCGGGAATATTTACTTTCATGACGAATGATGCGCATATCTATGAAAACCAAGTAGAGGGAATTACTGAGCAGATTCTGCGTTATGACAGGGCGGTAAAGGATGGGACTCTCCCCAAGGCGCCGAAACTTTGGATAAATCCAGAAATTCATGATTTTAAGGATTTTGATAATTCTAGGGAATTGAAAGACATTAAGCTGGAAAACTATGAAAATCTCGGCACGATAAAGATGCCTGTGACGGAGTAGGAGATGATATAATAAAATTATGAGGCAGAAAAAACGGTATAGAAAATGGCATAATTAGATAATTAGACGGATAATGGCGGAATAGACAATGATATAATAAAATATATTTGACAGATTTGGAAGAAATTTTAGTTGATATGGAGTAAAGATGTTCAGTATAATTGCGGCAATTGGGAAAAATCGAGAATTAGGCAAGGGGGGAGACTTGGTATTTCATATTAGGGAAGATATGAAATTTTTTAAAAATACGACGATGGGGCATACGGTGGTAATGGGGCGACGAACTTGGGAATCACTACCAAAGAAATTACCTGGACGGAAAAATGTAGTAGTGACAAGGAGTGGAATAGATGGGGCGGATGAGACGGTGACAGATCTTCCTAAATATATCCAGGAGAATAAAAATACGGAGGAAGAAATATTCGTAATAGGTGGTGCGATGCTATATGATGAGTTTCTGCCATATGCGAAAAATCTCTATCTCACAGAGGTGAATGCAAGCGCTGAGGCGGATGTGTTTTTTCCGAGTTTTGATAAAAACCAATACAAGAAAATATCACTAGGTAATGGGAATGATGAAGGCATAAAATATGAGTTTGTCAAATATGAAAGAATTGAGGGGGAAAGCTAAAATGGTGTAATGTAATTTTCTTGATGAATAAAACTTTAACAAGGAGAAAAATATGAAAGATGTGATTTTTGATTTAATAGAGGAAGAAAAGAAGCGCCAAGAGGAAGGACTAGAACTAATCCCGAGCGAAAATTATGTATCACCTGCGGTATTAGAAGCGATGGGGTCAGTATTGACGAATAAATATTCGGAGGGGTATCCTAGTTTCCAGGGAATAGGAGACGGTGAATGTAAGTGCAATTGTGGGTGTGGATGTGATGATAAGGGGAAAAAGTGCGATACGGAGCATAAATGTGATTGCGATTGCGGCTGTAATTGTAAGTGTAAAGAATGGGATGAGGCACGAATCGCGGAGGAGATACTGCCAAACTATCGTTATTACGGTGGACAACAGAATATAGATAGGATAGAGCGGCTGGCGATAGATAGGGCTTGTCGGCTATTCCATGCGGATCATGCTAATGTACAGCCACACTCTGGAGCGAATGCGAATGAGGCGGTGTATTATGCTTGGTGTGAGCCTGGCGATAAAATCCTCGCAATGTCTCTACCTGCGGGTGGACATTTGACACACGGGGCACCTGTGACGCGGTCGGCGAAGGTGTATGATTTTATTTCTTATGGGGTGACAGATGAGGGTGAGATAGACTATGAGGAGCTGGAGAAAAAAGCATTGGAGGAACAACCAAAGATAATCTTGGTGGGCTTCTCGGCTTATATGAAAATACCGGATTTTGAGCGAGTGGCAAAGATAGCGGCAAAGATACCTGGATGTTTACTGATGGCAGATATGGCACATGTGGCGGGACTGATCGCGGGCGGTGTGCACCCAAATCCATTAGATTATGGATTTCATGTGATGACTACGACGACTCATAAGACTCTTAGGGGGCCGCGAGGAGGGCTAATACTATCGCGAGGAAATGTGGAATCGCCTCTAAAGAAGCCGGAAAAGACGATTGAGAATATCCCGATTTTGATAGATAGAGCGGTATTTCCAGGGACGCAGGGTGGGCCACTGGAGCACGTGATAGCGGCAAAGGCAGTGGCGTTTGGAGAAGATTTGCAGCCAGAGTTCCGGACTTATGCGGAAAATATCGTAAAAAATGCCAAAACATTAGCGGAGGAACTAAAAAATCTAGGCTTCGTACTCCAGGGTGGGGGGACGGAGAATCATTTGATACTCGTGGATATGAAAAAGAGTTTTGGCCTAGATGGGAAGATTTATGAGAGAGCGCTAGATATGGTGGGGCTTACTCTAAATGCAAATGCTTTACCGACTGATAAGAAGGGTGCGTTTCGTCCATCAGGGGTACGACTAGGGACGCCAGCAATTACGACTAGAGGGTTAGGGGAGAAAGAAATGAAGAAATTGGCCGGCTGGATGAAATCAGTGGCGGAGATTTGTAAAAAGGCTGAGACAGAGGAAAAACTAGACCAGTATGTCGAAGAATTACTACCGATACATGAGGAAGTCATAAAAGTAGCGCTGGAATTCCCGTTACCATAATAATCACTAATTGTTTTAGACTACTACCCCATCTGGGACGCCTCCAAAACCGGAAAAGTAAAGTTCAGTTCGGGACAAGTCCTGAAATAAAGTGAACTTGACTTTTCCGGTGTTTTCCGGGAAATTGCCCCAGATGGGGTAGTATGTCTAAAATATTGTATTATTATTGACAAAACATTCCGTTTGTGCTATAATGTAAGTATATTGGTCATAATGTGGGAGTTAATATGGGCAAGAGCCTTTTTTTGTTGGTAATTTCAATGATAATGGGGGTGATGAATTGTTCTAATGCTCTAATGGCGGCAGATAGTGTGGTGCCGAAGAGTCCGATTTTTGCGGATCCACTAACGGTAGAAATAAAAGAGGAGCCAGTTGAGCCTGCTGTGATAGCTGTCAGCCAGCCGACTGCGGTGATTGCTAGCCAGCCAGCTGCGGCGGTTATTTATGCCCAGACTGCGCCAGCGACTCCTGCGCCTGTCTATGTGGCGCCAGCAAATAACATTGCGATTGCGGGGCGGACGATAGAGATAGTGGATGTGGCGAATACGACGGTGAATGCAGGGAATCATGTGAACAGATTTCGGGGTAAATTCCTCTATGGTCACAATTCGGCGGGAGTATTTGGTCCTATCGTGGGATTAGGTGTCGGGGCGACATTTAGCGTGACTACGAATGGCGTGACAAAGAATTACATGGTAGCAAATATGGTAACGTTTGAAAAGAACTCCACTACTGGACAATTACAATTAAATGGTGCTGGTTCCTATATGAATGGAGTGGCGGCGGCGTATTATGGCGGGGTGTCTTATGACCTTTCGCTGATGACTTGTGCGGGGGTATCTTATGGCAATGGTGATGCTTCGCATCGGTTTGTGATTTTTGCGAAAGCTATTAACTAATAAAAAGGCTATATTATAATACAGAAAGGATGCCAAGTTGATGCACAAAAATGGAGCCGCGAACCGGGTTTGAACCGGTGACCTCATCCTTACCATGATAGCACCTAGCCAATTGCTAGTTCTACAAGGTAAGGTACGAGATTGCAGCTCACCATCAACTTACCAGCTTCCAAATTATTTTGCTGAATTATGATTGGATTTGTAATCTATACCGAAAGCT
>JAFWHD010000032.1 GCA_017512085.1 Candidatus Saccharimonadota bacterium
ATTGACGAGTTCCCCACAATCGCACGTCCCATTCTGGTTCCCATAAAGTCTTCCACGTCCTGCGTAATCGTCGTCACGCCAAGATAATACTTCCTCGCTCGCTTCGCCAATGAAAATAGGAAATTCGCTGAGTCTTCATGTTGCATTAGTTGCCAAGCCTCATCCACAATTAGTAATCGCTTCTTACGCGATGCTCGCACAATATTCCAAATATGCGACAGCACGATATACATCGCCACCGGCCTCAGCTCATCCTCTAGGTCTCGTATATTAAACACCACCATTTGATTATTTATATCAATATTTGACTGTTGTGAAAAAATTCCCGCAAATGTCCCTGTCGTATATTTCCTGAGTCTCTGCGCCAGGGCTGGTCCCGCCCCGCCCATATGTAGCAAAGTATCGTATAGATTCATCATTACCGGCGGTGTTGACTGATGCGTAAGGGGATCCGACGTGATCCCTGCCCGTGCATAAGTATCTATGAGTGCCTGGTCTAGATCCGCTTCTTCATTCGCCGTGAGTGCTGGTATCATCTGCCCCGATGCCGACATTTGTCCACCCCCCAGCATCAGTCTAAATAATCCATGTAATGTCACCAAATTTGCCCGAAGCGCATCATTAGCATCCTCCGCATCCACCACTTTTGGCAAATCAAACGGATTTATTCGCACATCAGAGTTTAGCGAAAGTCGTATATACGATCCACCTACCGCATCACAAAGTCTCTGATACTCATTTTCTGGATCAATTATAATCACTTCCGCCCCCACCATCATCGACCTCAACGCTTCTAGTTTCACTGTAAATGATTTTCCTGCACCAGATTTCGCGAACACTACCATATTTGCATTCTCCAGTGAAAATCGATCAAATATCACCAGACCATTATTATGCATATTGATTCCGTATAGTATCCCCTTATCCTGCGTCAAGTCTGCCGATGTGAATGGGAACGACGTTGAAATCGCCCCCGTATTCATATTTCGCCGAATTTGCAATTCATCCTCACATTGTGGCATCGTCGCATTGAGTCCCTGCTCCTGCTGTGAATTTGCCACCTTTGAAAACACCATTTGTTGTCCAAAAATCGTTTCAATCTTTTGCTGAATAAACTTCATCTCATCCAGTGAATCCGCCCATAATGTGACATAAAGTCCAAACCGGAAAAACCTCTCCGCCCCCGTCTGTAATTGGTCTCTTAACTCCTCCGTATCCGTATAAGCCGCCTCTAGCTCTGGATCCCGTATTTTTCCTTTTTCTGCATTTAGATTCATTGAAGCCTCTAGCTGAGTTGCCTTCGTCTTTAGATTCTTCATTACTACTGCCGATTCTACCGGATAAATATAAATTGACACATCTAACACTTCGTCAATATTAATAATCGGCGACAACCATCCAGTATAAAGCGATCTAGGATAACCATATACATACATAGTTCTCCCATATTTGTTTCCTAGTCTAAAATAATCCGAATGAATCTCTATCGCCGACGGCGAAATCAAATCTCGCAGAGTATTCGTCCCTTGCTCAAAAGCTCGCTGGATTTCTGCCGCCTCCATCGCCTCATTCTGCGCCGCTATCTGCGCCGCGCTCATTTGTGTTTGTTTTTTTCTAGCCATTATATATTCTCCTTCTTGTAATAAAAAGTGTCAACTCGGATGCTATGCAAGGAGCTAGGAGCAGCACAGCGAACCGTACTAAAACGTACGGAGAGCGCGCAGCGCACGCAGCGACGCAGCAGAGCGCCGAGTTCACACTTTTTACCCATTCTTCTCTCCTTTTTTAACATACATCGTCGCCAACTTTGAAAAATCCACAAGCGGCTCCCTCACCGCCGTATCCGGATTATTAAAGTTATAATATAACTCAGCTAGTTCTTTCGTATTTAGCCTCACCGAATGAATCCCAATTTGATAAAGTCCAGACATCACCGAATCCACCCGATTGTTTATTTCCGAAATAGCTTTATCATAAGTCGGTCTATCTATCCTCGTCACCTCCATTCGCTTCTGTCTCGAAAAAGTTTTAAAGAAATTTTTCGTTTGCTCCAAATCTTTTTCTGCTTCCACCGACGAATAATATGGAATCACGATAAAGAATGATTTATCCATAATGTTCGCTTCTTGGCTCAATACATCAATAAAATTAATATAGTCATCCATCAGCACCCCGAGTAACATATTGTCATTATTTCGCCGTATTTCATTTAGACGCTCAATATACGGTCCTATATCTACACGTTGTGAACGAATCAGTATCTGGGTTGTAAATTTTAATGAATTCAAAAAATTCTGGTATGAATATTCCACGCCCTCTCGTTCCGTATCACTCATGAGGTCAAAGTTAATTGACTTACAAGCCACCACTGCCCGGAACGATCCGTCCTTCATGATCACCATATTATCGCGAAGCTCAGAAATAAGCAGAGTTGCCTGCGTAGAAGAAGGATCTTCCCTCTTGCTTGCCGCCATATTTGCATTCTGTACTTGCTGCATCGCCATGGATCCTATTGCCGCCGCATTTGCACCTTGTGGCCCCATCGCCTGAGGGACTCCCGACATTTGCTGCCCGCCCTGCATAGGATAAGGCTGGCCGCCCGGCATCATCATTTGTGGTTGTTGTGGTTGTTGTGGATTCATAATCTAATGTAACGAAATAAACACTTCGCCCTTGTCCCTTTCTTTTATACGATTAGCTTCTTTCTCAATCGTCGCTACTGAATATGTAGAATTATTAGCTAATTCTATTATACTAGGATTATTTGAAAATGTTTCATTTTTATTCTCCACCGACTTCATTCCGTTTAAATCGCTCGGCATACTAGGTGTCGCCATCGTTGCCGGATTATACGATTGTATAGTCGGTTTCGGCCTCAGCTCCGCCTCACTTTGAGAAATCTGTGCCCGCATCGCCGCCACTCTATCCTGATGTGATTGATTGTTTTGTTGTATAGCAGATTGCATTGATAAACGTGTCGTCCCAACATTCGCTGACGCAGGCTTCACATTCGCCTGTGTTGCCGACACAGATCCAGGCGTTACCACAGCCGAAGAATTAAAATTCGGTCCCGTCTCTACCGTCTTTCCAGTCAAATTACTTGTCATCATTGCATCATTTGCTACTATTCGCTCTCGCATCGCCTGCACCATCTCCTGATGTCGCCGATTTTCTTCTTTTTGTATTGCCATTCCGTAATTATTACTCTGCTCAAACATATCCATCGTCTGCGTCGCTTCCATTGCAAGCTCAGCACTAGCATGATCATACACGCCCCCCTTTATTGCCTGCCCCTCCGTATCCACAATATCTGCTAGGAACGAAAGCCGATGCGTCGCCTCCTCTCCTGTGATATTTCGCTTTCTATCTTCATTCTCCACGTGCTTTGGCGCCATAATCGTAATCGTAAAATCCCTCTGCCCAGACCTCCACACCCGAGTCTTTGGTTTTAGATAATATGATACAAGCGCCGCAAGATATGTTTCCATCGGTTGGTCTCGCCGAAGCGGCAATGCCATCACTCCAAAGAAAAGAATAAAAGGCAACGGGATAATTGCTAGTATCGGGAAAAGCTGAAACAATCCCACCGTCAATGCAATGAGTCCACCAGCTATCATTAAATAAACAAACTGCCGAAAACTAAACGGCCCAAGCAATTTATCATCCGCCTCAACATCCTGAGGTACTTTATACTGCGCCATATTATTATTATAGCATAAATAATAAAGCAACGAATAAAAATAGAACTCTTAAGTAAGTGAGCATTGTTTTTGCCCAGCGTAATTATTACAACCTTTCTCCATAAAAAATCATTAACATTGATTTTTTATTGGATGAAATGTTGTAATAATTACCATGGCGCTAAAAACACCGCGAACGAACTAAGAGTTCTATTTTTAGTATTTACTTTCGTCGCTAAGTAAACTATTTAGATATTCCTTCAGCATATGACTATCCGCATACGGATCGTCTTTGTGAAATTGCTCGTATTCTTTTTCAATCAAACTATCTTTACCAAGCACGCTTCTTATATATTTAATAGATTCGTCATAGAATGTATCATCATCTTCCGCACGCAAACTCTGCCAGAGATCATCTATATACGACGTAAATACCGCTATATCATCATCAGTATATATTCGTCGGCCACCATCAGGCGACGCTCCATCATCCCTCTCATCATGCTTAGTCTTTTTCCGGTCTTTATTTAATTTCTTATTTATCGCCGTCTCATCATCCAGATTTAACCAATCACGCACCCAGTCTTTCGCATTGTTCGCTGCACCAGATCGTCTTGTGCGATAAATCTGATTGAGCTTACCTTTCTGGTCAAGCAACTGACGGAACTTCGCACCCACGGTCTTGTTTTCCAACGCACGAATATCTTGCTCGCGCCTCCGCTGCGCTTCATCCGGTGGCAAATCTCCGTATCTCGTCTGGATATCCGCATACTCCTCCATATATTTCCGCCACTCTTCCTTTGCCTCTTCACTCCATCCTTCAATAGATTCTTCGGTTTCATTTTTATATGCATCCACCAGATGTGCTTTTAACGGATCTCTATAATCAGACCTGAGACTCAATATCTGCGAAGGCGTCTGCATATTTAAATATTCAAGCGTCTTTTCATTGAAGTAATCATGTAGCTTCTTTCTGTCTTCCGCAGTATATCCTTCCGCATCACTATACTTACCTTCCTCATCCCAAACCGGTTTCCAAGTTACGGTCCGCTTGCCACTTGTATCCATCCTTACGTCCTCGCCATACCCCGTCAAAAATTTCACTGCGCTCTTTAGTTGTTCGCTGCCAGACAAATATTTAAGGCTCGCCGACACAAATTGTGGCGCTATTGCATTCTGGACTTCCTGTCGTTTCTCTAGGTACGCCTCTACATTTAGATGATTGCCTTCCGTATAAACCCTTTTGATACTCTCATCAAAATTCGTCAAGGCAGTCCTCTCAATTCCATCAATCCCCGTACCCTCCATTAACTGCGTCATTCCCTTCTTAGATGCTGTCGGCGTCGTCTCTCCAGGCTCATAATAATATCCCTTCGTATATTCGTCAAAGTCAAAATTCAACTTCCGTCGCTCATTCTTATTATATACGTGTGCCGTTTCCAGATTAATATATTTACCAAATCGCCTTAGCCACGGATCACTATCTTTCACATCAAACATTAGGAAAGATGCGAGCGACTGCGACGCGTGCGTACCTAACTCCACACCTCCGCCTTTATTCACATCCAGCAAATTCTCCATCTGCCTCTGCACGATGTCCGTATCTCCCCGCTGGTTTAGCACTCGGAGCCCCGAAATAATCTCATCAATTCGATCCGATGCCCCAGGTGTAGTTGTTAGTTCCTTCAAACGATTTTCCACATCCGCCGTCGCCGGTTTTAAAGCGAAATAATTCTGGAAAGCCGTATCTTGCACTTTTTGCTGCGTAGAGTATGCCCTCGCCGCCGTCGCCGCCGCATATTGCACATCCAGCACCCCCCCCTCCATAATTCGGCTCATCTCTCCGTAGCGTGCCAACGCACCTCTCTCCTTATCAGTGCCCGGCTCGAAATGCCTCTTATAATTGCTAGCTCGTACATTCGTCCTACGTCCAGCATCATCTATCTCATAACCATACATCTCATCCATATGCGCATCTATCGCCGCGTCTAATCGCTTATGGAAGCCCTCCGCATTTTCAAACTCAATTCGCTCACCACGCGCCTGCTCCACTTTTAAGAAGTCAGATGCATTCACTATTCTGTCATCCAATGTTTTCAATCGCGCTTTTTGCGCCATCGAAGCATTCTCAGCCACTGCAGAAAGTTGCCCCAGGCCCTTATTCATATTATGTTGGTCTCGCTCGATCACTCGCTGATACTCTAGCGATCTTGCTGTATCCTTATATTCTTCCTCACCCTGCTTGGTCGGGATACCGTTTTTATCATAATTAAGTAATGCTTTGTAAGCTAGCCCTCTCTGTAAAGCCAACCCCGTCTTTTCCACCGTCTCCGCATCTCTAGCCACCTGGCGATTTGCCAAATACTGCATCAACCTCGCCGATGGCGTTATTGGCCTCTCCCTAGCTAGAGTACTCGCTCGCGTAAGCGCCTGATGTGAGCTCGCCCATGCCCGATTTGTCGCAAGTGGTTTCGCCGCAAGCCCCTGAATCTTCGTGTTGATAGTTCCCAAAATCGTCCCAGACATTTTCATCAATTTCCATGAGAAAAACAACGGGAAAATCTCCACCGCCACCCCCAACATCATCATAAATCCATCGCTCGCACTTGAAATAATCGCAAATCCAGCCAGCTGTGACGCTCCAAAAAGAAGCGAAAACATTGGATAAAACACCAACATCTGCGTAAGCAATTTCTTCCACTTCTGGAATAGATTTTCCGTATTAGGCAACATATAGCACACAATCGCAAGCGGCGCTATCATAATAAGTAGTACCACTACTGCCTGCCTCATTGCTACCGTAATTAGACCCGATGCCACTGAGACAAGTGCCCCTAGCGCCACTGGTATTAACATCCATATCGCTCCCGTCTCAAATGCAATCACCGCTCCCCCTATTGTTAATGCTGTCCCTCCAGCAATGGCCGTCCACATTGAAGTCTGTGATACTATCATTCCCTCCGTTGTCATATTTGCCGCCGCCGATTCCTGCACCGTCGCAAATACTCCGCGCAGACCATTTCCTACTATATTTGACGCATCCACAAGGAGCGAACAAATTATAAACGACAAATTCACTAGTATCGCCACCACTATCAGCTTAGGTAGCACCTTTTTTATTCCGTAATTTGAAATCCCAATCCCCGTTATCTGCGAATAAATCACGATTAGTAGGAAAATAATAAACACGACGTTCGTGACACCCCTAGCATATTTCCAAATTTCGTAAATCGGCGCTCCGTCCTTTATTTCCACCGGATTTATCGTCAAAATCCCTTCTAGCCTATCGTACAGCCAATCCGTTGCTTGCGCAATTTTCCCTGTCGTTGGACAAACAATCCAGCCAATTGAACCCAGAGCATCCTGACATCCATCCACCTTTTCTTCATCTTCTTTATCTTTATCCTTATCATCTTCCGTCTCTCCGTTATTCTCCGTATTCGCATTTCCACCATTCTCTCCGTTCGCATTGTCGTTATTTTCTCCGTTCGTGTTTTCTCCATCCGCATCTTCATCTCGAGCCTCAATTTCCTGCGTCGTTGGCTCCGCATACACACTTTTCGGCATATCCAGAATTGCCAAATTCATGCCCAAAAATCCAAAAATCGCAAAAAAGAACCCAAAAATCCTCCCCCAAAAACTCTTTTTCGTTCTCTTTTCTACCATTTTCCCCTCTTTTTCCTCTTATTTCCGCCTCCCACTAGGCATTAGTTAATTATACCACACATAAGCATTTTTGTCAATGACATCATCCCTATTTTTTCTACAAGTCAAAAAGTACCCCAGCATTTCACTATCTTCTTGCACTTTTTTCTTTTTTCTACTAAAATAAAAATAACTATGAAACGAATTTTTTCTCCCATTATCATCACTTGTCTATTTATTCTTTCTTTCTTTACGCCATTTTTCTTCTCCACAGACACTTTCGCGGCAAAATCTACCACTATGACTAAGCAAGAATGCACCAGGCGGAGCGGTACTTATGACGACGCGACAAAGACCTGCACCTACGAAAACGATGCCGACCGCAGTGGCAATAGCGCCGGCTCAGTCCAAGGCTACACTGGCCATAGTGACGGCGATTGCTCTTTTATCGGTTTTGTTGCCTGGGATTGTAAAATCGGCCCCATGAATACCGAATCCGCCATCCGTTCCGGCATCTGGCAAATTGCCGCCAATATTGCCACCGATATTAGCGTCGCTGCTGCCTATCTTGTCCTCGGTTATACCATATATGGTGGCTACCTGTACATGCTCTCGGGTGGCGACGCCAGTAAAGTTGCCGCCGGCAAAAAAACTCTCTCCCATGCCTTCATCGGCCTCGCCATTACCATGCTCGCTAGCACTATCATGAGCACTATCCGTATAGTCCTCGCCGTCAATAACGGTAATCTTAGTTGCGATTTCACCACAGGCACCAATTGTCTCACCAATGCCAATGTCAGCCAAATGGTTACCAACACTATCCAATGGTTCTTCGGCTTCGCCGGCATCGTCGCCGTTGTATTTGTTCTCATTGGCGGTGTCTCCTACATGACCTCTGCTGGCGACCCTGGCAAGATCAAGCAAGCCAAACAGACCATCACCTACGCCCTCATCGGTCTCGCCATCGTCGGCCTCGCCGAAGTCATCACCGCCTTCGTCTCCAACCTCATTCGCGATGCAGACAACAAAGCAAATGCCAGCACCCATCTTATCTCTCCACCGCCATCACACCTTAAGGACAATTCTTTAGCTACTCACTATTCCCATAGTATAGATATTAAAACAATAAAGGAGCCCCATGCTTAAAACTATCGCCAAATCACTTATTATCGCATTTGCCCTTATCGGCATTTCTCTTCCTACTTCGCCCGTTTTTGCAAATGTCTGTGATTCAAGTCTTCCCGCAGATGTAAGAGAAGCCAATGGTTGCAACTCCAGCAAAGACAATCTCTCGCCCGCCATCCAGGGTATTATTAATGGCGTCATCGGTATTCTTTCTATTATCGCAGTTGTATTTATCGTTGTAGGCGGCGTCCAATATATGACTTCAGGCGGTGATTCCGGTAAGGTAAAAACCGCGAAGAACACTATCCTCTATGCCCTCATCGGCCTCGTCATCTGCGTCCTCGCTTTCGCCATCGTAAACTGGCTCATCGGCGTCCTTAAGAGCAACTAAAATCACTATTGATTTTTTTAAAAATAAATTATAAAATAATATTAAGTAAATCAAAAGGATAAAAGGACTACAAAAATGAAAGATATAATCACCAAAAAATTCGCTGAGATTGGCGCATCGTCTAAGCTAGACTATGTTGCTAATGGTAAAGGAAACGATATCAATACCGCAATCACCTCAATTATCAACGGCGTTATTGGCCTACTCGCCATCGTTTGTGTAGTTGTTATAATCGTCGGTGGTATTAATTATATGACTTCTGGTGGCGACGCTGGCAAAGTAAAGACTGCGAAAAACACTATCCTCTATGGCCTCATCGGCCTCGTCATTTGTGTCCTCGCCTTTGCTATTGTCAACTGGCTCGTTGGAATTCTAAAAGGTAATTAGTTTGAGCATCCAAAATACCGCCTCTCCGAGGCGGTATTTTTTTTATCAATTCCACGTATTCATCTACACCTCACCCCATTATCGCTTCATACTTTTTTCATCAAAAAAGCCAAACCAGTACTCTCTGCTTTGACTTTCAATCCCCGCCCATTAGCTACAACTTACTGTATCGCTATCCTCTTCGGTGCCTCAGTCTTTTCTTTTTCAAATGAAATCGTCAGCACGCCATCTTTTAGCTCCGCTTTCACACTATCTTCATCTTCTTTTACCTGCACAGGAAGTGCAATAGTTCGCGAAAACTCACCCCAATAACATTCCTGAATATGCCATCTCGTTGTCTGTTCATCCTCACCCCCCGATAATACACCCGATATTGTCAATATGTTATCAGAAATACTTACATCAAGGTCAGATTTGGAAATCCCCGCCGTCCGCGCCTTTACTACTAATTTATCAGCCGTCTCATAAACATCCACTGCTAGTTGTCCGGGAAAATCATCTGCATTCTCCCATTCATCCTCTCCTGATTCACCAGGAACTTCCCCCTCCTCCTCCATTGGCGCAAGAGTCGTCGTCACCTCCTCATCCATTGGAGCCGTTCCTACTTCTGTTGGAGCCGCCAATTCATCATCACCACCCAGGAATGCAGCCGCAAGTTCATCATCCATCAGTAAATCGTCACTGTTGCTACGAGCCATATTTCCTCCACTTTTTTATAGTTATGCTTGTATTTTATACCATTCTTATAGTAAAATCAAGTAAATTATGCCATTTGTAGTAAAAAATACAACATTCCCCAGTCTCCTAGACCTCCTCGCTCCCCATTCCTGTCAGGGGTGTAATCTTATCGGTTCTCCACTTTGCGATAATTGTAAAAAATACATCATAGAAAACCATAAAGATCATTGCCCTAAATGTAAAAAAGAGAAGACTAATCTCGTCTGTCCTCATTGCCAAGGCCTTCCTCCCACTTTCACTATTGACTGCCGGAATCATTTACTAGGCAATCTCATACATGATCTCAAATACCATTCCGTACGCGCCCTCGCACGCCCCATTGCGGAAATTATGAATACCACTGCCCCCGATTTCTCTCATTATAGCACCCAAGATAACGCATTTAACACCGCCAAGCCCCAGAATGTTTATCTCGTTCCTCTCCCCACTATCGCGAAACATATTCGCACACGTGGCCTTGATCATACTCTCCTCCTAGCCAAACAATTCACCCATCTCCGCGGCTCGCATTATCACATTTCCCCTCTCCTCATCCGAGACAAGAACACTGTCCAGGTTGGTAGCGACCGGAATAACCGTCTCCTACAAGCCTCCTCTGCTTACCAGTTGAATCCAAAAATCAACATCAACTCCTCCGCCACTTATATTCTTTTTGACGACGTCTGGACTACCGGCGCTAGCCTAGAAGCCGCCTATAATCTTCTCACGTCCACCGGCATCGAAAACATCATCATCTTCGCTCTTACCTATAGCGAAAACTAAGCTAATCATTATCCAATATGCAGCATCGTAGTTATTAGCGAAGCACTTTTATTCTGGCTGCTAGCAGTCGGCAGTGTGGAAATCACAAAATTCACTATCGCAAACGCAAGAAACGCTATCACAAGACCAATAATCGCATACAGCACAGTATTCTTCGCGTCCGTCACCTTCTTCGCATCGCCACCAGATATTACATACTTTATACCACCAATAATGAGCATAATCACCGCGATAATCCCTACAATATAGAGAATCACATTTGTCACCTGCTTAAATACGCCATTATCCCCAAATAGCTCCGACGGACACTCGTCACATCTCGCCGCCTCAGCTCCCTCCTGCAGGGTCATTGCTGCTGCATTTTGCGTCAAAGCTGGCGCTACCATCAGTCCCAGCATTACAATTACACATAATATCGTTGGTAATAAAGCTTTCAAAATCTTCTTCATATTTGTATTATACTATAATCATTTTTATAATTCAACTTTTTTTGCACTAACTCACCCCATCACCGTCAAACATATTGGTATCATTACTACTAATACGTATTTCCAGAACTTCAACTACCCATTTTTTTCAACATTTATCTCCATTATATCAAAAATATGATACAATAGAACTAATGGAGGGTTACCCAAGTGGCTGAAGGGGACGGTTTGCTAAATCGTTAGTCTGGAGTGATCTGGAGCGGGAGTTCGAATCTCCCACCCTCCGCCAGAAAAGATTAGAAAATAAGAAACACGTAGTGTTTCTTATTTTAAATCCCAGCAAGGGTAATAAAAAGAGTTTACTCTTTTTATTATCTTTGATGGGATTTAAATAAAACGCTTTCGTGTTTATTTTTCTAATCTTTTCTGGGCGCTTTGAGGAGCGGCGAGATTCTTTCAGCATCTCCCACTTTCTGCTATATTTTAAAAATAGCCCTTACGGGCTTATTTTCTAATCTTTTCTGGGCGCTCGAAAGGTGGGAGCTTTCTGGAATTTCGAAGAAATTCCAGCACCTCCCATTTTATCCCATCACCCCCCATTTATTCCCATTTTTTTCATTTAGTGTTATAATTATCACATGGCACAAGCACAAAACGACATTTCCTGGGAAGCCGAGGAATATGTAACCCGTAAGCATAATGGCTTATGGTATTTTGGTCTCTTTCTTATTACGGCAGGGCTTTCCGCACTTGCCATCTTTTTACGTTGGTGGACCTTTCTCGCTCTCGTCATTCTCTCCGCCATCACCATTCTCGTCCTCACTTTTCGTCCGCCACGCAAAATCAGCTACACCCTGACTAAGACTGGCCTCAAAGAAGATAAGGTCCTTCATAAATTCTCCGACTATCGCGCATTTGGCATTATGAAAGAAGGCACACATTTTTCCGCTATTCTCATCCCCAAAAAACGCATCGCCATGAGTACGAAGGTTTATTTCCCTGGCAGTAGCGGCGAAGTCATCGTAGACTACCTCGGTGCCCGTCTCCCCATGGAGGAAGTAAAATTAGATTTTCTTGATAAAATCGTCAACTTTCTCCGCATCTAAAATCATATAAATCACCGATTTAGATTATTCTTCAATTTTTTATTTCCAAACATTTTAAAATATGATTATTTTAATACTTGCATAACATAATTATTCGTGCTAAAATTATACATAAGTAATAATATAAAGGTTTTAAACAGGTGGGCTAAAAATGGATCAAAATCAAACCAACTCAAGCGCAGATGATGACTTGCAAAAAGCCATCGACAATATCACTAACACAACAAATGACGACCCGGTCTTTTCTGACCCCGTTGCCGCTCCATCCACGATTCCCGAAGGTGATACTGGCAAGCTTGACGAACCAGTTGGTCCTTTTCCAGCACCCGAGCCAGAGCTTCCAGCTACCGACATGCCTCCCCTCCCCGCTGACAATCCAGCCGCGGAGGCCACGCCAGCTGTAGATGTACCAGCCCCCGAAGCTGCTCCAGCACCTGATATGCCTCCTCTTCCAGCCGCCGCCCCAGAGGCATCTCCAGCCCCCGCAAGTCCTGCCCCTGAGATTTCTCATCTCTCCGAGCCGACTCTTGCTCCTTCCCCTCTCACCCCAAACGAATCTTCCAATAATCTTGATATGAGCGTTCGCCAGATTAAGGAATCCGCTCTCCGCGACCTCGTTCCTCTCCTCGAACGCCTAAACATTGACCCAGAGCAAAAATTTGGCCTCTATCGCAATATCTTTGAAGAACTAAAAGATTACTCCGTCCTAAATCCCGCCTACGCCGCCGCAAAGAATATCCCGAATGACACCGAGCGCGCCGAAGCCCTTCTTTATCTCATTGAGTCAATTGACAAGATGTAAATCCAAAACCTCCCGAAAGGGAGGTTTTTTGATGGTATAAAACTCAATTCTTTTGGACTACTGCCCCACCCGGAGTACCTCCACAACTAAAAATATAATCAAAAATCAACTTGGGATTTACTTCCAAGTTGATTTTCTTGCTGAGTTTCTTTGCTGGCCTTTCTTTCCAAAAGAAAGACCAAACATTTAGTACATACCACCCATATCACCGCCACCCATAGCTGGCTTTTCTTCTGGAATCTCCGTAATCAGCGCCCCCATCGTAATAGCTGTCGCTGCAATAGACGTCGCATTTAGCACCGCCTCTTTCGTCACCTTCGCTGGATCTATCACGCCCGCTTTCTTCATATCAATCAAGCCTTTTTCTGGCGTCATCACATTTACCCCCATTCCTGGCTTCGCCGCCTCTACTTCCGCGAGAAGCGCCTGTGAGTTTAACCCCGCATTTTCCGTGATATGTACGAACGGTGCTTTGAGCGCATTCTTTACAATCTTCGCTCCAGCATCCTTCTCATCTAGCTTGCCGGAGAGATTTACCAGTGTCACCCCACCACCAGCCACGATTCCTTCCGCGAGTGCCGCCTTTGTTGCCGCCACCGCATCATCCACACGGAATTTCTTTTCGTCAATCTCCGTCTCCGTAGCTCCACCGACTTTTATCACCGCCACCCGGCCCGATAGCGCCGCCGCGCGTTTCTCAAATTCCTCTTTTTCATAATCGCTCTTTGCCACCGACGCTTGCGAATGAATCAAATCAATCCTGTCCGTCACCGCTTTTTCATCACCCGCACCCTTGATGATTGTCGTCTCATCTTTTGTCGCAATCACCTTTGCCGCAGATCCTAATACTTCCATCCCCGCTTCTTCTAGCTTCATTCCCTTATCTTCGGACACCATCGTCGCATCGGTCAAAATCGCGATATCTTCCATGATTTCTTTTCGCCTGTCACCAAATGACGGAGCCTTCAGGACTAGCGTATTAAATACGCCCTTGAGCTTATTGAGTACTAGTAGCGATAACGCCTCACCACTCACTTCCTCGGCGATAATCACCAAATCTTTCTTTCCCGCTTGCGCGCACTGTTCTAGTAGTGGTAAAATCTCATTTGCCGCTGAGATCTTCTTATCCGTGATGAGAATTAGTGGCTTATTAAACACCGCTTCTTGTCGGTTCGTATCAGTAATAAAGAACGCCGAAGCAAATCCTTTATCATAAGTAAATCCTTCTACGATTTCATCTTCCATCTCTAGGCCTTGTCCAGCCTCTACCGTTACGACGCCATCTTTACCAATCTTTGAGATCACATCCGCAATCATCTTGCCAATTTCACTATCTCCCGCCGAAATCGTCGCTACCTCTGCCACCTTGTCGGAGTTTCCGTCTATCTTTTCTGCTACTTTATCTATTTCGGCTACTATTTCTTGTCCTGCTTTTTCTATACCCCGCCTTAGTTCCATCGGGTTTATCCCCGCCGCAATTAACTTATTTGCTTCATTCAATATATTATATGTGAGCACCGTCACCGTCGTCGTTCCGTCCCCTGCGACCTTATTTAGTTTCTGCGCCGCAGACTTCACGAGTTTCGCCCCCACTGCTTCGCCCAGCGTCTCGTCCTTGGATGGTAAATCCACCGCTTCCGCCACCGTCACCCCATCATGAGTGATCACTGGCGCACCGTATTCTTTCTCTATGATTACATTCTGCCCCTTCGGCCCGAAGGTTACCTTTACCGCATCATATAATTGCTTCGCCCCCGAGAGTACTTTTTCTCTCGCTTCCGCTTCATAAAATATTTTCTTTGCCATAATATCTCCTTTTATTATAAATAATTCTCCCTGTTTATATTCACTAAGTGTATAGTCATTTCGCTATATCTACTTTTCGCCCCCTCTACGCACACTAGTTTTCCACAGGTTTTCCACCACTTTCACTCTACAAAGTTGCTAAAATATCTTCCTCTTTTACAATAATATATTCTTTTTCATCTACTTTTACATCCGTCGTCGAGTATTCCTTAAAGATGATTTTATCCCCCTTCTTTACCTCTTTCACATCTGGCCCCACCGACTCCACTACTGCGTAGGCTGGCTTCTCTTTCGCTTCGCCTAGAAGTATGCCTGATTTTGTTTTGGTCGGCGCTTCTTCTTTTACCGCCACCACTCTATCTTTTAATGGTTTTAGTGTCATAGTTTTCCTTTCTATGCTTGGGGTCTCCACTTTGAGCTCGTCGCCGTGCTCTTCTTCTTTTGCTCCAGTCGGCTCAATTTCACCCATCGCATTGTTTTATGTCCCCATTGTAGCACAAAAATTAGCACTTGTTAAGTCCAAGTGCTAATTTTATTTTCTTTCAGACTGCAAATTTTTTGTTCTATACTTTTGATTGATTGTTTTTCTATACTGTTTTCCATATTTTTCCTATTTTTTCGGAAAGGCGGGAAGAGAAAAACGCTAAATACTGAAGCGTGGCTACGGACGAGCTATGCAACGGACTGAGTAGCCGGTGAGGCGATTGACGTCGCGCTGGGGGTATAGGCTGCCACGCGCATCGAAGTACAGGATGTACGAGCTGTACGAATTGTTGACTACGGACGACCAGTAGTGGCCGTCTGAGCTAAGGTAGTACGACGAACCGCCCCAGAGCCCGCCATAGACGAAATAGGGAGGTGCGAGGTGGATATTACCATTAGTACCAGCAGTATACCTATTATTCACTAAATTATAGAATGAACCAGAGCCAGTATTCTTTGGTAGCATCCAGCCAGCCGGACAGATGGATTGATTTACATCTGTATTATCTTTAGTATAGCTACTAGAGTCCGCCATCGCTACTGCCGCTGTCCAGTTATAATAATTACCAATATGATAATGGTTTGGAGTGGTAGTGAGTGAGGAACAAGCAGTAGTGCCAGTATCTATGGTAGCGCTAGTAGTACTCACCGTACCATTCCAGCATCTATCACTCGGATCGTAGGATTCGGGAGCTGTATCGGAGTTATTCCAAGTAGTCGTGCCGGTAGAGTAGGTGCTGGTGAGGCTATCACTCCAGTTCGCTGGGACATCAGTATTACTACTATTTATCGTAGCACTACCGATATTGAAGTCTAGATTCTGTGTCATCCAGATATTACCATCGGGGAGTTTGGCTACATAATATTTTTTTCCATCTCTCTTATCTACCGCAATAGTCTCATTACCTATATTAGGAAGGAGGGTGTTTTTCCAATCTGCGATGTTTTGCATATAATAGATAGGCTCCCATATCGCATATAGATTAACATTATTTGCGCTAGAGCTATCTAGGCTATAGTTTCCACTAACTGGGATTACGGTGCCGCCAGATGCTGCACAATCCTGTCCTATCACCACGGATACAGTACACCACCCAGCAAATTCATAACCATCTTTTGTGGGAGTGACGCCGGAAATCTGAGCTGTGCCACTAGTGCTAGTACCATAGCTAATCCCCGGCATGTTGTTATTCGCATCGACATAAGCGATGTGATACTCAGTGGCGTTACCAGTGGCGGCGAGGGTGAAGGTGCTGGAATAGTAGTCGTTCGCGGTCTGGTCATCCACCCTAGCGGCGAGGGCGAGGGTGTATTCATTTGGATCGCCAGCGTTAGCAGATTTCGTGACGTCTATAGTGGTAGAGCTAATATTGGTGGGGGAGGGCTGGTATTTAGCATTTAGGCTAGTGCCCGTACTGAAGTTATAGAGGTGGCTGGGGAGAAAGCCCCACTCATTATTGTGGGCGCTGGTATCAAAGGCCGCCTCGGTAAGAGGAGTATCTATGGATGGGATGGTATGGCTGGAGCTATTCTCGCCGACTAGGGCACCCGTAGCGTTGCCACCGATGATGGTGAAGGTATAGCCAGTGTAGTTATTCGTCTCTACATTTGCCGTAGCAGAAGTAGATTTGCCAAATGCTCCATCGCTATTACCGCCTAGGAGATTTAGATTCACCGCGCCACTAAGGGAAATCGTAATGGAACTATCAGCGGCAAAAGTGTTACTCACGCCAAAGAATACAGAAAATACGGCAATGAGAATCAATACTACCAGTCCACTAAAAGTACTAGTAGTAGCCGGGAACTCGCTATACGGCGGAGTAGAAATAATGTCTCGTTTATTTCTCCTCTTTTTACTACTAGTACTTTTACTAGACTGGTTTAATTTACTTTTTCCTTTTCCACTCATCG
>JAFWHD010000033.1 GCA_017512085.1 Candidatus Saccharimonadota bacterium
ATAATGACGCTAGTGATGGTGCTAGATCATTCCGCCGAGATGAGGATCTCTGTATCGGTGGCACAGACATCTCCACATCTGGTGGCACTGGTACTACTTGTGATACTAATAAACCTTATGAGGGAATCGGTGTTCTATATAACTGGGCTGCCGCTACTGCTCAGAATACAGAAGCAGCTTCCAAAACCACCGAAGTCTCTACTTCTATCTGCCCGAAAGGATGGAGGCTACCAGCTTATTTAGGTGATTACTCATTTAGTACTTTAATGGGTTCTTATAGTCTTCCAACTACTGATCAAAATCAAGGCTACTCTGGCCAACTCCAGAATCCACTAAACTTCAATCGCCCCGGCAACTACGGCTGGAGTAACGGCGCGCTGAACTTTCGGGGCACGTCTGGCAACTTTTGGTCCTCTGTGGGTCATAGTTCCACTAACGCGCGCCTCCTCAGCTTCTACTTTAACTCTTTCTACCCGCAGGTTGGTTACCCCAAGGGCCACGGCTTTTCGGTCCGTTGCGTGGCGGTCTAGTTTGGCCTATTTGTCTCTTAGAGATGGTTTACAATTCTCCCGATGACTACTTTGTTACTTATATAATTTTAGGTGAATAGAGGTTGGTAAATGTGGTATAATAAGATAAAGTAATGTGTGGGTGTCGGTTTACCGGCAGCGAGGAGAGAAAATGGAAAGATATGACCCGATAAGAATTGAGGAAAAATGGCAACAGAAGTGGGAAACGGAAAAGCCATATCAGGTAGAGGATGTGCCGACGGGAACGAAGGCTAAGCTACCCAAAAAAATGATAGCGGAAATGTTTCCTTATCCTAGTGGGGCGGGACTACATGTCGGGCATGTGCGGAATTTTACGATAGTGGATGTATTGACGAGGTTCTATGTGCAACAGGGGATGAATGTGATGCGACCGTTTGGCTATGATACTTTTGGTTTACCAGCGGAAAATTATGCAATAAAGACAGGCACCTCGCCAAAAGAGGCGACAGCTATAAATATCGCTAATTTTCGTAAACAAGCGAAGCGGCTAGGCTATGCGATAGATTGGGATAGAGAAATAAACACATCTTCGCCAGAGTATTATAAATGGACTCAGTGGTGTTTTTTACAGCTCTATAAAAAAGGACTAGCATATAGGAAAGAGTCTTATCAGTGGTGGTGTCCAGTGGACCAGACGGTGCTAGCAAATGAGCAGGTGGAAGATGGGAAATGTTGGCGTTGTGGACATGAAGTAGAAAAAAAGAAGATGAAGCAGTGGTTTTTCAAAATCACAGAATATGCGGATGAGCTACTGGATGAGATAGATGCTTTGGATTGGCCAGAAAAAATTAAGACCATGCAGAAAAACTGGATAGGAAAGAGCGTAGGGGCAGAAATAGAGTTTGATATTGTGAATGGAACTAAGCTTACCGTCTTTACTACTCGTCCTGATACGATAAAGGGCGCAACTTTCCTAGTGGTGGCGCCAGAATATACGGGGCTAAAATATATCGTGACGGATGATACGAGAGAGGAAGTGGAGAAATATTGTGCGGAGGCTCTGAAAAAATCCGAGGTTGAGCGACAGGAAAACAAGGAAAAAACTGGCGTATTTACTGGGAGCTATGCGGTAAATCCAGCAACGAAGGAGAAAATCCCAATCTGGGTGGCAGATTATGTCCTAGCAGGCTATGGAACGGGGGCGATTATGGGGGTGCCAGCAATGGATGAACGAGACCGAGAGTTTGCAGAAAAAATGAATTTGCCCGTCGTGGAAGTGGAGCTGGTGGACTTCGGGCAGTATGGGACGCCAAAGACGACTTATAAGATGCGAGATTGGTTGATTAGTCGGCAGAGATATTGGGGCTGCCCAATACCAATAGTTTATGATGCGGAGGGGAATCCGCATCCTATCCCTGAGGAACAATTGCCAGTGATAATACCTGAGGTGGAGGATTATCAGCCAGACTCATCGGGACGGTCGGCTCTCGCGAAGGCAAAAGATTGGCTAAAGGTGGAAATACCAGTGAAAGACGCGAAAACGGGCGAGACTCATATGGAGACGATGACGAGAGAGACGGATACACTAGACGGCTATGCTTGTTCATCTTGGTATCTATGGAGATATGCTTCGCCGCATGATACGGAGGCAGCATGGGATGCGGAAGCGATAAAGTATTGGGAGCCAGTGGATATTTATGTAGGAGCGGATCATGCGGTAGCGCATCTATTATATGTGAGATTTTGGTGTAAGTTCTTCGCTGACATGGGTTTTCTGCCATTTCGCGAGCCGATCAAGAAATTGATTTATCATGGCTATATCAATGCTCCCGATGGGAAGAAAATGTCAAAGTCAAAGGGGAATGTGATAGATCCACTGGATGTGATAAACGATGGCTATGGGGCGGATACGCTCAGGACTTACGAGATGTTCATCGGGCCGGTGGAGCTAGATGCGGCTTGGAATCCGCGAAGTGTGGGTGGAGTATATAGGTTTCTCAATCGTTGTTTTAATCTTTGTTTTCAAAATGAAAAAACAGCAAAAGCTGATGATAATGCTACAGTGAGAAATAAAACAATTAAGAAAGTGACCGAGGATATTTATAAGTGTAATTTTAATACAGCGGTAGCGGCACTAATGGAATATGTGAATGAGTTATATAAGGTGGTGGTTTCGCGGGAAGATTTGGTGGTGCTGGCGAAACTTTTGAAACCTTTCGCTCCACATCTGGCGTCGGAAATGCTTGAAAAGCTAGAGGCGACTGACGAGTGGCCAGAGTGGGATGAAAAATATCTAGTAGAAGATACGGTGGAGCTGGTGGTACAGGTGAATGGAAAATTGAGAGCAAATATTGCAATAGAAGCTTCCGAGCTGGATGATGAAAAATCTCTACTAGAAAAAGTGCTAAAGGACGAGAAAATTCAAAAATACGTAAAAGATGGATACAAGAAAACGATTTTCGTGAAAAAAGCGAAACTGGTAAATATTGTGGTTTGAGATAACGGTAAATATATTATATAATATATACGGATAATTAAAAGGAGGAATATGATAAAAGTATATACGACGGAAACTTGTGCGTATTGTCATGCGTTAATGGATTGGCTGGATGAGCAGGGGATAGAGTATGTAGAAATGGACGCGACGAAAGAGCCGGATATTTCTAGCGTGCCAGTGACGGAAATAAACGGGGAGAGAATAATAGGGTTTGACCGACCAGCGATAAAAAAGGCTTTAAAAAAGCTAGAAGCTTAGTTAGTGTGTAATAGGGGTAAAATTGACATTCGCAGTATTTTGTGGTATAATGAAGGGATAGATGGTTTTAACTATAGTCTTACATAATATTCGCTCAGCATACAATGTAGGAGCGATACTTAGGACAGCAGAGGGGTTTGGGGTGAGCGAAGTGATATTGTCTGGATATACGCCACGAGTGGATGACGCTCGGCTGCTTCCGCATTTGCGAGAAAAATTAAATCACGAGATACATAAAACCGCGTTGGGAGCGGAAAGGCTAGTGTCTATATATTTATGTGATGATATAATGGCGGAGTTTGCGGAACGGAAAGAAAGTGGTTGGAAAATAGTGGGGCTAGAGAATAATTTAGAAACTGCTAAGCCTATATATTCAATAAATCAGCCCGATTTGAAAAATGTACTTGGGGAAAAAGTGGTATTAGTATTGGGTGAAGAAGTGAATGGTATAGATCACACGCTGTATGATGCGATTTCGGCGTTTATTGAAATACCCATGAAGGGAGAAAAGGAATCGTTCAATGTATCAGTGGCGGCGGGGATTGCGATGGCGTATTTGACCATTAGCTAGAGTCATTTATTCGGGGTATATTTTAAAACTGGAATAGTGGATAGTGGTCTTGAATAGGTTGTAATAGAATACTGTGTTTTTTTGATTTTCGGGATAGGTTGCAGTAGAATACTATGATTTTTATTGGGATAGCTTTCTTTGATGGGGTAGATAGCCATAAATACTCACCAGATTTTAGTCTTGAAAGATAACATAAAAAGTGGTAGAATGGAATAAATTATCTATAAAGGAGTAATATGCCAGAACCTAAGAAACAGAGTAGCCCGAGAAAGACAGGGCTTAGGCGGTCGCATCTTAGACTGAAGTTGGCGCGGAGTGTGAACAAGGTGTCGCCCGTGAAAGCTTTTGAGACGAAGAAGAAGACGCCAAATCTAAAAGTAAAAACTAATAAATAGGAAAAGATTTTTAAAATATGGCAAGTAATCGACATTTAGGTAGAGTAATCGTGCTGCAGAGTTTATATGAATATGAGCTCCGAAATTTGGCGAAGGACGAGAATGTCAACCTAGAATCGATTGTCGCGAAGAATATTGAGCCTTATGAGAAGGCTCTAGGGGATACGGAGTTTGTTTATACGCTGTCGAAAAACGTGGTGGAGAATTTTGAGGCGTTAGATAAGGCGCTGACGCCACTTGCGCCAGAGTGGCCGATTGCCTCAATTGCGGCGATTGATCGAAATGTGCTTAGGATGGGGCTATATGAATTATCGGAGTGTCGCGAGACGATACCTCCCAAGGTAGCGATAAATGAAGCCGTGGAGCTAGCTAAAGAATTTGGCTCGGATAATTCGTCGAGATTTATCAACGGAGTGCTAGGTACGGCTTATAAGAAGCTAGGAATAGACGAAGAAAATAATCATGAAACCAAACATGAAATCAAACATGAACCGGAACATGTCCACGCGGATGAACAAGAAACCAAACGCGCAGATGGTGAGGGGGCAGACCAGCCAGCTAGTACGCGGGAGGAGCGCCCGACTGATGCAGGGGGTAGTCAATCAGGAACCGTTGGAGCGGCGTAAGCTGAAGGTGCCGGAGGCTTTGCCAACGGAAAAGAAATCGGCTTTTTCACGATTAAAGTCGGCTGTGTTTCGGCGGAAAGTGGCAATACAAGAGATTGTTAGAGAGCCTACTTCTGGAGGAATTGTTTTTCGTTTTACAAAGGATAAAAAAGATATCGAAATACTTTTGATTCAAGATTCAAAGGAGCGATGGACGATACCGAAGGGACATATTGAGCCGGGAGAGACGGCAAAGATGACAGCGAGGCGAGAAATCGAGGAGGAAACAGGATTAAGGAATTTTTCAATTTTGACTTGGCTCGGGAAAATACATTTTAAATATCGTAGAATAGATAAGTTAGTTTTGATGACTACACAGGTTTATCTGGTCCAAGCACTAGATAGCAAGGAACGACCTATTCCGGAAAAGTGGATGAAGGGGATAAAATGGTTTTCTTTTGTGGATGCACTGGATGCAGTGGAATATGAGGACATAGAAAAATTGATGCTTATCGCGAAGAAGAAAATTCGGGTAGGAGATTTTTAGTAAAGAGAAAGGGAAAAATGCAAGATATAGAAGAATACAGAAAATTCGCACGAGAGAGACTAGGGATAGAGTTTAATGATATAAATCTTTTGGTTACGGCTTTAACACACCGAAGTTATATAAATGAACACAAAAAAGCACATGAGAGTCATAATGAAAGATTAGAATTTCTTGGAGATGCAGTGCTTGAACTGGTATCATCAGATTTTCTGTATAGGAATTATCACTATCCAGAAGGTGTGATGACAGCAGTACGGTCGGCATTGGTAAGGACGGAGGCAATAGGAGTGGCGGGGGATGAGCTGGGCTATGAGCCGCTAATTAGATTATCAAAAGGTGAGATGAAGGGAACGGAGCGGGCGCATGATTCAATAAAGGCGGATTGTTTTGAGGCGGTGCTGGGGGCGGTTTATTTAGATCAGGGTTATGAGGCGGCGAAGAAAATAGTCTATGAACATATTTTGGATAAAATTGACGAGGTGCTAGAAGAAGGAACTTGGCGAGATGCGAAATCATACATGCAGGAGATAGTGCAGAAAGTCGACGAGGAGACACCGACATATAGGACACTTTCGGAAGATGGGCCAGACCATGATAAACATTTTGAGGTGGGATTATATATTGGTGGACAACTGAGAGCAAAAGGAGAAGGTCATTCAAAGCAGGATGCTCAGACCGAAGCAGCCAGAAAAGTGATTCGGTGGTATAAACAGATGGCCGAAAACGACGCAAATCTAAAAGCGATTATTGATGAAGTTAGTAAAATAAGATAAACATGATAAATATGGGTCTCTTGGTTACCACCTCGCTTGGGACGCCTCCAAAACCGGAAAAGTAAAGTTCAGTTCTGGACAAAGTCCCGATAATATAGTGAACTTGACTTTTCCGGTGTTTTCCGGGAAATTGTCCCATGCGAGGCGGTAGCCAAGAGGATTCCGTCTGGTTTTATACTTGTTTTATTTGCTAAAATAAGGTATAATAGTATTTATTATATAAATAAAGGAGTTTAAATGCTAGCGATTCGCATGCAACGTAAAGGCCGGACGCATTATCCTACGTACCGGATAGTCGTCCAAGAATCACAGCGTCATCCGCTATCGGGACGTATTGTGGCTGAGGTCGGCAATTATAATCCCGCGACGAAGAATCTCGTCCTCGATAAAGAGCAAATAAAAAAATATCTAAGTAATGGTGCACAACCGTCATCTAGGGTAGCATACATTTTGAAGAAGAATGACATTGAATTACCTAAGTGGTATAAAGAGTCATCGGCGAAACATGCACAGGCAAAACACGCTGATAAATTGAGGAAAAATCAGCCAAAAGAAGAGGCACCCGCTGAAGAAGCGCCTGCTGAAACATCTACAGATGCTCCTGCAGAAGCATAAACAAAATACTTATTATACGAGAACCGTTTGTGTTATAATGGATTTATACTAAAATTAACTGAAATGGAGAAAAGATGGCTACTATTGACCAACAATTTGTAGAATATATTGTAAAGACATTAGTGAATAATCCGGATAAGGTGAATGTAGAGCGGAAAATTGACGAAAAAGGTGTATTACTGTCACTGACGGTGGATCCTGATGATGTGGGGCGTGTGATTGGACGTAGAGGTGTGACAGCGCAAGCGATACGAGTACTACTAAGAGCGCTTGGCACGAAACAGGACGCTCGATACAATCTAAAGATTGTTAACACAGATGATGATAATACGGAAGAACGTGCGGAGGCGGGTAGGAACGAAACTGTAAGTGAAGTACATGAGGAAGTAGAAGAAAGTGAAGAGGTGGAAGAAAGTGGTGAGGACGATAATGAAACTTCGGAGCTGGCCGAAAAAACCCGTGCAGAGTTAGCCGATTATGATGATCTAGATATATAATATATATTATATATAGTAGAGAGTAAAACAATGTCGTGGGCGGCATTGTTTTATTTTTTGGCTAAATGTAAATTTTAAAAAATGCCATAAATAATAAAAAATGTGGTTGACAAACAAAATGGAAAGCGTATAATTAAACATAAGCTAACTAACTGCGAGTCGGCTTGAAAAAAGGATGTAATCCAAGTTGAGAGTTTTATATGGCTAAAAAACCGTTATTTAATGCGAAAGCATTATATGTAGCGGTTTTTTGGTAGCTTGATCATTTTTGATAATGCTAGTGATGTGAATAATGAAATACGGGGCGTAATTTTGGGCTTTACTTTTTCTAAAAAATGGAGTAAAATGACTTATAAGAAGTAGTGTGCCTTTGGTTTGTTATGCTCTGGATTTAGCGAGGTCAGAGTGGCTAAAAGGCAGTATCCTTCAGCTAAAAGGCACTAATAATAACTAAATTGTGATAAGACTAGTATGTACTATTGGTTTATCACGGGTAAGAGGTAGAATGGCGAGTAAAACCAAGACAAAAGAACGCGTATTCTTCACGGAAGGAGATACGAAGCTACCGATTCCGGATTTGACAGCACATCAAAAGGAATCGTGGCAAGATTTCGTCAAAAATGGTCTAAGGGAAGTTTTTGACGAGTTAAATCCTATTGACGACTATACGGGGCAAAAGTTGTCGCTTAGGTTTAAGGATTACTATTTTAAAGAGCCGAAAGAGTCTGAGTTAGAGGCAAAATATAATTTAGCGACCTATGAGGCACCACTTCATGTACAGGTAGAGCTAGAAAATAAGGCAACTGGACAAAAGAAAGAACAGGATATTTATTTTGGTGATTATCCGTGGATGACGGATCGGGCGACGTTCATTATTAATGGAACGGAGCGCGTGATAGTTTCCCAGCTAATTCGTTCGGCTGGCGTATTCTTTAGCGCAGATGCGATTGGATTAAAGAATTATTATGGTGCTAAGGTTATCCCGGGACGAGGTGCGTGGCTAGAGTTTGAGACAGCCAGCAATGGAGCACTGTATGTAAAGATTGATCGTCGGCGTAAATTACCAGTGACGACATTCTTACGTGCGCTAGGGATGAAGCAGGCTGAAATCAAAGACAACTTTAAAGATATTGATACGGGTGACGTACATTATATAGATGCAACGCTTGAGAAGGATACGACGTCAACCCAGGGTGAGGCGCTCTTGGAAGTTTATCGTAGATTAAGACCAGGTGATCTTGCGACGGTGGAAAATGCGAAATCAATGATTGAGAGAATGTTCTTTGATCCGAAGCGATATGATTATTCGGAAGTAGGACGGTTTAAGATTAATCGACGACTCCATTTTGATACACCGAATGAGCCAGAGTATCGTACTTTGCAAATACAGGACTTAGTCGGGATTTTGTCGGAAATTATTCGTTTGAATAATACGCAGGAAGCACCAGATGATATTGACTCGCTATCAAATCGTCGTGTAAAGCTAGTGGGGGAGCTTGTGCAAAGGCAGTTCCGTCTAGGCATGCTTAGATTACAACGTAATATATTAGATAGAATGTCAATGGCGAATGTGGATGATGTGACGCCTTCGCAACTTTTGAATTCACGACCAGTAGTAGCTGCTGTAAAAGAATTTTTCTCTACCTCGCAACTTTCGCAGCTAATGAATGAAGTAAACCCATTCTCGGAGCTAGCCCATAAGAGGCGTCTATCATCAATGGGTCCTGGTGGTTTGACGAGGGAGAGAGCAGGATTTGATGTGCGTGATGCTCACCCGACACATTACGGACGAATTTGTACCGTAGAGACACCAGAAGGTGGCAACGTGGGGCTCGTGCTAAACTTTGCTACTTACGCTAAAGTAAATAAATATGGTTTTATTGAAGCTCCATATGTTGTTGTGAAAGATGGCAAAGTGACGAATGAAGTCGTCTATATGGATGCAGATACCGAGAAAGAAATGGTTATCGCAGATGCGTCTGTAAAGCTTGATAAAGATGGAAAATTCGTGGAAGACTGGGTGTCAGCTCGTGTGAATGGTTCACCGACACAAGTAGAAGCATCTAAAGTAACACACGTTGATGCTGCGCATAAAGAAATTTTGGGTGTATCAGCTTCGCTTATTCCATTTGTAGAGAAGAACCGTGTGGACCGCTCACTAATGGCTTGCGCTATGCAGAAGCAGGCAGTGCCACTACTCAGGCAGGATAACCCTATTGTGGGTACGGGTATTGAGCACGAAGTGGCAAAGAATACATCGCAGCTTATTATGGCATCAGGTAGTGGCGTAGTGCGTAAGGCTGATGGCGATAGTGTGATAGTTGATTACGATAAAGGCGGTGAGCGTGAGTATAAACTTCAGCATTTTGAAAAGACTAATGACGACAGATGTTATAACCAGCGAACGGTGGTGGCAAGAGGTCAAAAAGTAAAGGAAGGTGATGCTCTAATTGAAGGAGCATCGGTACACGATGCAGAACTTGCTCTAGGACGAGATCTCGTAGTAGCCTTTATGCCATGGCGTGGATACAACATGGACGATGCTATTGTTATTTCAGATCGATTAGTAAAAGAAGATATACTTACGTCTATCAACATTAAGGATTACAATGTAGAAGTACGAGAGACGAAGCTTGGCCCAGAGCAGATTACCCGAGATATTCCAAATGTATCCGAACACTCCCTGCGTCACTTGGGTGAGGATGGTATTGTGACTGTTGGCTCCGAGGTAAAGAATGGTGATATTCTAGTAGGAAAGATTACACCGAAAGGTGAGCAGGAATTATCATCTGAGGAGCGCTTGCTTCGTGCTATCTTTGGTGAAAAAGCAAAAGATGTGCGTGATACTTCAGTGCGAATGACTGGTTCATCAACAGGAAAAGTAGTAGATGTAAGAGTTTACACTCGTGAGCAAGGGCATGATTTAAAAGCTGGCGTGATAATGCAAATCAAAATCTTCGTAGCGGAAGTGCGAAAGATTGAGGTGGGTGATAAGTTGGCTGGCCGTCATGGTAATAAGGGCGTGGTGTCACGAGTATTACCAGTAGAGGATATGCCGTTTATGGAAGACGGAACTCCTGTAGATGTGATTCTATCACCAATGGGTGTGCCGTCACGTATGAATCTCGGGCAGTTGTTTGAAATTCATCTCGGTATGGCGGCGAAGGCATTGGGTTATAAAGTTGCAACTCCACCATTTAATGGTGTGACGGATGAGACGATTAACGAAGAATTAAAGAAGGCGGGGATTCCAGAAGACGGTCGAGTACAGCTCTATGATGGTCTTACGGGCGAACCATTTAATGAACGAACCTCTGTAGGTGTAATGCATATGTTGAAATTACACCATATGGTAGAGGATAAGATTCACGCACGGTCGACTGGTCCGTACACGATGGTGACACAACAGCCGCTTGGTGGTAAGGCGCAAAATGGTGGTCAGAGATTTGGGGAAATGGAGGTCTGGGCACTAGAAGCTTACGGTGCTGCGACGACGCTCCAGGAAATGTTGACGATTAAATCGGACGATGTCTATGGACGTGCAAAAGCATACGAAGCGATTATTAAGCATGAGCCGATTGAAGGACCAAAGTTGCCAGAAGGTTTCAATGTCTTGGTGAAAGAGTTACAAGGTTTAGGGCTAAAGGTTGATTTATTGGATCATGGAGAATCGGCAGATGCGGGTGATGTGATTGAAAAAACTTCGCGAGAAATTGAGAAGAGTAAAGATGATGGTTCTATCTACGAACAACACAAGAAAGATTCTGAGCCACAAATACTTGACCTTGATGAGTCGGAAGCGGAAGCAATGATGGAAGAAGAAGGGGTAGGAATTGCGGATATTGGCGAGGAAGATACAGATGAATCTGCTAACGATTTGGCGAATGATGAAGGTGATTATGATGAAGAAATAAATGAGGGGGAAGATTTAACGGAAGGCGATTTTGACGATGATGGGTCGGTCGACTTCGGAGAGGAGATGTAAAATGGCTTGGATGGATAATTTTATTAGTGCGAGCGATTTTGATTCAATTCGTCTAACGGTAGCGAGCCGAGATGATATATTGAATTGGAGTTATGGTGAGGTACTGAAGCCAGAGACGATTAATTATCGTACTCAGAAGCCAGAACGGGATGGACTCTTTTGTGAGCGAATTTTCGGGCCAATGAAGGATATTAATCCACACGATTCTAAACTAAAAGGTGTTAGGTCACGCGAAGCGGCGGTGGATAAGGAAGGAAACTTAGTCACGAAGTCAATTACTCGGCGTGAGCGAATGGGGCATATTGCTCTAGCGACTCCAGTGGCGCATAGTTGGTTTATGCGAGGGATTCCTTCAGCATTGTCGCTACTGCTTGATATTTCGGTAAAAAACATTGAACGAGTAGTATATTTTGCGACTTATCTAATTACCGATGCGGATACGGAAAAAGTTCAATCAACTTTGGAACAATTAGAAGAGCAGACGGCTGCGGCGCGCAAAGCGATTAAGATTCGCTATGAAAAAGATGCAGCAGTTGAGGGGGCGGATATAAAGGCATTAGCGGATGCGGAGAGCAAAGAAATTGAAGAGCTAGAGACTGACTATAAAGCGAAAAAGACTTTGCTGGAGACTTTCAAAAAAGGTGAAGTGTTATCCGAGATTGATTACCGGAATATGCCAGAAGAATACGAAGATTTGATTACTGTTCAAATGGGAGCGGAAGCAGTCAAGAAATTGCTGGATGAAGTGGATTTGGACAAGTTGATTGAAGATTTACGAGAAGAAAAAGAAGAAGCAAAAGGCCAAAAAGAAAAGAAAATCAGCAAACGCTTAAAAACTCTTGAAGGAATGCAGAGTGCTGGAATAAAGCCAGAAGATTTGATTTTGTCTGTGATTCCAGTTATTCCACCAGATCTCAGGCCGATGATTGCGCTTCCTGGCGGACGATTTGCTACGTCTGATCTCAATGACCTTTACCGACGAGTAATTAACCGAAATAATCGATTGAAGAAGCTACTGGATCTCAATGCGCCAGAAGTGATTTGTCGTAATGAGAAACGAATGTTGCAAGAAGCAGTAGATGCGCTTATTGATAATTCGGCGGTGAGAGGGACTCGTGGGGCAAACTCGACGAATGGACGAAGGAAACTAAAATCATTATCTGATTTGCTTAAAGGTAAACAGGGACGTTTCCGCCAGAATTTGCTTGGTAAGCGAGTAGATTATTCTGGACGATCGGTGATTGTGGTAGGGCCAGAACTAAAGCTGAACGAATGTGGTTTGCCAAAACAGATGGCGGTGGAACTATTTAAGCCGTTTGTGATTTCTTGGCTCATAGCAAATGAATATGCTAATAATATTCGTTCGGCATCACGACTAATTGAAGCGAAGGAAACGGTAGTCTGGGATGCACTTGATGAAGTAATTAAAGGTAAGTATGTACTGTTAAACCGTGCTCCGTCGCTGCATAGATTGTCGGTGCAGGCTTTTCAGCCAAGGCTAATTGATGGCAAAGCAATTAAACTACATCCGTTGGTAGCGAATGGGTTTAACGCAGACTATGATGGTGATCAGATGGCGGTACATTTGCCTTTGTCAAATGCTGCACAGGCTGAGGCACGAGAACTAATGTCAGCGAAGAAGAATTTACTAAAGCCGGCAGATGGTTCTCCAGTACTTGCGATTTATCAGGATGTAGTGCTAGGAGCTTATTATCTAACTTATGATAAGCCTGGGACGGATACTGATGAGCCAAAGGCGTTCTCGTCAATTTACGAAGCGGAAATGGCATATGATCAGGGAATTATTCAGTTGCAGACGCCGATACGAGTGTTTACGAAGAAAGAGATTCACGATACTACGCTGGGGCGAGTATTATTCAATGAGATTTTGCCAAAAGATTATCCTTATGATAATGGCGTGCAGACGAAGAAACATCTGTCTAAAGTAATGGCGGACATCTTTGACCTGTATGGTTCCGAGGTAATGGTGCATACGGCAGATGCGCTGAAGGATTTGTCGTTTGAATATGAGACGATTGCGTCTATTTCTACGGCCAAAGATGATTACCCGACTTACGCGGAGATTGATGACTTTATCGCTGAGGGTGATGCAAAAACAGCTCTTATACAGCAAGACTATAATGATGGTCTTACGACTGAGGATGAGCGTTATAATCTAACAATTGCGAACTGGCGAGATATTGATAAGAAGATTTCCGATTTCCTCCAATCAAAGTTAGCTGAGATGGATACGGATATTGCGGTGATGGTAAACTCAGGCGCTCGTGGTAACATTTCCAATATTAAATTGGCATCGGCTGAGATTGGTATCATGGTTGATATTAATAATAACGAGATTGAGTTACCAGTGAAATCGTCTTATAAGAAAGGTCTCAACACGCTAGAATCCTTTATTGCAACTCGGGGTGCGCGTCAGGGACAGGTGTCGACAGCACTTCGTACCGCGGACTCTGGATATTTGACAAGGCGACTTGTAGATGTATCTCAGGATGTCTTTACGACGGACGAAGTAGCGGAAGATCCTGGATTTATGGTTTACCGAAACGAAACCGAGCTTTCGGGTATTGAGTTCAGTGCGAGATTGGCTGGTCGTTATACAGCGGAGCCAGTGCCTGGTTATCTGGAGGCCGATCAGCTTATCACGAAGGCAGTGGCGGACCAGATAGAGGCTGATGAAAAAGTTGATGCAGTATGTATTCAATCTATACTTTCTACAACTGCAGTGGAAGGGGTACCGCAAAAGGCTTATGGTGTGGATATGTCCACTAGGGAACTTGTAGCTCCATCGGAGCCCGTGGGGGTAATTGCGGCGCAGTCGCTTGGTGAGCCTGGTACGCAGCTGACGCTTGATACGAAACATGGTTCAGGTGTAGCAGGTTCTGGTGCTATTGCGCGAGGTTTGCCGCGGGTAGATGAGTTGCTCGAGGCTAGGACACCGAAAGGTCAGGCCTACATAACGCCGGTAGATGGTAGAGTGGATATCAATGAGGATAATAATCGTTATATTGTGCGGGTTACTCCTTCGGCTGGAGAGATAAAGAAAATTGCTCTAGACGGGCGTAAACCAGCGGTAAAAGATGGTGAAAGCGTGAAAGAAGGAGCGACTTTAGCGCGCAAAACGAAGGATCAGCCAGCAATCAAGGCGCCAATGGATGGCAATGTTCAGATTGTAAAAGATGGTATCATGCTTGTCGGGGCGGCATCTGCTCCAGCGAGAATTGAGATTCCTGGCGATGCGGAGTTGGTAGTAAAGTCTGGCGATATGGTAACAGCAGGTGATAGACTAACAGCCGGATCGCTAAATCTACAAGACTTGCTCAAGTACAAAGGAATAGAAGCAACTGAACGATATATTATGAACGATGTTCTTTCAGTCTATTCAGCACAAGGACATGAGATTTCACCGAAGCACCTAGAGATTTTGGTACGACAAATGTTCTCGAGAGTGCAGATTAACGATCCTGGAGATTCCGAGTTTGTAATGGGCGATATAGTGTCGAAGGCATTAGTGCTTGAGGCGAATAAAGCGCTTGAAGCAGAAGGTAAGGAGCCAGCGACATTTACAAATCTTCTACTTGGGATTACGAAGGTGTCAATATTCTCGGATTCGTTCCTTTCAGCGGCATCCTTCCAAGATACTACGAGGGTACTTATCAATGCGGCGATTAACGGCCGCGTGGATCACCTCAAAGGCTTGAAGGAGAACGTGATTATTGGACGTAAGATACCAGTAGGGACGGGAGCACGACCGCTAGTGGATTTTGAAACACCGGACGCGAAAGAACCAACCGAGGAAGATCTGGAAAATCTGTAATATCCTCTAAAAAGCCCCGAAAAGGGGCTTTTTTTATTGGTAGAAGTGTGATATGATAGTAGGAAGAATAGAGGTTATATGCATTTCAAGACAATTTTCCGAGCTTTAAAGAATAAAGATATGCTGAAACGTGTACTGATTATTGTCGGTATTATTGTGGCATATCGGTTTTTGGCGCAGGTGCCTGTACCAATGGGTGATGCCGCGACGTTTAAGGAAGCAGTAAATAATCTTTTGGCGAAATCAGATTTTTCGAATTTTTTGAATTTAATTTCGGGCGGAGGACTAGCATCGTTTAGTATTATTCTGGTAGGTCTTTCTCCTTTTATTACTAGCTCTATCGTAGTGCAATTATTTACGAAAGCAATACCGAGACTAGAGGAGTTGTCACAGGACGGTGGTGCAGGGCAGAAAAAGATAAACCAGTGGACACGTATTATTGCAGTGCCGCTTGCGATTATTCAGTCAATTGCATATATATTTATCTTATATCAGTCTACATTGAATGCGAACCTTACAACTGGTTTCACGCCTTCTTTTGGCGACTGGGCTTTGTCGGTTACAGCGATGACAGCTGGCTCAATGATACTTATGTGGCTAGGAGAGCTAATTACTGAGCAGGGGATTGGTAATGGTATTTCTATGATGATTTTTGCGTCTATTATTTCGCAACTGCCTACAACGATGGCGACGCTGGGTACGGCTTTGTTTGATACGAGTGAAGGAACGTTGAATTTATTTGGATGGCTAGATTTGCCAGTAAATCCGACGGTATTCTGGATAGTGTTAGGATTTGCATTGGCGATGTTGATGGTTATTTATTTCCTAGTGAAGCTGAATGAGGCACAGCGGATTATTACGATTAATTATGCGAAACGGGTACATGGTAATTCATCATATGGTGGAATTAAGTCGATATTGCCGATTAAAATTATTGCTGCGGGTGTAATACCAGTGATTTTTGCGACTGCGTTTCTTTCCTTGCCTGCACTAATTGGGCAAGTGGTAATGACGGTGACGGGTGAGACTACGTCTGGGGTTGGGTATGAACTTGTGAAAACATTTTCATCACCATCGGCAAGTAATTTCTCTACTTATTACGCGGATGGAATTACGGGACAATGGTTTGTTTATCCGGCGCTTTATTTCATTCTTGTGTTTGCCTTTACATATTTCTATACTTCGATTATCTTTAATACAAAAGAAATTGCAGATAACCTGCAGAAACAAGGTGGGTTTATTGAGGGGGTGCGGCCAGGATTAGCGACATCAAAATACCTAAGTAAGGTAATGAATCATTTGAATTTATTTGGTGCGTTAGCATTGGGGCTTATTGCTATGTTACCATTTATTACGGATTATATCTTTATAGTGATAACTGGTGCGCCGATTGGACTTTCTATTTCTGGTACAGGGCTTCTAATCGTGGTAACGGTGGCATTAGAAAACTTGAGATCGCTTGATTCGCGAGCGCTCATGGTGACGTATGATGATTTTGGAGATGAATTAGATAATTAGGCGGGCAAAAGATGGGTTTAAATTTAAGAGTTAGTTGGAAAAAGATAGTAAAATGGTCGGTTTGGGGGATATTAGGTATATTGCTATTAATATATATAATCAAGGTAGCGACTTTTGAAAATTGGTATTATGACAATAAAGAAGGTTCCGAGCGGGCTGCGGCGGTAACGAATTCCGAATTAGATGAGACGGAACCTACGGAAAGCGAAGTTGCGGAATATATAGTGGCGCCAGATCGCCCGCGTTATTTAATGATAGAAAAATTAGGCATTGCAAGGTCGCGGGTTATTCCCGTTGGATCCGCAAATGGCGAAATGGGGACACCTAATAATATTTTTGATGTAGGATGGTATACTGGTTCTGGAAAACCAGGGCAGGGTAAAACGATGATTATTGATGGTCATAATGGTGGGCCTCATGTGCTAGGTGTCTTTAAGGCGTTGCCGAGTCTAGCGGCTGGAGACATAATACAGGTGGAGCGTGGTGATGGGCAATTGTTCCGTTATAAAGTAGTAGAAAATAAAGAAGTGCCTCTTGCAGAAGCGGATGCTTATATGCATGTGGCGGCAATTTCGCCAGAGTCTGGCAAAGAATCAGTAACACTTATTTCTTGTACGGGTGAATGGTCGCAGGCACAAGGGACGTATCTATCTCGCCAATTTACTCGTGCAATATTAGTTGAATGAAATTAAATATGTTTATTTTTTCGTGCTTCACTGCGCGCCGGGAGAATTTTTTAAAATCTTTTAACGGAAATTGCGCGTGTCTCACGGCTGTCTTTACGGTTCACACGCGACAATTTCCTAAGATTTAGAAAAATTCTCTCGGGCTTGCTCTATACTCAAAAATAAACATATTTTAATCTTTACAATAATAATATTGTGTAGTATAATAGAGTGGTAATTTATGGCTAGTCAAAAGGAAGTGATAAAACTCACAGGCACTGTCGTTGAGGCGTTGCCGAATACCCAGTTTCGGGTTGAACTCGAGAATGGTCATATTATTGTTGCCCATATGAGCGGACGAATGAGGAAGAATTACATTCGTTTAGTTCCGGGTGATAGTGTCGAGGTGGAGTTGACGCCCTATGATCTCACGAAGGGTAGAATAAGCTTTCGACATAAATAATTATATTAAAGAGGTTGCGAGGACCGAAACATCTTTTAACCTAATCGCGAAAGGCTAAAAGAGTGGGAGTCTTTTACAACATAACGAAAGGAAAGGATTTTAACACCAATGAAAGTACGTGCTAGTGTTAAAAAAATCTCCCCTGATGATATTATAGTTCGCCGAAAAGGTGTGCTAAGAGTCATCAATAAGAAAAAACCTAAGAATAAGCAAAGGCAGGGTTAAAATATGGCTAGAATTGCTAGCGTAGTTATTCCTTCCGATAAGCAAGTGTGGATTGGTCTCACTTATGTTTATGGGATTGGACGAACTACCTCAAAGAAAATCCTTGCGGAGGCTAAAATCGAGCCTACCACTCGGGTGAAAGATCTCACCGAGGCTGACGAACAAACCATTAACGACATTATTTCCAAGAAATATCATGTTGAGGGCGATCTTCGACGTCTCGTGAGCAATAATATTAAGCGGATTAAGGACATTAATTCGTATAAAGGTATGCGTCATAAGGCGAAATTGCCGGTCAACGGTCAGCGAACCCGAACGAACGCACGGACTCGTAAGGGTAAAGCAATAGCGGTCGGTGGTGCACAACCTAAGGCAGCAAGTAAGACTTAAGGAGGAATAATGGCAGAAGATGAAATTAAGACTGTCGCGACAGAAGCTCCGAGTAATGAGACCTCGAAGTCTAAGAAGTCAAAGAAGATGCGCAGGATTGTGAATAATGGAGCAGTCCATATCCAGGCAACTTTTAATAATACTATTGTGACAGTATCAGATAAACAAGGCGGAGTGTTAACTCAGTCAAGTGCGGGGGCAAATGGATTTCGTGGTTCTAAAAAAGGCACCGCATTTGCAGCTGGTGTAGCAGCAGAGAAAGCGCTAGAGTTAGCAAAGAAAAATCACGCTCTAAAATCGGTAGATGTATATGTCGGTGGGATTGGTCTCGGACGAGATGCAGCGATTAGGGCCGTATCATCGGCGGGGATAAAGATTGATAGTATCGTGGACGTTACTCCGATTGCTCATGGTGGGGTACGGCCTAAAGGAGAAAGGAAACCATAATGGCAAGAGATAATTCCCCAATTGTAAAACAGAGCCGTCGTGAGGGCGTGGCATTAGCGCCAAAAGCCCACAAAGTAATGGCAAAAAAATCTGGTATTCCAGGTGAACACAGTGGAATGCGAGTACGAGGCGGAAGTCTATATTTGACGCAGCTACGTGAGAAGCAGAAAGTGCGTAGGATGTATGGACTACTTGAAAAACAGTTTGCAAAAGTTATGAAGGAGGCGCAAAAGGCAGAAGGTCTAACTGGTGAGAAGCTTCTAGAATTTCTTGAGCGACGAGCAGATAACGTAGTTTTTCGGGCTGGTTTCGCTTTGACTCGTCGTCAGGCGAGACAATTATTGTCGCATGGTCATTTCTTGCTAAATGGCCGCAGGGTAGATGTGCCTTCTATTAGGTTGAATCCTGGCGATAAGTTGGAAGTTCGTCCTAAATCGCAAAAAACTGAATACTTTAAGAATTTGAATAATATTGTCGGGGCGGCAAATGTAGTCCCAGTATCTTGGCTGAAAGCCGATGCTAAAAATATGAAGATTGAAATCACTGGCACTCCGAAGCGCGAAGAGGCGGATGCTGGTATCAACGAACAATTAATCGTAGAGTATTACTCACGTTAAGGAGAAAAGGGTATGACAACAAAAAACATTCACGAAGCAACGCTCGCCGAGGTAAAAAACCTCAGCGATACCAGTGCGGAGTTTGTCATTCGGCCACTATATTATGGCTATGGCAATACGCTTGGCAATTCGCTTCGCCGGGTGCTTCTTTCAAGCATTAAAGGCGCAGCGATTACGGCGTTCTCGATTGAAGGGGTGACGCACGAGTTCACTACCGTCCCTGGAGTGCGTGAGGATGCTGTAGATATAATGTTGAATCTAAAAAATATCCGTTTTAAGATGCACACTGATGCGCCAGTTGAACTAACACTGGAGATGAAGGGTGATAAGCAATCGGAAAAAGATGGCGATAAGCGCGTGGTGGCAGGTGATATTAAATTACCTGCAGAGGTGGAAATTGCGAATCCAAATCAGCTTATTTGTCATATTGATGATCCAAAAAAGACCTTGAAGATGCATTTTGTAGTGGAAACAGGTCGGGGTTATTTGACGATTGACAAGTCAAGTGACGATAGATTGCATTCGGATATGATTGCGATTGATGCTGTATTTACTCCAGTGCTTCGTGTTCGCTATAAAGTAGAGAATACACGTGCTGGACAAGATACGAATCTCCAACAGTTGACATTAATAGTAGATACTGATGGAACGATTACGCCGCAGGATGCTTTTGAGGAAGCAGCAGCAATACTGATTAATCAATATACTGCTCTTGCTGGAGCTACGCGTGTGGAGTCGGCGCCAATGCCTGGCTCAACTGAGAGCGAGAAAGATACGGGCTTAATGTTGCCAATAGAAGAATTGGATTTGTCTGCACGGACGATGAATGCACTTCTAAATAACGATATTAAGACGATTCGCGACCTTGTGACTCTTTCGGAGACGGATTTGAAGGATTTGAAAGGTTTTGGTCAAAAGGCGCTAGACGAAGTAAAAGAAAAGTTAACGGAGTTAAATATTTAAAATGCACGCCCATGGAATACGCGGCCGAAAATTCGGCCGGAAGACAGACCAGAGGAGAGCGCTCATGCGTGGGCTGATGTGCTCCCTCATCAAATATCAAACTATTGAGACGACTTTGGCACGAGCAAAAGAGACTCGTCGTGAGGCGGAGAAACTAATCACGCTCGCAAAGCGAGGTGGACTTGCGAATAGGCGACTTATTATCGCACGACTTAATAATATTGAGGCGGCGAGTTTGTTGGTTGACGTAATTGCACCACAGATAAAGAGAGATTCTGGCTATCTCAGGATAGAACATTCTGGTTATCGTCGAGGCGATAACGCTGAGATGGGAACGCTGAGTTTTGTTGATGAAATAGATATTGAGGCAAAAGCAAATGAATCCTCTAAGACTGTGAAGGCGGAGAAGAAATCTCAGTCGTCTACGAAGGAGGGTAAGTAATGAAAACTTATGCACAAAAAACTGCTGAAATTAAGCGAGAATGGTGGGTAATAGATGCTTCTACTATGCCTCTAGGAAAGCTAGCAGTTGTAATCGCTGATAAATTAATGGGGAAAAGTAAGGTAACTTACACTCCACATATTGACAATGGTGATTATGTAGTCGTGACTAATGCGAAGAACCTAGTAGTAACCGGTAATAAAATGGTAGATAAGAAATATTATCGCCACAGTGGCTATGCTGGGAATCTGAAAGAATTAAGGTTAGAAGAGGTGGTTGAGAAAGATCCGTCACGAGCAATTACTGAGGCGGTGAAGGGGATGATGCCAAAGAATAAACTAGCGGCTGACCGACTAAAGAGACTGCGAGTGTTTGCGGGTGAGGAGCATACACATACAGCTCAGAATCCAAAGGAGATAAAGTAAAATGGCTACGACAAAAAAATATATTTACGGACTCGGTCGGCGCAAGGAAGCAACAGCTACAGCACGACTTTACGAGGGGAAAGGCGAGATGACAATCAATGGTAAGCCGGCTCTGGAATATCTTTCCGGAAATAAGACTTATCTAGCGGAGGTAACTGATCCACTGGCATTAGCCGAGAAGCAGAAGGAATATGATATTACCATTATGGTAAAAGGTGGTGGCTTAGCAGGTCAGGTGGATGCAATTAAGCTAGCTATCTCAAAGGCCTTAGTAACAGAAGCAGCAGATCTTCGCCCAATGCTAAAGAAGGCTGGCATGATGAAACGCGATCCGAGAGAGAAAGAGCGCAAGAAATATGGACTTCGCTCAGCGAGAAAGAAAGAGCAGTTCAGCAAGCGTTAAACTTTATGCGAACAAGAAAATCGAGACGGAAAGTATCAATTCCGTTTCGATTTTTTATTCTACTTGTATAAAAAGATGTGTTATACTGTAAGTATGAGTGAGAGTGAGAGCAAGGATAAAACAAAAGAGGTTGGTAAGACCTCGCAAAAACAAACTGTAATTATCTCGGTGCTAGCGACGGTGCTGGGGTGTGTGGTGATATTCCTAGTCATCGCTTTTGCGACGGGGATGATTGGTTTCAATAATAACGGTCAGGCTAATAATATGGCTGGTGGGGGAGCTGATGGTGGTGATACAAGTGCAGATGGCTCTGGTGATCATGGTAGTTCTGGTGGTCAGGCGGATAATGGTAGTCAGTTGATAGACAATCCAAATCCTAAGGTGGAGGTGAAAACTGGTAATAAAGTATCGGTGGGGAATTTGGAGTTCTATCTACCAAAACATTTTGAAATGGGTTCACAGGCTGGCGGAGGTACCGAGTCGGAGACGGTATATAATCTAGTCAATGACGATGGTTGGGCAGATGTGAGAATCTATGTAGAGAAAACTAATAAAGATGCTCGGGATTATCTATTATCAAAAAACTCACGTTTTGAAATAGATCAGGACGCGTGGGTGATAAATGGTTGGTCCTGGAGTACGGCATCTGCGGCAAAGGGGGGAATCCAGGCGTGGGCGACGAATTATGGGGATTATGTATATGCGATTATTTTGACGGTAAAATTAGAGTCAGACCAATCTAATGAAGCGGCGATGATGATCCCGAAGACATTATATTTTACAAAAATATATAAATAAAGTAAATGTTCTGTAGGACAAGAAAAATCCCTCCGTTGTAGGAGGGATTTTGAAGATTTAGCTTATGATTGGTAGGGGGATCCCCAACTCCAGTCCCAAGTATTACTGAAGTTTTCATACTCAATCCGGAAATGGTTATGAGTACCGTCTCCGCCAAAATAGCAGTATTCAATAGGGAGTGTCCTTCCTACATTTATCGGTTCATCTACCGACATTTCTATTGTAGCTCTCCTGCAGACGTCTTTTGCTAGCTCATATTCTTCATTATTGTAGTTGGAGTACCATGAGGCAAATTGGTCCGGATCGCGGAGAACACATGTTAGGCTTACACCGCTATATTTATCCCACGTTTCGAGACGATTGATAGCGCACCATGCGACTGCGGATTGTTCCATCTTGGATGGGATGCCACCTGCTTCATTATGTATGGTGCAAGCTAGAACTTCGACGTCTTCGTTTGAGAAATATTCGGTGTAATCTACACTGTCAATGTCTATTTCACCAGTTTCCGTTTCGGTCTCCGTCTCCGTCTCTGTTTCAGTCTCGGTCTCTTTAGCCGTCGTCTCAGTTTCTTCGGTTTCTAACTCAGTTTCCACTGCTACCACTTCTGTCTCCGTCATAGCTTCGGTTGCCGTTTTGGCCTCTTCGGTTTTTACTTCTGTTTCCGTTTCGGTCTCTTCGGTTACGAATTTTGTTCCGGTTTTTTCGGTAATAAGTGTTTTCATAATGGCTTCATTGTTGACGCTAGCTACGTTAGTAGAAATACCAATAACGAGTATTCCTATTATTGACATTATTAAACTATACACTGCTAAACCTCCTTTGAAATGTACGATAAGTTGCATATAAGGGAGTAAAATCCCATATCTGTATATTATAGCATGGATTTGATAAAAAAGCAAGTTCATGGAGGAGGCGATAAGAATTGTGCGAGGGGGTATAAAGAATGCAATGCGATTTTAATAATGGTGGAGCGTGCTAGAGTCTAGGGGACTCTACTTATGCTCAGAGCCCCTAGAGAAGGATAACGACGAAGCGGAGGCTTTTATTTATTGCCTAAAAATACTGAAGATAAAAGCAAGCTTCCATCTTTAGTATTTTTAGGCAAAAAATAAGAAACGCTACGCGTTTCTTGTCGTTATCCTTCTCTGGTGGAGCATGCGAGAGTCAAACTCGCGACCTCTACAATGCGAATGTAGCGCTCTATCAACTGAGCTAATGCCCCATACATATATTATAACATATATTGGAAAAATATGGGTAAAATTGTAAAAAATGGGGCTTGTGCTAGTGCGGTGGAGGTGGTACAATAAAAGTGCAACAAACTGATGGTAACTTTTTATATATGATGTATTTATCTAGAACCTAGAAATGGCACCGTAAGGAAACCATGGGTTCTAGTTGAATACTAATCATCGGTTTGTTGCACCTTATGGTGCCATTTTTGTAGTATATATTATATATGGCATCGTGAGGATAAGTGTCAACATAATACGAAAGGACCTCGCGATGAGTGGAAAAGGAAAAAGTAAATTAAACCAGTCTAGTAAAAGTACTAGTAGTAAAA
>JAFWHD010000034.1 GCA_017512085.1 Candidatus Saccharimonadota bacterium
CTATCGTGGTAGGAGTAGTAGCGATAGGAGATGGTTGGTAGTTAGTGTTCATGACCTTAGTGGAAGTGCTAGTATTATATAGTGCGCCTGGTAGGAAACCCCACTGGTCATTATGAGCATCTGTGTTAAATTGTGACTCTGTGAGTGGAGTAGTAATGGAACTTAGATATTTAGTATTATCATTACTACCTACTAATCTTCCAGTATCATTGCTTCCTGCGATAGTTAATGTATAGCCAGTGAAATGATCACTAGTTACTGTGGCAGTCTGAGTAGTGGATTTGCCAAAGGTAGGATTGGTATTGTCTTTTAATATATTTAGATTTACATTGCCTGTTAGTGAAATACTTATACTACTAGCGTAAGTATTACTAACGCCAAACATGGCAAGGAGGAACGCACAAGTTGTTCCATATTTCATGAGCTTTCCCCCCAGTCCACTAAAAGTACTAGTAGTAGCCGGGAACTCGCTATACGGCCGGACGGGAGAAATGTCTCGTTTTCTCCTCATCTTTTTACTACTAGTACTTTTACTAGACTGGTTTAATTTACTTTTTCCTTTTCCACTCATCGCGAGGTCCTTTCGTAATTATGTTGACACTGTTCTCGCGGAATCATATACAAAAACGGCACCGCGAGGTGCAACGTCTCAACCATTTAGCAGTGATGCTTCATACAGTCTCGACCCTCTCGGTGCCGTTTTACTGTATGAATACATCATTAATTGCTACATAATAAAATCGCTACTGCTTTTTTAAATAATTGAAACGTTGCCCTTTCATTATAAAAAAGTTTTTGCCAAAAATCAACACCTAAATCAAAAAAAAATTGCATCCCGCAGCGATGCAAAATAATACAATCCTACAAGCATTATAATCGTTACCACCCACTATACTGCGGCTTCTACCGCCGCCCAAGTCGCATCATCGTTGTCTGCTGGGATAGTTACCGACACCTGCGAACCATCACGCAGATGGAAATATGTCACCGATGCATAAAGTATCTGATACTCACGACCTGATACCTCCACGAAATACTTGTCATCATGATGCGTAAGTGTCCCTATCACATTTTTCCTTTGTACTGGGCCTATCTGCTTGTACATGAATTTACCGTCATCCGTAATCGTGAGCTTCAAAATATCGCCTTCCACGAGCTTTGACTTCGAGGCGTAATTCGCTGGTACTGGATAATTCTTTCCGTCTGGACCAATCATAATTTGCCCGTCAAATATTCCTTCTATCACCTTCCCATCAGGACCAGAGACTACAGCATCCCTCGGCGCAGTAATCGTATCACCGTCGCCTAGTATTGAAATTAATAATTCTTTCGCAGCAGACAAATTCGTCTCTGCATCCGCAAGCAAAGCTCGCAATCTTTTTATTTGTTTTTCTGGTATTTCAGACATCACCTCGCATCCTGTCTAAATATAATATTAATATTATATTATATCAAACCATTTTTTTAGTCAAGACTTTCCTTTCAAAAGTTTTCCACTTTTATAACATCGGTAGCGTGTAAAATGTTGTAAAAATTACAATTAACTTTTCACTCTAAGTCTACTACTCCCAGTAAAATTACCCTACCAACAGTATAATCCCTTAATAATACATAGTTGTAATTATTACAATTATTTATAGAGTCCAGTATGTTTTTCCCCGTCGTAAATCTCGGTCGGGATACCTTTTACTTTGATTTGATTCTCAACTATCTCCCGATTTTCTTGCATTTTTCTCGTCGTTGCTTCGTCCAACGCAGTCTCACCCACTTGCTTTATCCCATCATCCGAGAAACCATCTTCCTTTAGCCATTCATTTATCTGCGCTATTGCTTCCTCGCGCGAAAAATCTTCATTAAACACGCTCTGCCACGAAATCCCATCCATGTCTGTCCCCGTGAATATACGGTCAAGGATTTTTACTCCCGCCCCACCACGGTATTGCTCTACTGCGAAAATATATCTCACGATTATTTCAGAATTAGCAAATTTATATTTATTATCCGCGTCTTGGATAGCAAACGGTACTAATCTCACTTCGTATTTTTCAAAAAATCCATCTGCTTTTTGATTCCTATATGAATTCATGCATACTACGCAACCCGGATCTAATATATCTATCGCCAGTGGTCTATTCCCTGCATCATTATCATCCTTATTGTTTTCGCCACCGTCAGGATTGTTGTCACTAGGTATAATATCACCCGCATTCACCGTAATATAATTTAGCTCAAAATCCTCAGCCTTGTAAGTGCGGAATTTATCCGGAATCGCTCCAAATATTTCTCCCCATTCCTCAAACCATCTACCGATTGACTCGCCGAGATTTTGAGGCTCGCTCTCGTCTATTGAGCACATCTCAGCTCCCATTGTACAAGCCGACGGTTTCGTCACATTGCAACTCCCCAGCACCCATAGTGCTAGGAGTGACTTTATGGACGTGAGAATCGCCCATACCACTATCAGTACGAATATCACCGAGAGTATCTCAATAATCCAGGATAAAGGTGTTACCCATTTTGGGTGTTTTATCAGTACCCGTGAGAGCATGGAATTTTTTACATCTTCCTTAAATCCCGTCTCGCACTTTTGCAAACGCACTTTTTTACCTAGGCATCCAGCGGACTTTTTCATTAGTTTCTTGTATTTTTTCCAGACGGAAGGCTTAAAAATAGATATTATTGCCACAAATACCCCCACCACCCCCAAAATAATAAACGCCGCTATACACACCATAATATACTTATTCTAACATAGGTTGAAAAAAAGTTAAACAAAATGTAATATATAATGGCAGATAAGAAGAATTCAACCAATCATAAATCCATTCCTGCAAAATTAGATACTATTTATATTTTTCACTATTAATTATAATAAAGATAAAGTTATGGTCGTTCTGGAATTGGTCGAATGATGCAATAAATATAAATAATCCTTTTTGTAAAACAATGATAAATATGTTAAGCTTTACTTAAAGGAGAAAAATGAAAGAGTATTTTAGAAAAACAATAACATCAATATTAATATCATCAGTTATTGCCTTTATTTTAGGGTTACTGATGGTGGCGGTACCAAATATCTCGCTACAGGCTATCGGGATTGTGTTTGGTATTTATTTACTTATACACGGCTCCTCTCTTATCATAGTTAGTTTCATGGCGCACAATATTTATGTTCCGTTCTACGGTATCATGTCTGGCATCTTATCTATTATTGCTGGTATTATTATGCTTGCCATGCCAAATGTTCTCTCTACTGTATTGACTATTGCGCTTGGGATTTGGATTATCTTTTCCAGTATCAACGTCATCAGTATTTCTATTTCAGTTCGCAAGAGAGTTCCAAATTGGTATCTATGGCTTATTCTTGGGATTATTGATCTAATTTGTGGTATCATTATCCTATTCAATCCGTTCGCTTCATCCATCTCTATCGTGGTTCTCGCTGGTATCGTCATGATGGTCCATTCTGCAGTGACCTTTATTGATACTCTCATGATCAAGAAAGAAATCAAAGAAGTCACGAAGGCCCTCGAAGCAAACCTTAAAGAAGCTAAATAACTCATAACAACAATTAGAGATTAAAAGACGGCAGATTGGTGTTTTCTTCGTGCGAAGTGCGTAAAAATAATCATCAAAAAATAAATCGGAATTCACTTCTGATTTATTTTTTATACTTGTTTTCTTTGCTAAACTTTCTTTTCTAAAAGAAAGTTTAAGCTCTTGGCTGGGGTGAAGGGATTCGCCCCGAACGAAGCGAGACCGATATCCTGCTTTTTGGTGTTTTTGTGAAACAAAAATGGC
>JAFWHD010000035.1 GCA_017512085.1 Candidatus Saccharimonadota bacterium
AGAGAGAGAGTAGTATCGCCAGTCCACTAAAAGTACTAGTAGTAGCCGGGAACTCGCTATACGGCCGGACGGGAGAAATGTCTCGTTTTCTCCTCATCTTTTTACTACTAGTACTTTTACTAGACTGGCTTAATTTACTTTTTCCTTTTCCACTCATCGCGAGGTCCTTTCGTATTATGTTGACACTACTCCTCACGGTGACTATATATTATATATATTACAAAAATGACACCGCAAGGGGTGCTATAACTATACAATCTGTATCGGCTTAGCCATTACAAGACGTCTAGTGCCCTTTCGGTGTCATTCTCATCTTGTAATCAGCTATTTAAAATAGGCCGACAATATTAAATTGTATAGTTATAGCATTTTTATTTTACCACGCGTGAGACGAGTGCGCAAGTATTGACATTTTATATATAATATATTGTAATAATTATTGAACTTTTACGTGGTCGGAGCCGACGAGGTCTATAAGCTTCGTGGTGAGACCATCGCAAACCTCCACATGGAAAGGCATCTTTAGGGGCTTCTTTACCTCGCCATCTTTGACGACAAGGATGACATCGGTCATACCGAGATAAATGTCGGCGAGACGACGAATAGCAGTAAGAGTATCGACATCATCGGGGTTGTCGAGTAGGATGTAAACACGCCTTTTACGAGGATCTTTTGGTGGTTCCTTAATGATGTGGCGAGCTTCAATGGGGGCGCTAGTTTCACCATTATAAGAAGCGCGTCCAGAATTACCGGTAGAAGCAACACGTTCGGCGGAGGATTTGCTATATTTACGACGGCCAGTGGCGGGAGCTGCGACGGGGGCGGCGAGCTTGGTGCCGGTGGGTTGATAGTTTTCCAAAGTTTGGTCGGAAATAATCTCAACGGTCTCGGCGAGAAGCTTGACATCCGTCGTGATGTTGCCATCCTTATCGGTGGCGTTGACTTTCCCTTTTACTTTTACGACATTATCAACGACCAGCTTCGCGCCACACTCAGCGAAGGTGCTGGGGAAAACGATAAACTCAGTCTCGCCGGCTTTGTTCTCAATCTTGACGAAGGCCATTTTATCACCTTTTTTCGTCAGGATAGTACGGACAGCGGTGATGATGCCGCCGATGATAGCAATCTTGTTATTGTTTTCGGCGGAAATAATACTGAGTGGGTGAGTCTGTTCCTCAAAATAAGTATCGTATTTATCAAGAGGATGCGCAGAGAGGTAGAGTCCCATGAGGTCGCGCTCCCAGAGGAGTTGTTCCTTTTCTGGATACTGAGTGGGGGCGGGCTTTATCTCAACCTCGGGAACAGCGCCAGCCTCGCCCATCATGCCAAATAAATCAGTCTGGCCAGAGCCGACATCTTTCTGGATTTTGGCGCCATAGGCTTGGATGTTTTCAAGGTTGAAAAGAAGATCCGAGCGAGAATAACCGAGGCGATCAAAAGCACCAGTCTTTATCGCGGCTTCCCAAGATTTTTTGTTGAACTTACGAGAGTCCACACGCTTCGCAAAATCACAAACAGACTTAAAGGGACCACCAGCATCACGCTCGGGGATGACGATTTCCTCAACGAGAGCCTTGCCCATGCTCTTAATACCCGAGAGGCCGAAACGAATGGTTTTCTCGCCGCCAACGATACCGAAATCACCGTAGGATTGATTAATATCTGGACCGAGGACTTTAATTCCCATGCGTTTACACTCGGCAATCTCAATGGCGAGGCGGTCAGTCCAGCGCATATCGGCAGTCATGAGGGCGGCCATGAAAGCATCTGGATAATGAGCCTTTAGCCAGGCGGTCCAATAGGCGATAAGGGCATAGCAAGCGGCGTGAGATTTATTAAAACAATAGTTCGCGAAGTCAAGAAGCTGGCCCCAGAAGGTCTCGGCGATTTCTTCGGTCGCGCCGCCGATTTTTACAGCGCCTTCAATAAACTGCGGTTTTACCTGCTCCATGAGCTTAATCTTTTTCTTCCCTACAGCTTTACGCAAGGTATCAGCCTGACCGCCAGTAAATCCACACCATTCCTTACTAATCTGCATGAACTGCTCTTGATAAATCATGATACCATAGGTGTTTTTTAGTGAATTCTCAAGGCCAGGGTGGAGATAAGTGATTGGCTCTTCACCGTGTTTACGTTTAATAAAAGAGTCAATAAATTGCATCGGGCCTGGACGATAGAGAGCAACCATAGCGATGATATCCTCAAACGACGAAGCTTTCAGGTCGCGCAGATACCTTTTCATGCCAGCAGACTCAAGCTGAAATACGCCAGTGGTCTCGGCTTTTTGAAGAAGAGCGTAAGTGTCTTTATCATCTAGCGGGAGAGAGTAGAGGTCAACGTCGTCGTGATAAACAGCACGAACCATTCGGAGAGCATTATTAATAACGGATAGGTTTGAAAGGCCGAGAAAGTCCATTTTTAGAAGCCCTAATTCCTCAACCTGGGTGGATGGAAACTGAGTGGCGATGGGACCTTTGGCGGAAACTTCTAGCGGGAGGAATTTAAACAAATCGTCTGGCGCAATCACGACACCGCAAGCGTGAACACCGTGGCTCCTAATGGTGCCTTCTAGCTTGGCAGCAAAATCAAGGACTTCTTTCGCGGTAGGATTCGTCTCATATTCGTGCTTCAAATCGGGGACATCTTTTATCGCATCAGTGAGATGGACGTGGTGTCCCATGACGGGGTCGGGAACCATTTTTGCTATCCTATCGGCTTCGGCGTAAGGAACCTCCAGGACGCGGGCGACATCACGCACGGCGTTTTTGGCCATCATTTTGCCGAAGGTGACGATGTTACTCACGCGCTCAAAACCATATTTATTAGAACAGTACTCAATGACTTCGTCACGGCGAGTATCCTGGATGTCGGTATCAATATCTGGCATACTGACGCGGTCGGGATTTAGGAAGCGCTCAAAGAGCAAATCATATTTCAATGGGTCAAGCTCGGTGATACGCAGAGCATAAGCCAAAATAGCACCCGCCGCACTACCTCGCCCTGGCCCATAAATAATACGTTGGGATTTACCCCAGTTGATAAAGTCCTGGACGATAAGGAAATAACCGTTGTAGCCCATTTTGTCCACGACGGATAATTCATAATCAATACGAGGAAGAATCTTGTGCTCATTATCACGTTCTTCGTCCACTTTCTCCAAAATTTCACGACATTCTGGAATGGTGAGATCGGTGGTTTCCTCCAGTTTCCTGCCTGCGTAACGATAGACTAGCCCCTGGAAGACTAACTCGTCAAGATATTGCTTTTCATCCTTCCCTTCTGGAAGTGGGAACTTAGGAATCAAAATCCGACCTAGTTGGAGGTCAACATTACAACGTTCAGCGATGCGCTTTGTATTTAGCACCGCCTCGGGACAAGTATCTTTCCAATGGTCAATAATTTCTTCGGCGGGAATGACGTGAAGGTCAAAGTCGCGCAAGGTCATACGATTAGGATCGGAAAAATTTGCCGCTGTGCCTACGCAGAGGAGAATCTCGTGAGCTTCCTCGTCCTCGCGTTTCAAGTAATGAGCGTCACAAGTGACCACGAGGGGGAGACCAAGCTCCTCGGCATGAGCCATGTGCCAATCGTTAATTTTTTTCTGCTCGGCATTGTGAGTGGTGGATTTTGGGTGGCCGTGATCTTGCATCTCAAGATAAAAGCGGTCTTTAAAAACGTTACGATACCAATCGATGAGCTCAAAAGCCTTTTTGTCATCGCCAGCGCGGATGGCTTCGGAAATCTCGGAACCCATACAACCAGAAAGACAAATGATACCTTCGTTGTATTTTTGTAGCTCGTCGTGGTCGGTGCGAGGTTTGTAGTACTTACCATGAATTTCGGCATTACTCATGATACGACAGAGGTTTTCGTAGCCTGTATTATTCATCGCAAGCAGAGTGATGTGTGCACGGTGTTTGTCATGAGCTGGATCTTTGTCGGTTTGTTTACGAGCGGCAACATAAGCTTCAAGACCGAGAATGGGTTTAATGCCAGCGGATTCACATTCTTTATATAATTCAACTAATCCAGACATGGTGCCATGATCAGTCACGGCAACTGCTTCCATACCATCTTCTTTTACAAATTGGACAAGCTCGGGAATCTTCGTCAGACCATCCAATAAAGAATAATGAGTATGGTTATGCAAGTGGACAAAATCAGAATTTTTTAACTCCATGATATGTTTATTATAGCATGGATAAGAGGAACTTGTGGAATCTTAATTCGAGCAATATTTTTTGCTCGTGGTTGTTTACGCGCCTGGTAATTTTCACAATATTTCACTCAATCCTCGCCTCGATCCCAGGTTACTCGTCTCGGATGAGGAAATATTGTAAAAATAGCAGGGCTAAACAAATACTCGCAAAAAATATTACCCGAATTATCAAAATAACAAATGCTCACTAATTTTGGGATTTCTATTTCCCTTAATACTAACAAATACTCGCAAAAATTATTGCTCGAATAAGTAAAAACAAATATTCACAAAAACCTAAGATTTTGATGGCTCTTTCTTTTCTTCTTTCTTGGTTTCTTTTTTGGCGGGAGCCTTATCCTTCTTGTCTTTCTTTTCTACTTTTACCTCTGCGATATAATCATCGTCATCTTCGTCCTCGACGAAAGAGTCGGAAGCATCAGCGATACTGTCCTCAAGCTCTTTTTCGCTATGCGAAGTTTTTATACTGAAAAATTTCGCTGCGGCGGCTCCAGCAGCTGCGCCGAGGGCTGCGCCAAGGAAGAATTTTCCAATTCCGCTTTTATTCTTTTGCTCTTTTTCCGCCATTTTCTGTCCTTTCTTTAGCGTTTTCTTCTTTAAGCTTAGATTTAAGCTTCGGGTTAATATATTTATCAACGAGCATCTCAACCGTGCCACCGATTGATGTCATGCCTTTAACATTACTGACGATGCTATTGGTATTTTTTGCAATATCTTGTCCTTCGACAACGATTTCTTTAGTTTCTTTAATAAGCTCTATTAGTTTTACGAACAAAACTATACCAACTACGAGAAAGATAAAGAGCGTAATAGATAATATCGCGACTAAGATCCATGCAGCTGTATTCATATAATATTCTCCTTTATTTTGATTGTAACATATTCTTTATTTCAGCGCCATAGTCAGTCTCGGATAAAACATATTCTAATTGGGCGAGAAAATAATTCTTTGGGTCGCCGGTGGTAATCCATTTACCAGCACTGTGAGCCACTACCACATCGCCATGCTCGGCAAGTTTCGTAATCGCATCAACAGTCCAGAGCTCATCATCAAGACCAGTGTTATCTGGCGTGAGATAATCAAAAACTTCGGGAGTGAGGAGATAGCGACCATAGCTCGTGAGGTCGCTCGGACTTTCCTCAGGAGTCTGTGGCTTTTCAACGATGTGGTCCAGAGTGCCGTTTTCTTTTAGGGCAATCATACCGTATTTTTTCCAGACATCGCGTGGCATCTTTTGTGCGGTGATAATAGCCTTCGCATCGGGATGTTCCTCGTGGGTCTCAATCAAGGTCTTTACATCGGAGCTACCGAGAATCAGATCATCACTATACAATACGACGAAAGCTTCTTCGTCTTTGACGAAATCCTTGGCAGAAACAATGGGGGAGCCATTGCCATAGGGGAGATTTGAGTCTTGTTCTATGATGGTGATTTTTGGAAAATGATGGATAATCTCATCTACTGGAGCAAAACGGTCACTCTTTCCCTGCCTGTCTAATAGTTTTTTGACATTTTCGGACGCACCATGAAAATAATCATCATAAATCTGCTTTGACATTGTATGGGGAGTTGCGACAATCACAATCTCCTCAATGCCAGCAGTAATACATTCCTCTACACAATACTGCATGACTGGCTTGCCACCAATCGGTATCATCGCCTTCGGGATGGTCTTCGTGATGGGTAAAAATCTACTGGCGAATCCTGCGTCGGTGATGATGGCTTTTTTGACTGACATGACTTAAAAATCTCCTTTTCAGCGATTATAACATGAATTAAAAAAATAATAAACTGGCTTATTGCGCAAACTTATATGGAGAACTAAATATAGACTACTCCACCAGAATTTTCACTCGCGGACTTGACGCTGTTTGTTAGTTTTCACAAAATCCGTCAGGTGTTCGCGTCTTAGTCGCATAATACATGATGCTTTATTAAGCGCTCATTGCACGCTTAGATTATCTGCAATTGATTTACTAGATGCTCGAGGACGCTCACGCACTGGGATTTTAGTGAAAACCACATGCGTCAAATCTGGAAATGCGAGTAAAAACTCTAGCGGAGTAGTCTTCTTAAAAATTTATTTTTGTAATTCGGTGATTTCGCGGAGGATGTCGTCATACTCGTCACTATCCTCATCGAGGGTAAGAAGCTTTTCCTGAAGGGCGGAGATTTTGGAGCGGGTGAGCTCTATCTGGTAGCGCGACAATAGTTCCCTAGCTTCGCGCTCAAGGTCGTCGGTACCGAGACGATGTTCCTCGTTAAAAACAAGTTCCAGCTCGTTTAGGCGAGTCTCGTCATCGGGGATTTCTAGTGGAATCTTGGTCTCAGTGATGCCGCCGAAGATTTTGAGGGCAAGGAGGGAGTTTTCTAGTTGCCTGATAATGTCGGATTTGACGGTAGTCTTTGGCTTTTGGAGGTATCTGGACGGTTTCTTTGAGAGTTCTAATTCTAGGCGATTGCCCTTATCGCGGAGTATCTCAACATCAACGCCGAGTTTTCTCGCAACTTTTTTTTCGTAGCTACTACGTTCAATTTCGTCTTTTACGTAAGAGAGTAGCTTTAGAGCAATGTCGGAATATTTGCGTTTATCGGGGATAGATGTGAGGTCAAGATGTTCTTCGTATTTTTTTAGTAGCCAGTCAACAGCGGGAATTTTGCTTTCTACGGCTTTTTGCCAGAGGGCGGGATCTTTTTGGATGAGCTCATCTGGATCCTTGGCGCCATGATAATCGGAAATCACAGATAAATCTATACCGAGGTCTGCGGCAAGCATAATTGCGCGCTCGGTAGCCTTAACTCCGGCAGCATCACCGTCATAGGCGAGACGGATATCGGGAGTAAGACGCGAGAGGATCTTCAAATGTTGCTCGGTCATGGCAGTGCCAGATGTCGCAACAGCTTCTTTTACTCCAGCCTGATGAGAGGAGATGACATCCATGTTCCCTTCCACAATTACTACATAGCCGCTACGACGGATAGATTCTTTTGCTTGATAGAGTCCAAAAATGTATTTGGATTTGTTAAAAAGGATTGTCTCGGGAGTATTGAGATATTTCGGCTCGCCGCCCGCAATAACGCGAGCGGTAAAACCAATCACGTCGCCATTAGTATCAATAAATGGAACAGTCATGCGATTACGAAACATATCACCACCGAAGCGATTCAGGAGACCAGCGTCATTTAGCTCACCTGGCTTAAATCCGCGTTTCTCAAGGGCCTTTAGCATGACTTTGCCACCATCTGGTGCAAAACCAATTTTAAATTCCTCAACGGTGCTGCGATTGAGATTCCGTTTGTAAAAAACATACTCACAGACCGCCTTGTCACGAGAGAGACAAGCTTGGTAAAATCTGGTAGCGAGAGCGAGAGCTTCGCGGGCGCGGAGTTTTTTCTTACCCATTTCTTTATCGCCGCCGCTGTATTTGGTCAGCTCTACGCCAGCCATGCCCGCGAGTTTCTCCAGAGCCTCACGGAAGCTAATCCCCTCCACCTCCATAATAAACGTAAAAATATCACCGCCTTTATTGGCCGAGAAATCATGCCAGATGCCTTTCTCGGGGGAGACCATGAAACTTGGCGTCTTGTCAACACCCCAAGGAGAACGACCTTTCAAAGTCCGGCCGGCGCGTTTTAATTCTACATACCGACCTACAACATCTTCCACGGGTAATCTGGATTTGATCTCCTCCTTCGCATCTTGCATCTTAGAGTAATTATATCATGAAATAATAGAAACCTCAGTTTCGTTCGCGGTTATACAAAAAAATGAAAAGATATTTTTATTCGCGGTGAATCTCTCGCCGGGGAAAAATATTTGAAATTTTTAACGGAAAATTTCGCGTCTCACGCCGGATGGGGGTCTCGCTACGAAATTTTCCTATATTTCAAATACTTTTCACGGGTTTGATTCAATGCTCACAAAAATTATCTTTTCAATGCTTGTATGCCTTAATAAAACCCGCTCAACTCGAGGTTTTTATTTTTCCTTTATGTGTTATACTAGAAGTATGGATGGACAGGAATATTTGAGTCAAATAGCACAGGATGATACGCGTCCAAAACAACAGAAAGATACGGGAGGGGGACTGGGAATTGACCTCAAGAAGATACTACGTTCGAAGATTTTTATAGGAGTGGTGGTAGGATTAGTTTTGCTTTTTCTGGTAATGATAATAACTTCGGCCGTGACTGGGAATAAAGAGGATATGTCGGATCTCGCGACAAAATTAAAAGCAGAGATAGATGAGACGACCGAAATGATAAACAAATATCAGGACCGCGTAAAATCTTCAACCGTGCGCTCAAATGGAGCGTCACTTTATAGTGTATTGTCTGGGACGGGTCTGGGACTGAGTGGATGGATAACGACGGTATATCCAGATTATAAAGGCCTGAGTGAAAAAGAGGAGGCAAAGTTGGAAGAATCAAAGGCGACGCTAGACGAAGAATTGTTTGAAGCAAAAATTACGGGGAAACTGGATTGGACTTTTTCACAAAAAATGGCAGAGCAGATAGCAAACATCCTTACACAGGAAGATAAAATCTACAAACAAACAAAAGACGAAAACTTGAAACAAATACTAGAATCAAATTATGGGAGTTTGGAAAATCTCCACAATGCTTTTGACAGCTATCTAGTAGGCGAATAGGAAAAAATGTGTTATAATATATATTAATAATAGTTTTTTGAAAGGACAATATGGCAACTAAGGAAACCAAGGTAGAGAAAAAAGAAACCGCCGAAAAGAAGACTACAAAGGCGGAAGAAACAAAGGAAAAAGCGAAAGAGACGTTAAATAAAGCAAAGGAGAGTGGGTCTAGCTTTAGAAAAGAATTTATTGAGTTTATCAATCGTGGCTCCGTCGTAGATCTCGCAGTGGGTGTGGCAGTAGGCGGCGCATTTACGGCGATTGTTAATTCCCTGGTAAATGACATTATTATGCCGATAGTAGGATTAATCGTCGGTGGCGTAGATTTTACGGATCTCGCGATAAGGATACCAAATTTCTTTGGAACGGGAGATGAAGCAGTGATTCGTTATGGTAATTTCATCCAGAATGTAATCCAATTTCTCATTATTGCGTGGGTGATATTTATGATTATCAAGGGCATGAATAGACCGAACCGTTTGAAAGACCGCAAGAAAAATAAAGAGGTAGAATAATTTCCTCTCTTTATCTATGAAAATTGCGATGTTTAGTGACTGTTACCTGGACCTCACTGGAGGGATAGTAACGGTGATGAAGGCGCAGAAAAAGGCACTTGAGAAGCTAGGTCACACAGTATATATATTTACGACAGGATACCCAAAGACAAAGACGGAACTAGAGAAGCTGGCGAAGAAAAATGTTTTTGTAGTGCCGAGCTGTAGGTTTTTGATACGCAGAGTGACTCCAGTATCAAGAAGGCCAAGAATTATTGAGAAGTGGATACTAAAAAAACATCCAGAGATAAGAGAATTTGATGTTTTTTATACACATTATGAAGCTGGATGCTCTATAGCGGGGATTCGGCTTGGACATGAATTAAAAATACCAGTCGTCCAAATCATGCATGGACGAGAAGATATGGGCGAGACAAATATCATGCCGCCGGGACTGAGGACGATTGTAGCATGGGGACTAAATGGGATGCATGGGTGGTATCTGCCACATACAAAGAAGGTGCAAAAGGATGATTATCTGGCGAACACGAGAGCAAAGGCTAGGATGTGGACGCTAGTCGTAAATCATGCGGATGCGGCAGATTTTGTGATTACCCCAGCGGAGCATTACCTCAAAAAGTTAAAACATTACGGAGTAACTAAAGGATCGCGTGTAGTAAGAAACGCAGTGGCAGACGAGCTCTTTCCCTCCTCAGCAAAGATACGAGAATGGAAAGATGGTGAGCCTTTAAGAATGATTTGGCATTCGCGAGTGTCGGGAGAAAAAAGAATCATGGTGCTGCTCGAAGCACTGACGAGGGTAAAGGGTGAATATGAACTTGATGTGTACGGAGGTGGGCCAGAACTAGTAAAGGCAAAGCTTTTTGCGCAAACGCACCGTCTAAAAAACGTAAAATTTCACGGAGATACGGAATTTGAAGAATTAAAAAAGAAACTATCCAAAGCACATCTGGACGTCCTAGTATCATATAACTATGATGTGTGCCCGATGACTTTACTGGAGGCACAAGCGGTAGGGACACCAGTATTTATTTGTGACAAAGACATGGCGAGCCTAGTGCCGAGAGGTGGTTACGTGCTAGCCGATGGACCGACAGCGGAGGAGATAGCGGAGGCGCTGAATAAATTATTTACTCAACGAGAACAGATACGGAAGATGTCCGAAGTGATGGCAAAGCATCGTGAAGAAGCACTAGAATCTTATAGAATAAATGAGCTAGTAAAAATATTTAATGATATAATAAAAGCATGAAGAAGGTTCTAAGATATTTAGCGGATTTACTAACACTTACGCGGCTAATACTCGCGATAGTATTATTCGTGCTCGCAGTAACAGGTGGCTCGGCAAATACGGCGTTTATCGTTTTTACATTGGCGCTAATCACCGATATGTTTGATGGAACGTGTGCGAAGAAATGGCCATTTCCAAAAAATGCGACACCAAAATACCGAAAATACGCAGCGCAATTTGATATGGTGAGCGACGTGCTACTCGCGGGAGCGCAGGTATTATTCTTACTACTGAGAGTGAGCACAGTGGGCGGGATAATCGCAATTTCTTTCTATGTGATTTGTATCTTGTTAGAATTAGTGCTGTATGGGAAATTTTTTGGACATCCAGACAATTGTACAGAATGGTCGCTCACGAAAAGGAATTTCCCAGTGGCGAAAAAAATCGTACTACTGAGAAGGTTTGGCTACACGATATGTATAGGGGCGGTGAATGCAGGGATTTTATTCGCGACAGATTGGCCGATGGCGGCAAAGATAGGAGGATTCATCTTTGGGTGTTCGCTATATGTATTTACATTTTTCTTCCTGAGACAAAGACGGAAGAATGTCTCGCGTGATGCGGTGGATATAGAGGAAAAACTTAGCAAAAAATCGCGGTCATAGTAGCATCTAAGAAGTGACCCGGGGAAAAGAGATTTAGAACCGTAATCTTTGCGGCTAGTTCCCCGCCCCAGAAAGTGAGAGGAGAAAGGCCAGATTTCGCAAGGGGAATGGCGCGAACAAAACCGTTTTCGGCGAGGAGGATTTGGTCGCTTGCTAGTGTGATAATCTTTGCGGGATAGCTGAGGGTGAATTTGTGAAGGACGTCGGCAATTTGGAGGAGAGGTTGAGAGAGGAGAAGCATTTTTGGGTAATATACTGAACGGAGGAGTTTCTGGAGCTGGGGGAGTGAAGCGAGATAAATAACATTATCGTGCATGAGAATCTGGTCAGGAGTGGCATCGGCAATGAGATCAAGAGTATCGCGAGTAAGAATGAGTGGACGCGAGGCCTCACTAATGGCAGTGGCGACAGCAGTAATGGTGATAGAATTTTTGGAAAAATCACCGAGCAAGAGGTTATAATCGGCAGAATCAAGAGTGTCAGCGAGGTCGTTCGTGTCGGCGAACGAGCCAGTGTCGGTGGATTTTAGGAAAACAAGATTTGGTAAGGGTGGGAGCTTTTCCTTTAAACTATCTGGAAGGATAGTGTGAACTTCTTTGATGGGGTAATTTTCCAGAATAAACTCGGAGATTTTTATCTCGGTATTAAAACGCTGAGCATTGCCGCCAACGACGTTGATCATTCCCTGCTTTAATTCGGGAAGATTCCAGGAGAGGTCGGTAGATAGCTGCTCGGTCTTTACGAAATAATCTTCCATCTAAAACTCCAGAGTGATAGAAATTGGGCAATGGTCGGAGCCCATGATGTTTTCGTAAATCTCGGCGTTTTTTAAATGGGATTTTAAGCCACTAGAAATAAAGAAATAATCAATGCGCCAGCCGACATTCTTCGCACGAGCTTGTCCCCAATGGCTCCACCATGTATAGCGAATATCATCTGGATGAAGCGTGCGAAAAGTGTCAAGAAAACCATCGTTAATAAGATTCGTAATACCACGACGTTCTTCGTCAGTAAAGCCAGCAGAGTGATGATTCGTAGCGGGGCGAGCGATGTCAATCTCCTCGTGAGCAGCGTTAAAGTCGCCACAAGTGACAATGGGTTTTGTTTGATTCAGGGTTTTTAACAAGCTCAAAAAACCAGGATCCCAAGTATTTTCGCGAAGACCGAGACGAGAAAGGTCGGGCTTGGAATTAGGTGTATAAACATTGACGAGAAAGAACTTCTCACAATCTAGGACGAGGATACGGCCCTCGGCGGTGGCAAGAGTAAAAAATAATTGAGCGTTGTCGGTGGCTTTATTGACGTTTCCATTAGTGTCTTTATTGATGTCTTTATTGGTGTCTTTATTGGTGGAATCAGGAGTGACGGAGCTGTCGCTAAAAGGGTGGAGAGCCGATGATAATCCTGTGCGCACGAGAGTGGCGGTACCAGAATAGCCTGGGCGAGTCGCGGGATGCCAGTAAATCTCGTAGCCTGGAAAATCGTAATCTACTTGGGAAGGATTGGCTTTGATTTCTTGGAGACAGAGAATATCGGGATGTTCGGCTTCCAGGAAACTCTGCAAGGCACCCTTTCTAAGGACAGCGCGAATACCATTAACATTCCAGGAAAATATTCTCATATATATCTACCTCGGTCAATGTCGCGACGTTTAATAGTCTCGCGTTTGTCGTATTTTTTCTTTCCCTTCCCTACGGCGATGACCAATTTAATATAACGAGAACCGCCGAGGAGACGAACTGGGACGATGGTACTGCCGGCGACCTTCTCGCGCTCAAGGGCGGAGATTTGTTTCTTCGTCGCGAGAAGACGGATATTTCTAGCTGTGTCGGCACCCAATGTAAGATTGTTTAGCCAGAGCTCGTGATCTCTAATCGTAACAAAAGAACCTTTTAACTGAACGTGATGATCGCGAATACTACGGACTTCCAGACCAGAAAGACTCATGCCGACGGTAAGCTCGTCGCCAAGAGTATAATCATAATGGGCGCGGCGATTAACCGTGACCATGTCTGGAGTTTTCTTGGTCTTTTTCATGTATTCATTATATCATATTATGTTCGTATGGTTACTGTCCTATCTAGGACACTTCCAAAACCGGAAAAGTAAGGTTCAGTTTACTAAGAATATTACGGGAAAATAGCAACTGCCAAATTCGTGAGCGGTTGGTTTTTGTGGGAAAAATGAACTATTCTCACACTCACCGAGGTGAAAAAATCAAAAAATAATTTGATGGGAGCCCTCCACTATTACAGTAGTGGCTTCCCATCACTATTTTTTGATTTTTTCAGCCTTTATATGGTTCGTTTA
>JAFWHD010000036.1 GCA_017512085.1 Candidatus Saccharimonadota bacterium
AAAAGCAGAACTATTTTATATTTTATGTTAAATGTCCCCAATATCTACCAACAACAGAAAATAAAGCATTGAACTGCTTTTTCCAAGAAACCCATAATCAGTTGCACCCTTTTAACGCGGAAAAACACAACAACCAACCACGGACAACTTCTATAATGCTATATCACACACAGAATACCGAAATTTTTTACCGGACAATCTTATCCACCCACCCCCGAAATTCCCCCTCATCATTATACGCTCTCGCATCCTCATCACTATCCGCCCGCAGAAAGCCCGCGATATTACCACGATTTACCACCACTACCGACGGATAATATTTTACCTTCTCGTGCATACTCGTCTCCTTCGCCTCGGAGAATTTTATCCTGTAAACCCGCAAATCTTTCTCATCCGTATAATTATGGACAAACCCCTCCACTTTATCCGCTGTCGTACAATTCTCCTGATCCACAAAAACCATAAACGACCGCCCATCTTTCACCATTTTTTCATACTCCTCGCCCGAAATATCCACCATCTGCTCACCGCATCCCTCACAATAATCGCTCGCATCCATCGCCACTCGCCCATCGCCATTAAACCATCCTGCCGCTGCCCCCACGAAAAGTATCGGCACCGCCACAGAAATCACTAATAGCACGACCAATTTCAAAATCTCACGCTTTTTATCCTGAGCCTTTTGCATTTTTTCTCCACACACGTCCCCTTTCGCACTCACCCCAGGTTTTTCCCTACGCACATCCCCTCTCACACCTACCTTAGGTTTTCCTCTATATACATTCTCCTTCGCATTTGCCCCAGAGCTCGCTTTCATCCCCGCCTTTTTACCAGCCTCAGCCCCCATCTCCCCATCTCGCTTTTTACTCATCTAATTCTTCCTCGTTAGTTTCGTAAAATCTATCTCATGATACGGCACTTTATAAAAATCATACACCACCTCGCCATCATCTTTCACACGCTTCACTTGGACATTATTCTTCCCCTCATAATACCAATATCCCCCCACATCATAAATTTTATTCTCATCCCACCCTAGCGACACTAATAAATTCTTCATCATTCCCGCATAGCCCCCACCACCACACATCAGGAATATCACTTTGTCTCGCGGGAACAAATCCTCCAATATCTCTACCGACTCCTCATAATTCGCCACCCACTTATCGCCATCCTTACGAAATAGTGTATTATCCATTTTTACCTCACCCACCTCTGCTGGCAACCCCTCCACCTCTGCAATATACGGATAAGGTACCACTTGAAACCCGTCCACATACCCCGACAGATACGAATCCCCACCTATCGCCGCATAATTCCCAGGATCCTGCAATAATCTCATATCACGATATGCTGCATCACTCCGCCCAAGATAATTATCTATTGTTGCTTCATTAACATTTTTATCTATCCCTAGCATTCCCCTCTGCCCCTCAGCCACCTCTGGCTTTGGCAAATCGGGTAATTTATAGCTAGGAAAAACAGACTTCCCCAGTAGAAATGCTGCCACTATCAACACTGCACTCCCTACCCACATCCCCCATAGCCATTTTTTCATCCCACTTTTTTTCATATTTCCTCCACTATTATATATAGTATATCACACTCTTTTGATTAGAATTAGTGATATACTTTTCATAAAAACGCTCCAAACACCGTAAATACCTACAACCCATCCCACTATAAACCATCAAACATCAGCCCCTCGCTCAGTCCACTAAGACAACCATCAAACTCTACACCCCCACACTCGGCTCACTTGGACAATGAGATAACACACCCGATATCGCCGTCTTTTCCGCCTCCGTCACCCACATCCCATATTTATATTTTACCGACACTTGCCTCGCCACATACTGACACCGAAATTTCTTATTCGCAGGTAACTACGTCGCCGCATCTCCATCCGATTTTTTCTGATTCGCTCGTCCGTCCACTGCGATAAGATTTAGCGGATCCGTCGCAATATTATATCTCACCTCCGTTGTAAAATACTGCGCCCCTTTCTGCCACGCATCAGACAATGCTACTACATGGTCTATTTGTATGCCTTTGCTTATCTCCGTCTTTTCCCGAAAAACTTTATGCTCACCTGTATAAGGTTCGTCATACTCCCCCGCCACCACCGTACATCCATCTAGCACCGCACTCTCGCCAAATTCCCGCCGGATTATTCTCTGTCTCAGGCTACATCCATCCACCGTCGGCCAATTATTATAAAATTCCTCTCTACTATATCCTGTTTTTGGCGCCCGCCCCTTCACCTCTAGTTTTTCCAAAATCTCCGTCGCGAGCGGCACATTCGCGTTCGCCACACTCGTCGCCTCCGCCGAGTAATCCCCATCTACATTCGCCGCACTTGTCGCCTCTGCCGAATAATCCCCATTCGCACCCTCGTTTTCGGCAATTCCAGACGCGCTCGCTTCAATACCACTAGCCGCCCCATCATTTTCTACCTTTGTAAAAATCTGCTCGTAGCTCCGCGGATTCGCCACTAGCCACACCACCACCAGTCCTAGCACCCCCACTACCGCCACTATCCGTCGCATCTTCCGGCTCGTGATAATTCTCATTTTATTATTCATATCATCTTTCGGTTTTTATATACATTCATCTTACAGGTTTATTAGAAACTTTCGCAACATCTACCCCCCTTTTTTTTACATCAGCAAATCGTCTCTTTATTTTCATTTAATCCCTTCTGGCTCGGATGTAGAATTAATTTTTCTATTCAGGCTCTGCCCCCGTACCACATCTGCATTATACTTTTCTACCTTACTATTATACGTATCTATCATCTGGCTGATTTGATTATATTTCGCCTCTAATTCTCCTTGTTCCCCCACTAGCGCTGCCCGTCTCGCCTGAAATTCCCCCTGCGAAGAAAAACATCCCGCCACCATCGCACAATTATTAAATGACGTAATTTCATCATTTAGTTGTTTCATCCTCGTTTCATATTCCGCCGAGAGATTATCTATCGTCGCCGATAATCCATTCATCTCCGTCTCCAATGTTTCCAATTCCGCCTCCAGCTGCCGAAACACACTAATATATTTATTATAATATCCCGCTACCGCATCCTGATTTCGAAAAATCTCCGCATAATGTCTCTCCAGCGCCTCTGGCAAATCGGCCACTTCCGTCCCCGCTCGCACATACAGTTCCTCATCTCGCTCCGCTCGGTCATAGTTTTCCAGTTCTTCCTTTAATCCCGCTGGATTTTTTGCCAAAACTTTTGAAAGCTCCGCACTTATCCTCCCTCGCTCCTCCTCACTCATCCGCGCATATACTGCGTGTAATAATTCATGTGCTGTAGTCAGCTCCCGTATCCCGTCCAATTCTTTATCAGTAATATCATACACATACACCGTATCCTTCGTATAGCACCCCAGCACCGCCGTCTCTGATTCCCCCTCTACACAGTGACTGTTAAATTCATCCCGCCCCAGCAGCTCTGGCCGCGATGCCCGAAATAGAAATTCACCCCTATCCGTCAAATCCAATTTAGCCACTATTCCACTCATTTCACCCGTCGCACTATATCCCATCCCCCGTATAAAATCATAGCACCACCGCCAGTTCAGCGCCCCTACCACCACTACTACCGCCAGTAGCACCAATAACACCCACCCCAGGACATGATTTTTCCGCGCGCTCTCACTCATATCTCCATTATACACCGTTTCACGCGCTATGTGTTATAATGGACAGATGGAAACTGCAGAAACGACTGACTATTACAAAATTTTGAGTCCAGATTTTCCAGAATGGCTAGACGATTACATCCGCACCAGAGAGCTCCAGACGCAGAAATACATCAGCATGACCTGCGGCACTATTTATAGTAACTTATTTGACAGCCATGTTTTTTATTCTAGTCTGGACCACTCCATCGGCGTCGCCCTCATCGTCTGGCATTTTACTCACGATAAAAAACAAACTCTTGCCGGATTATTTCACGACATCTCAACTCCTGCCTTCAAACATTGCGTAGATTTCATGAATGGGGACCATCTACGCCAAGAATCCACAGAAGATTTGACCACCAAATTCATTAAACAATCCAGAGATATCATAGATTTATTAGAAAAAAACAAGATTCAAATCGCAGAAGTTGACAATTACCACCTCTACCCCATCGCCGATAATGACACCCCGCGTTTGTCCGCCGATAGACTAGAATATTCATTATCAAATGCTCTTTTTACTTACAATTTATTAACCCTAGAAGAAGTAAAAGAAATCTACAAAGACCTAGAAATTGAAACTAATGAATCCGGCGAGCCAGAATTAGGCTTCCAGACCAAATCCCTCGCTCGTAAATTCGTCAAAATCACCAGCAAATTATCTAACATATACATAGAAGACAAGACTCGTTTTTCCATGCAGTTCATCGCCGACATTCTCAAAAAACTCAAAGATGCCGGAGAAATCAACACAGAAACTCTCTACCATAAAAAAGAATCAGACATTATCAAAATAATTGAAAACTCCAAATATAAAACTGTCTGGAACGCCTGGCGAAATGCCAAAAAAATAAATGTCTCAAAAGAAAAACCCAAAAATGTCTATTACGTCCACCAAAAAACCAAAATCCGCTACATAGATCCCTTATGTAACGGCCAGCGTATGTCCAAAATCTGCCAAATCGCCCAAAAATCCATCAATAAAAACCTCTCCTACGATATGGACAACTATGTCTATCTGGATTTTAAACTAGAAAAATGATATAATTACACCTATAATAGATATTACAGGTTAATTATGAATCTAAAAATCGGAATCGTCGGCCTCCCAAACGTCGGCAAATCTACATTGTTTAACGCACTCACAAACGCTGGCGCCCTCGCCGCGAATTATCCTTTTGCTACCATCGAGCCAAATGTCGGCATCGTTCCCGTCCCCGACGAGCGACTAGACAAATTGGCAGAAATCTATAATACAGACAAAATCACTCCCGCCACCGTAGAATTTGTCGATATTGCCGGCTTAGTAAAAGGCGCATCAAAAGGCGAAGGTCTCGGCAATAAATTCCTCGCCCATATCCGCGAATGTCAGGCCATCTGTCATGTCGTCCGCGCTTTCGTAAATGATGACATCATCCGCGCCGATAGTAAGCAAATCACTGACATCGTGGAGCAAGCAAAAGACGATATTGACATCATTAACCTAGAATTACAATTAGCCGACGACGAAACGCGCGCCAAAATCGCCGCTAAACGCAAAAAAGATCCAAATGACGAGCACATCCCCTTCCTCACCGACAAACCCGTTATTTATATGTTTAATGTGGACGAGGAAGGCCTAACGGACACCGCTTTACAGCATAAACTAGCCGATTTAGTAAAACCCGCTTCCGCCATTTTCGTCAATGCGAAGCTCGAAGAAGAAATGTCTGGTATGTCTCGCGAAGAACGCAGAGAATTCTTAGAGAGCTACGGCATCAAACACGACGCCTTAGAGGAGCTGATAAAGGCCGCCTATGACACACTCGGCCTCCAATCATTCCTTACTGCTGGCAAAAAAGAATGTCGTGCCTGGACCATTAGAAAAGGCTCTACTGCTCCTCAGGCCGCTGGTACCATCCACACAGATTTCGAGCGTGGTTTCATTGCCGCCGAGATTTGTAAATACGACGACCTCGCTCGTCTCGGTTCTGAAAAAGCCGTCCGCGAAGCTGGCCTTCTCCGCACCGAAGGTAAGACCTACGTCATGCAAGACGGCGATGTTGCCCTCTTTCGCTTCAATGTCTAAAACCTAAAAACCAATTACTCATTCTCCGTCTCTACAGACACATTATTTTCATTCAACCAAACATAACCATCACCAGTAATATCATCATTGCGAATATCATTCGCTTCAAACTTGGTTATATAATCATTTTCCAATAGCTCCTTCGCAAGCTCATCAGCCTCAAATCCATACCAACCACCATTCGGATCATTTTCGTTTTTATAATAATAAGCATCTCCATCATAATCTACCGTCACGCTTCCGTCCTCAATCTCTACAGTCGCCGACTGATTTGGCTCTAAATTATCCACATACGGTTCCTGCCTCACATTTGCCGTATCGTGAAATACTATTCCGCTCACATGCTCTATCTTTTTTACATTCTTCGCACGCTCTTCATTATTCATTATCTCAGACGCTTTCTTGCTATTTGATAATGCTGCACCCACAATTATAGAAGCAGTCAACGCTAACGCTGCCCCACCCATCTTCATCTTTCTCGCCAAATCTCGTTCACGTTCTCTCTGCTTCGCCTCTCGCTCACGTTCTCTCTGCTCTTCTGTTTTCATTCCCACACGATTTCCGCCTAGTTTTTCGCTATTCATTTTTCCTCCAATTTATTCTCTCATTATACCACACCTAACAAATCTCAAACCAATCTTTCACAAAGAAATCCGCGCCCGTCACATCCGCCACTGCTAGCATTGGATTATATTGTTCGATTCCTTTTTTATATTTCAAAAACATTTCCACTCCTACTTTCATCTTTTCCAATTTCTTTTTATCTATCGCCGCCACTCCCCCACCATAATTATCATTCTTTCGGTATTTCACTTCCGTAAAATAAATCTTCTCTCCCCGTACCGATATTATATCAATCTCACAAATCTTCGTCTTAAAATTTCTTGCTATCACCTGATGCTCAAGTCTCTCCAAATACTCTACCACTTTTTCTTCCGCCCTATTACCTATCATAGTTGTATTTTTAGAAACACCGCCATCATATACCGAGCCCACATCCTCCCCATCTCGCACTGCTATTTCTCGCACTAGTTTTACTAGTCGCCGATGCTCAGGACATAGTCCAAAATTAGAAATCGCTTCCCGATGCCGCACTGTTCCATACCCCACATGTTGTTGAAAACCATATTCTGGATATTCTTCCGCCGCCTGCACCATATAATAATCTCGCGCCTGTTTCGCCACAATTGACGCCGCCGATATTTCTTTCACCAAATCATCCCCCTTCACCACCGTCGTCACATATTTTTCCAAACTCGTCCCCGCGAGGAAATTCATCGTCCCATCTATTATTATCTCACTAAATCCTACCCCCATCTCCTTCGCCGCAAGCCTCACGCTTTCCACTGCTCGTCTCGCCCCTAGTCGTAATACTTCTGTCATGCCTAGTCTATCTATTTCCCCCGCCATCACATACCCCACTCCTGCCACCGCTTCTGTATTTATTATTTCTGCCAATTTCTCCCGCTTCTTCGCAGATAATTTCTTAGAATCTTTCAAATCCCCATACCAATCTGGCTGACTCTCTACTATTTCATCTGGCAAAATCACCGCAGCAAGAACAAGCGGACCTGCTAGAGGTCCGCGTCCTACTTCATCTATTCCTAGAATCGCCATTCTTAGACTTCTTTGTTAGCCGCATCAGCATCAGCACTTTCAGCTTCAGCATTAGCCACATCATCAGCTACACTATTCTCAGCCTTTACTTCCTCAGCTTCATCAGCCTTCGCTGCACTCTCAGCCTCATTACTCTCGGGTTCACTTACTTCTTCCTCTACCGTCACATCATTCACTGCCGCTCGGTCAAAATCCTTACCCCTTAGACGAGCAGATTTACCAGACCGATCGCGTAGATATGACAAATTATTCCGTCGCACCTTCGACCTTTTCACTATCTCAATCTTCTCCACTAGTGGTGAATGAATGAAATATGATTTCTCCACGCCCACACCAGATGTTACTTTACGGACAAAAATTCGTGCTGTATGCGAACCTTTCCGCTCCACTCGTATCACCGTCCCCTCAAAAGTCTGCATACGGAATTTGTCACCTTCCTTAATTTTCTGAGTCACCTTCACCGTGTCCCCAGAACGCACATCTACCACTGCTTTCTTTTTCTGTGCGTCACCAATCTCTTTTAGAATAGAAAAACTCATTTTATACCTTTATTACTCTAATTTATAGATATTTTACCACACTTATCTAGGAATTTCAAGATTATTTTTTCAAAGCCAACCGTATCCTCTCCTCTACGGATAAAGTCTTATCTACTTTTTCTAGGGCCGCTGTGGCTTCTTTCAGCGGGAACCCTAGTGCAATAAGCGCATCCAGCGCTTCATCCTTCTCCTCCACCACAGTCGCAAATTTCGCTTCGCTCGCTCCATAACGCGACGGTATCCCTACTTTATCCCTCAAATCCACGATTACTCTCTCCGCCGTCTTTTTTCCTACTCCCGATGCTTTCGCCACAAAAGCCGCATCGGCATTCGCTATTGCATTCCGCACTTCTTCCGCTTCCGCAAGGGAGAGTATCGCAATCGCCGCCTTCGGCCCCACTCCCTGCACCGCAATCAGTAACTCAAAAATCTTCTTCGCTGCTAGTGACGAAAACCCATAAAGTTCCTCTGCATTTTCCCGTATAGCATGATAAGTAAATAATTTCTGCTCCTCCCCTAACACCACTTTTTCAAAATCCGCCGTCGGCACCATCACCTCATACCCCACCCCGTTCACATCAATAATCAGTGAATTCCCCGACTTTTCCGTCACCTCTCCTCGTATATGCGCTATCATATATATATTATATACCAAAATAATCTTTTCAATGTTTTTTCATCAACGCATGCGTTATCGCCGCCGCCAGCGCATCCGCCGCATCATCAGGCTTTGGTTTTTCTGTGAGTCCTAAATGCACTCGCACCATCTCCTCCATTTGTGGTTTCCCCGCCGAGCCATATCCCGTTAGCACTTTCTTGATTTCATTTGGCGTATATTCATAAATCGGCAAATGATTTTGCTCTGCCACCAGTAGCACTATTCCCCTCGCTTCCGCTACCGCGATTCCCGTCGTAATGTTTTTTGTAAAAAACAATTTCTCCACGCTCACCACGTCCGGCTTCGTCTCCGCAAATAATTCCGTTAACGAATCAAACAATTCCACTAATCGTGATGGCAACGGCGCCCGAATCTTCGTCGTTACCACTCCATAATCTAGCGCCTTCGTCCCCGCCTGCTTAGAAATCTCAATTAGTCCAAATCCGCAAATCCCAATCCCCGGATCAATTCCCAAGATCTTCATAAAAAAATTATATCACCTAGCTTAACAAATATACATACTTTCGAGACCATTGTGCGACGACGGGAGCACACTGAGCGACCGCGCCCCGTAACGACGGGCGCAAGGGAGCGCGTCGAGAAAGTATGTATATTTATTAAGCTATTTTACATATTTGATTAGTGTTTCTCTCAGGTCCTTTACTGGCACCACGAAATCATCACGTATCGTCCTCGGCGCGATAGCATGTAGAAATCCTAATTTACGCGCCTCCGCTATCCTCTGGTCAGCGCGAAAAGCCGAGCGAATTTCGCCGCCCAGTCCCACTTCACCAAATACCACATATTCTTCACCTAATTTTCTACCCGCCACCGCCGACGCGAGCGCCATACACACCGCGAGGTCCGCCGCTGCATCGTTCAATTTCACTCCACCTACCACATTTAGAAAAACATCTTTATCGGAAAGTTTTAATCTCGTCCGCCTTTCTAACACCGAAATTAATAGATTCAGCCTATTTATATCAAATCCCGACGCAGTTCGTTTTGGGTAACCATAATTTGAAGTAGTAGCAAGAGCCTGTATCTCTACCAGTAACGGCCGATTTCCTTCCAGTGTCGCCAGTATCACCGAACCATCCGTATTTGTCCGCTCCGCCAGAAGTGCCGCCGAAGGATTTTGCACCTCCACCAGTCCTCCTTCTTTCATTTCAAAAATCGCCACTTCGTTCGTCGCGCCAAAACGATTTTTCACCGCCCTTATCGTCTTAAATCCTCCGTATCTATCCCCCTCAAAGTTTAATACCACATCTACCAAATGCTCTAGCACCTTCGGCCCCGCCAATGTCCCCTCTTTCGTTACATGGCCCACAATTATCACTGCCGTATCCGTACTTTTCGCCGCCCGAATTATCAAATTTCCTGAGTTCGTCACCTGTGACACCGTCCCTGGCGCCGAAGATATTTCATTCATTGAGAGTGTCTGTATCGAATCTACAATCACGAGATCAAATCCCCCCTCCTCTATCGTCTTCGCAATGTCATTCGCCGACGTAGATGCCGCGAAATTCAGATTATCCGATTTTGCCCCCAGTCTCACCGCTCGTAACTTTACTTGTCCCGCACTTTCCTCGCCCGATATATATAATACTCTATGTCCCGCCTCCGCCACGAATGCACATATTTGCATCAGGATAGTAGATTTCCCCATCCCCGGCTGTCCCACAAATAGACTTACCGATCCCATCAGTATCCCCCCACCTAGCACTATATTCAGCTCACCAAATTCCGTCACCAGTCTCGCCTTCGCATCGCTCGGCGTAATGGTTGAGATTTTTACATAATCTAGTTTTTTCCCAGAAACCTGCCCCTTCGCCAGTGCCGACTTTAATTCTTTTTCTTCATTTGTCGCCACCTGCTCTACAAGTGTATTCCAGCCCGAACAATTAGAGCACTGCCCGACCCACTTGCCATACACTGCTCCACATTCCTGACAAACAAATTGACTCTTCACCTTCACCATATTATATATAGTATATCACGTTTTTCCAGATTACCGTTTCATTCCAGTATCCATATTTAGCTCCGTTATTCATTTTTATAAATCTCCCGAAAAATAACCAAAATCATATTTACATTCCTAGTTTTTTTATTTAGTTTATGTTAAAATAAAAACAATGGAACCAGAAATAAATACACTCACTCCAGAAAATCCCCCCAAATCCTCCAACAAGGTTCTATATTTTGTTTTTGGTTTTCTTTTCATCGCCATTATCATTCTCGTAGTCGTCATCATAATTATCAACAATCAACCAAAACCCACCAACGAAGACAACAATAATATGCCAGTCAGTACTGGCCTTCCCGAAGAAGAACTCCAAGCATACTACAATTTTCAAGATAATCTAGAAAATATAGAAAATAAAGCTACAGAAATGTTAAATAAAGAGCCATCGAATACTGCTAGTATCCACGAATTATATTCCAACGCGATTAATTACTATTTTGAAAAAAACGAAATACCAAATGCTCTATATTGTTTCACGAGCAGTATAGAGTTTTTCAATAACGCCAACCTATACGAAGAAACATTACGAATGTACGAAGATACAGATATATCGAAATTCGACGAAATCACTCAATACATGCTTTATGGAGACGCCTATGACATTGCCACTTACCTAAACAATACCGAAAAAATAAACTATTATAACCAAAAAATGACCGAATTAAAACCGGTTTGGGAGCAAAATATTCAGTTACAGGAGCAAAAATGAAAAAGAAACCATATCTATTACTAAGTCTACTCTCGCTTCTAGCCATAATATTTTGTTCCATCATCAAAAACAGTAATCCAGTTTCAGCCGTCACAATTAGCGGAGAAACAGGCATCGTTAAAGGCGTTAGTGCACTTCAGTTTAATGGTAACTACGGTAATGGCCACGCATTATTTAATGTAAACCTAGTTTGCGCTGACAACGTCTCTTGTACGACGCTAAATCCAAGTAGTTGGTCATGTTGGCTCCCCACCGCCGGCAATACACTCGGTCCATCAGACATAGGCGAAATCCATGTAGGAAATTGCTCTACTGACAATACCACAAAAACTTGTGACGTATGGTTAATCCCCAGTATAGATTACACTACACAACTTTCCCAATATCAACCATCAAATACTAGTAAAGTAAAAAATGGATATGCAGGAGCGAGAGCATATGGCCAAGATGTTGATACATGTAATACAACTAGAAAAGGAGATTCTACAAGATGCTGGGGGCAACAATCCGTCAAAGGCCAAGTTTCCGTCCCCTCTGCTCCTCCTTGCACCGCCAACTATGTTGAAGAAGCCAGACTTACAGGCTCCAGAGAAATTACTACGGACTACTATCTTAATATTAATAATCTAAAATATGGAACATCTAATACTATAAGCTGTGCCCCTGCTACATCGCAAGGTCCATACAAAGCAAGGACAACAGTCAATGACTACGATGTATACAAAGTCGACCAAAATCATTGTGGCGGTGCCGATGAGTATGTTAGATCATATTCAGAAAAAGGAGCAACAACCTACGAGACAGCCTCCGTCAATCCACCTCAAAGTATTTGCAACGGCCAATATCGCTATCACCACTCCGACATCGGCCTTGGCCCCTTCACTATGAATCAAAATGTTACCGTCAATCTCTACTATGAACAAATTCATTATCTTACTGTCACCCCTAGACGAATCGTCAATAATAGTAGTATGTGTGGTCAAGGCGCCTGGGTCAAATCCTACTTTCAAACTGATGCTAATACCTCAGCCACCATTACCCCCACCTCACCCATCAGCTGCAATACAGGCACATACGACTTTTATCAGTTCAATAATAACAACAACGTTACCACATCTGGTCAAACTGTCCACCCCACCAATACCAATAGCGACTCTTCCAGTACGGCAACTTATCGTCGCCGCAATACACTCACTCTAAAGCACGTTAATTTCTACAATAAAAGCGGTCCCTATATTACAGGTGATCAGTCAGCCACTGTCCACGATTACGAAAATGCCACCATTAATCCCGTTTCCAATAATTTCACTTACGGAGGCTATGAATATCAATTATATGGCTATGCCAGCTCTCGCAATGACACTGTCATTCCCAGCACTAGCACCTCTTATACCGAGTCAAACATGACCAGCGACGTTACCCGTTGGGCTTTCTATAAAAAAGTCCTTTATCTCACCATTATTCCAGTTGACACCAAAGGCAACCGACTCGCCAACAACCTCGTCGCCCGTGTTCTTGAAGGTGACTCGGCCAAAGTAAAAACCTATACCACAATTGGAAATTACACTTTCAAAGGCTTTGGCGGCGATTGGCGAAATCCAGCCTTCCCCAATACTTACATTTATACCGTACCCGAAATGCATAACCACGTAAATATCTATGCTGTTTACGAAACCAGCGACGACCTCAGCACAGACTGTCCACCAACTAGCGGTAATCTCGTTCAGTCTTACGTCAGAAACACTCGTTTTGACTCCACCACCTGGAATAAAAATCTCACTTACGCCAAGCTAGGCGACACGATTTCTTATTGTACTGGTTATAATAATAAATACCCTTACTGGAATTTCATGTATCCAGACTATGATTATCTAATCTCCTATGGTAGCTATGCAAATCCAGGACGCGCATTACCTCTCGGTTATCGCGGTGTAAACGCCCTAAATAGTCAACTTTACACCTCCTTCTCGGTCACCAGCAATCGTTCCAGCTTACAATACGCCAATAATAAACAATTAAGTTTTACCCAAAATCGCTCTAGTCAACAAGATAATTTCAAAAGCACCAAACGTTCCACCATTAAAGATTATCCCACCAAAATAAACGACAACAAAGCCGATGTTGGCCTCAGTACTGGCATCTATGAACAAGGTCACATCAATGCCATCTCTACAGACACTTCTACATCTTACATTGGCGACCAAAATAAGTCCACCCCCTTCACCATTACTTCTCTTCCTCGCAAAAAAATAGACGCCGACTCCAACACTACAGCCCGTGCCATCTTCCCATACAATTTCAAAAACACCACCACTATTGACAACAAAGGCTCCAATTATTACGTCTATTCTGGTGGCATGGATACGCTAAGCGTAAACCTCATCGTAAATCCCAAAAGCAATGCTGCTACTCACACCGAAATCGGCGGCAATTATGCCACCATAGAAGCAGGTGATATTTATTATCGCATTGAAGTCTCCGTTTCCGATAATTCCATTCCTACCACTGTCACCAACCCCATACGATATAGCAATAATGGTAGTAACCCCATCAACTCTGGAAATAAAACAGCGGGAGATAGCGCTAAGGTAAACAAACAAATTTACATTCCCGATGTAAATCCAGGTACTTATGTTTGTTTCCGTTCATCTGTCTGGCCAAAAGATAGCGACAAAGATGATACTGGCACCAGCACTAACGTCAATGGTGGCTATACTAGCATCAACGAAGCCGGCAGCTGGTCTGATTGGGGACCACAAGTCTGCTACAAAGCTGCTAGTAAAGCAAATCTCCAAGCTTGGGGCGGTAACATAGTAGCTAATGGTCAAATCAACACCAGCTATGTAAATAAATACCATCTCTACCCCAATCCTTATTATCCACTTGGTAGTTACAGCGAAGCTCACTACTTCGGCTCATGGGGCGAGCTAGGTATTATCGCTAATCAAAACACTCTCCACATGGCCTCTGGCTCCGCCCTTGCCTATCCCAATGGTCTAAAAACCTCCAGCACAAACAATAACGCATTCATGTCAAACTTCGTTCCTCTCACTTTTGCTAATTACGACCCCCTCACTGGAAATATCATCTTTGGTAATCTCAATAAGAGCTACACAACTGGTGAACAGACCTTTGATAAAAATGCGCTAGTGAGTAAATACATTTATAATACTTCCGCCAATATTGGAAACTCCATCTCCCTTAATCAAGATACCGTCAATCGCGACATTAATAATCCCAACATTTACCATAGTGACAACAATGTCTATTACTATCGCTCCGACTCCAATCTCACCATTGGCACCAGTAATCTTGTTAGAAACGCTACTCAAGTTATCCACACCAAAAACAAAAACATCCGTATCTCTGGCAACATCACCTACGAAGATGGTTACACCACCCTAGAGAACATCCCGAAGCTCATTATTTACGCTGAAGACGGCACCATCAGTATTGATTGGCAAGTCGCACGCATTGATGCCATCCTTATTGCCGATACCATCATCACTTGTTCCAAAGAAAGTGGTTGTACTCTACCCGCTGAGGCGCCCAAAGCCAACGATGGAAGCTCCGTTCTTATTACTAATTCCAATAACAGACACCAGCTTACCATTAATGGTACTTTAATTGCCAAAAAAGTCATCCCAAATCGTACCTACGGTGCCGGCCGAGGCGCCAATAACACCTACAATGATGGCACAATTAATTCCATCACTCCTGCCGAAATTATCAATTACGATTCCAGTCTCTACCGTTGGGAACAATACTCCAGACAAAGCAACGAAGGTATCTCCCCCGATGCCTCTCTCATCACCACCTACATCAAAGAAGTCGCTCCGCGGTACTAAAAAACAAATTTCGAAACAGAATTCACTTCTGTTTCGAAATTCTTCCTGGTTTCTTTTACTGGACTTTTCTTTCCAAAGAAAAGTCCACAATGTCTCTCATCCATCCATCCGCTGGCCCTGCGGTCATGAGTAACACTAGATAATCATCATTCAAGTATTTTTCCAAATTCTTTTTCAGTTCTGCATTTAATTCCGCCGGCTCTGCTTTTTCCTGATTGCTAAGTCCACCAATTAACTCTTCTGGTGTTAGTATTGCGAGCTTCGGATCTTCTCTCGTGAGATATGTCGGCAACCAATATATCTTCTCAACACCTAGGAAAGCATCCTTATAGCCATCTCGCACCTCATGCTGCCTCACATTTTGATGTGGTTGATATACTACTACCACTCCCTTCTTCCCTCGCATCTCCGCTTCTTCTCGCGCTATATTCACCGTCGCCGCTATTTCTTCTGGATGATGCGCATAGTCCGTATATACTCCATCCGCTATCCGCTCAAATCTCCTTCCCACTCCCGGAAAACTATTCAATATTTCCGTAATCTTCGTCACCTGCACCGTCTCCCCCATCTCCTCCATCATTCTCCTCACTGCCAGCCGCGCTAGTGCCGCATCATATCTTCGCACCTCACCTGCCAATTTGAAATCCGCCTCGGTCACCATTCCCCCATCTACCACCGACTCGCTCTGCCCCATAAATTGCTGAAATGCTTTCACGTATTCCTCCCGCGTCGCATAAATATCCGGATGATCATATGATACACTTGTAATCACCGCCAGCCACGGTTGGAATTTCAAAAAGTTCCGGTCATACTCATCTGCCTCATAGACGAAAAACTTATCTCCCGCATGATACGCTCCACTTGGTGCGAATCCTAGCGTTGTTCCTACAATATAAGCCACTGGTAGCCTCAGTTTCAATGCTGCATAGACTATCATGGAAGTAGTCGTTGTCTTTCCATGCGTTCCCGCTACCGCTATCATTTTTAAATTCAATTTCTTCACCAGATATGCTGTTAATTCATCTCGCTTACTGATTTTTAACCCATTTTCCCGCGCCACCCTTAATTCTTCACTCGTCTCAGGTAGTGCCGATGTATGCACATACCATATTTCATTATCTTTTTCGGCAATTTTGGGCGCGCTTTCTTCCAATTCCACCCCTGTAAATTTCATTATTTTTTCGCGCAAAAACTCTCCATCCTGTGGGCCTATTTTTACTTCTATCCCCGCCGCTGCCAACTCATCATAAATCGCACCCTTCGCGAGATCCGTTCCCCATACCTCATAGCCCGCTTGCTTTGCCATGAGAGCAAGCGGTCCCATTCCCGTTCCACTAATTCCTGATATAAAAATCTTCATTTTTTCCTCCCAATATTATTTTTCCCTTTTTACTCTATCGTGTTATAATTATTATACAATGAAAATCACAAACGAACAAGAAATGCTAGATTACGGTGCGTCCCTCGCGAAAAAACTCCTCTCCGATGGTCATCTTTCTACTGTTATTGAGCTCATCGGCGATGTTGGCGCCGGTAAGACCACTTTTACCCGCGGTCTCGCCGAAGGTCTCGGCATTAGGACTCCCGTCACTAGTCCAAGTTACACTATCTCTCGTTCTTATGCTTTTGCCGCCCCCGATGATACCGCTCACATTTTAGACCATTACGATTTTTATCGTCTCCCCAGCCCAGGCCTCATGACCGACACTCTCTCCGAGTCCATCCGCGCCGACCATCTTGTCGTTGTTGAATGGGCCGACACCATTAAGAATATCCTACCCCATGACCGCATCACGCTAAAAATCCAGCTAAATGACGATGGCACTAGAGAAATTACGTTGATACAAAATCATCCAGATCCCAAAAATATCAATATCCAATCCCCCGTAAACAATCCCCCCCTAACAACCGCAGATTCTAATACCCCCTCCACCATAAATTCTCACCGAGCCATCCACCTATATTTAGATACATCTACTCCTACTACCATTTTAAGAATAAACAACACCGAATATACCTGGCAATCACGGAATAACCTCGCCGAACAATTACTAAAATATATCCATGACCGACTTCGCGAACATCACGCCGACTGGCACGACATTAAAGAGATTACCTTCATGTCTGGCCCCGGCTCCTTTACCGGACTTCGCATTGGTGCCACCATTGTTAATACTCTCGCCCACGATCTAGACATTCCTCTCTATGACCATCATGGAAAAAAGCATCCCATTATCCTCCCAGATTATGGTCGTCCAGCCAATATTACCGCTCCTAGAAAATAACTTCCCTACCCTTATTTTTCTACAGAAGTAATCCTTCCCTTCACGGCTTTAGCTAATAACATCCCCCCAAAGCATGCAGAAATCATCAACATCACTCCCGCCATAGTCATCATTATCGCATCTGCTCTTATATTATTACTCGGCCCCACCGTCACTGATTTTCCTAGTGGCGCCTCATATCCATCCGCAGTCTTCGTCGCTATCTCTGCCTTATCCGCAATCCCCTCATCTTTCTTTACTGTCGCTATCTTCGCCCCCGTCATCTCCACTTTCATCTCTTTTAGCTTCATTTCTAGCACCGATCCTGTCCCCATATCTCTATCCGCATGGAAGATTCTAATTATCGCCTTCTCACCTTTTCCCACCGTAATACCAGAATAAGCCAAATCCGTCTCCTCGCCTACACCAGTATGAACCTCACCTTCGCGTGTGATTAGAAACTTCCCTAATTCCTTCGCATGTATTCCGCCCATATCTAGCGCCAAGCGATCATTTACATAGACATAAGTATCATCATCCGCAATAATCTCAAACCCTTCATTTCCCCTCGCGGATACTTCAAATGGCACATTCACGTTCATCGTAAAAAGATGGTTATGTCCGTCCGCATTCACTAAGTCCCCATCGCTAAAAGTCAATTTATCTACTGGGAAAAACTCTTCCGCTACATACGAAAACTCCGCTTCTTCTGCGTTATATTTTAATTTCAACGTCCCCGCATGTTCCCTACTTTTTTCCGCCATCGTCGTCCACCAACGTTCCATCTTCGCAATCCCTCTATTCGCGAGCAATTTACCACCATTCGCCACTGGCACTCCATCCGCCCCCAGATAATAATCCACCGTTCCTTCCTCTACTCCTTGTGCTGTGTAGCCACAACTCGTCCACTCAAACTGTCTCGCATAGACTGCCGCTGCATTATTTATTCCATATAAATCCACACATTCATCCTGCCTCTGGTCAATAAAGGTAGCTGAGAGAGTCACATCCTGCCCATCCGTCACGCCCTTATCCGCTAGTATTGCCGATGCACTTCTTGTCACTTCTGCATTTTGCATCAGTTGAAGCGAAGACGACATTGTTCCTAAAGACCAAATCATCCCCACAGCAAAAACAGCCAGAGTCACCATCAATACCATCTTTCTTACCGGCCTTTTCTTTTTCATTTATTCTAAGTATAAGACTTTTTCACACGAGAGTCAACTGTGGTATAATTACTTTATGAAAAAGTTTTTCTTCAGTCTGTTTTTATCTCTACCCATATTTATTGCCATGCCAGTCTTTGCCGAAGAGCCTTCCACTCCCGACCATTCCACCCATTCCCCCACCGAGCCATCTACGCTCACCGACACTATGAAAGGCCATATTGTTGAACATTGCGCTGAAATCCGCATCCAGCTCAAAGAACTCCAAAAATCCGATTCTCGTATTCGCGTTTATCTCGGTGACACCTACGATCATATTCTTACAAATTACATCACTCCCCTAAATATTCGCTTAGTTGAAAATAATTTATCAAATGCCCCTCTCATTGAGAATCAAAATTCTTTAGCCGACATTCGCGCTATCTTTACTACCGATTTTATTAGTTACCAGCAAAAGCTTGAGGAATTAGCCTCCATGAATTGTGCTGCTACTCCCGAAAACTTCTACGACACCCTACTTATCGTCCGCGCTCGTCGCGAAATCATGAAACAAGACGCCCTCCGCATTCGTAGTCTTATTTCCGATCATATTAAACTCGTCAATGATTTAAAAGGAGAATTATAATGGCCGTCACAGGATTAATTGATAAATCCACCCCCACCGACAAATCCACCCCTATCTCGCCGAATCGTAAACCTTCCAAAAAGCTTGAGCGTGGCGGTCGTAACCTTGTTCTTCTCGGCATAATCTCTTTTGTTATTGCATTTGCCACTGTCACCGTATCACTTCTCATCTATCACAATTCTGGCGACATCTATCTTGATCGCTCTCGCCCCGGCTATCTTCCCGACGAAGACGAAATTGACGATGGTGACAATGGTGAAGAAGACTACATATTTGAAAAATCTGGCCCAGTCACCATGGAAGTTCTTGAAGAATACCTTCGCCACTTAGACACCGAAGTCCAATCCATTGACGAATACACTGACCCCTTCGGTCCAGACGCTCTTTCCAATTCCACCCTCGGCATTTAATTATCGGCTAAGCAATACCGTAAATGCCTCTGGCGGAATATCAACTTTCCCAAATCTTTTCATTCTCGCCTTACCACGCTTCTGTTTTTCTAGTAATTTCGCTTTCCGGTCTCTATCTCCCGTATGAATCTTTACCGTCACATCTTTACGATAAGCACCAATGGTCTCCCGTGCGATAATCCTCGCACCAATCGCCGCTTGCAGCGCCACCTCATAGTTTTGTCTCGGTATTACATCTTTCAGCTTCTTCGTCACCTCACGCCCAATCGCTTCCGCCTCAGATCTATGAGCCATCACCGAAAGCGCGTCCAACCTAGTCCCTGCCACTAAGAAATCCACTCTCACCAAATCTTCCGCCCTATATCCATCCAATTCGTAGTTAAAAGACGCATATCCACTCGTTACTGATTTTAATTCATCATAAAAATCCGTTAGTAGATTCGCCATCGGCGCCTCAAAATCTATCACCGCCCTTCCCTCTATATACGACAAATTTGTCTGTCGCCCACGTTTGCTATTAATCAAGTTGAGCACGTTCCCTATCATCTCTTTCGGCAAAATAATCTCGCCTTTCACCCATGGCTCACGTATTTCCAATACTTCTGATGCATCCGGCATCTCTGCCGCCGATTTGATCTCTCGTATTTCATGCCCTTCCTCGTCTGCTTTTATTCCCATTTTACCGGCAATATTAGACGCGCCTCCTTTATTCCCACTTTTACCTTTTTCGGCCGCAGATAGCGCACTTCCTTTCTCACTTAGATTCGTCCCATCCCCAACTTTTTTATTCATCACTATTTCATAATTCGTAGATGGATTCGTCACAATGAGATCCAAATGAAATTCCCGCTCCAATCGTTCCTTTATAATATCCATGTGGAGTAGCCCCAAGAACCCAATCCTTAGTCCAAACCCAAGCACTGGTGAATTTTCCAATTCATATTTTAGTGCCGAATCAGACAATGCTAGTTTCTCCACCGCTTCACGCAGCTCCTTATATTGATCGTTACTCACCGGGAAAAATCCAGCATACACAAATGGCAATACGTTTTTATACCCAGGCAGTGCCGACTCAGCTGGATGCGTCGCTAGTGTCACCGTATCCCCCACCTTTGCTTCTCTCGTCGTTTTGAGATTTGTCACAATATATCCTATTTCCCCCGCTGATAACTTCTCTCTCGGCGACATCTTCGGCGTCAGCACCCCCACTTCCAGCGCTTCCCCTTTCACTCCAGCCGCCATCATTAGTATCTCATCCCCCCTCCCTATCCCCCCTTCAAAAATCCTCACATATAGCACCACCCCTCTATAATCGTCGAAATATGAATCAAAGATAAGAGCTCTGGTGGATATAAATGTAAATATCTGGGCAGGAAAATCAGCATGGTGTGACCTACGGAACATAAGGACTTGGCCAGAGCGGCCCGGAGCGTGTCCGGAGGACACGCTATGCTGGTTTTCCTGCCCTTGAGTATGCCCTGTAGCCACTACCGCATCCAAAATCTTATCAACATTATACCCAGTTTTTCCTGACACTTCTATTATTTCTTCGCGCTTACAGCCTAATAGATTAATAATTTCCGCCGCGGTTTTTTCCACATCCGCCGCTGGCAAATCAATTTTATTTATCACTGGAATTATTTTCAAATCCTGTTCAATCGCTAAATAGACATTCGCCAGTGTCTGTGCCTGTATTCCCTGCGTCGCATCCACCACTAAGACCGCTATCTCCACTGCTTGCAGAGACCGCGATACCTCATAAGAAAAGTCCACATGCCCAGGTGTGTCAATTAGATTTAATATATACCCCTTCCATTCCATCCGGACTGGTGTCAATTTTATCGTAATTCCTCGCTCCTGTTCTAGTTCCATAGAATCTAGTAGCTGCGATTTCATTTCACGCTCACTCACCGTCCCCGTGAGCTCCATCATCCTATCCGCAATCGTGGACTTACCATGATCAATATGAGCAATTATACAAAAATTACGTATCTTATCCATTTCCATATATTATACAATAAAATCCACCAAAATAAAATCCCCTCGCTATTAAGGGGATTTAAAATAATTCTTAATTAGTCCTTTTGCTATTTCGAATTATTGCAATCATCGTTGAAATACAAGATAATATGCACGACAACGCAAATACATAAGCTCCAACCAAAACATCGTAAACTAAATACATAATTAAAACTATTAGCCAGGACGTTCGTATCTTTTGTTCACTCTTCATTATTATAGTCAAGCAATACATTACTGATGCAGCGACAACAATCAAATCTACTAACTCATTGCCAGTAAGCACACCTAAAACCACATCAATGGCAATATACGCCATTACCATTAGTCTCGGGACATCCATATCGCGTTTTTCATACTGATTATTTATTAGTATCATTACATTCCCAAATAAATCTATCAAACAACTCGCAAGATGCCCTAAACAGAGGAAATTAAGCGCCGAAAACAAATTTACAAACAAAAGAGCAATTAATATATTCTTCCTTGTCTGGAAGTGCATTGATGCTATATTGGAAATCATCCCCAAAACACCAAACACCTGAGCAATTACAAATAGCTCTGTCATTTTCTCCCCCCATATAGCTACTTCACCAAAGGCAAACAGCAGAAATCAAACAAAGATATCCATCATTTCCTACTACGCCAGAAATAGACGATGTAAGAATATCAGCACAATCAATCTTATGATTTTGCATCGCTCGCTTTGCCATGTCCTTTACTTCAGCTCTACATTTTCCCTCAAAAGAAATAGCATCCGTATTTACACCTGAAAAAGACTTCTCCATTTCCATAATCACTCCAACATCCTTAGGATTACTTGGAATCCCTACCGCTACGGCAGTCGCCAATAATTCCCCAGGCGCCGAAGAACAAATAGAACTATAAGCCGTCAACAATGCCGACCCCTTTTTTAGTTTTAAATATCTATTTAAAACCGCTCCTACTGGAAGAATCGAACTCACTTTTAACAGATTATAGTCCGAAATCCCAGCATTAATCAGAGCATTGTCAAAAGCCACTAATTCCTCCCTATCTAATCCTTTTCCAGAAACTAAACAAAAATTCCTTGGATATTTTCTCGGCCAAAACATAAATCACTCATTCCTTTCTTGCAAAAGAACCAATTTTTAAGCTTCTATAAATTATCTAAAATAACCTACTAACTATAATTATATCACACTTATGCCTTTCTGTCAATTAGTCGTAATAGTCCACCACCCCTGGAATATATCTCATACAAAAGCCCCCCTAGGTAGGGGGCTTAGACCTAATTAGTGCTATCTGCAGATTACTTTACGTCTCTCATGCTCAGAGACAATTTCCCATTATCTATCGCGACCAACTTCACGCGCACCTTATCCCCCACATGCAGCACTTCCTCTACTTTCTTTAGTCTCTTGTCACTAATCTGTGAAATATGCAACATCCCGTCTACCCCAGGCAGTATATTAACGAAAGCCCCGAAATCCTTGATTGTCACCACTGTGCCTTCATAGACTTTCCCCACCTCCGGCTCTTCCACCAGCGACTTTATCCATTCCACCGCTCGCTTGATTTTCTCTGCGTCGGTCCCCGCCACCGTCACCAGTCCATCCTCAGAAATATCTACCTCCGCACCAGTCTCCTCGGTAATCTTATTTATCATTTCGCCACCCTTACCTATCACCGAGCCAATTTTCTTCGGGCTAATCTTTATTTTTTCTATCTGCGGTGCATTATCCGCAATCTTCTCTCTCGGCTCAGGTATCACTGATAACATATGTTCCAGGATAAACATCCGCCCCTCATGACTCTGCTTTAAGGCCTTTTCCATGATTTCCACTGGCAGACCATGCACTTTCATATCCATCTGCAATGCCGTCACCCCTTCCGTCGTTCCCGTCACCTTAAAATCCATATCACCCGCAAAATCTTCCGCATCCATCAAATCCGTCAACACATAAGCCTTATCAATATCGTCAATAGTAATCGGCGTCCCCTTCGGCACATCTACCATTAGCCCCATCGCCACTCCCGAGACTGGTCTTTTTAGTGGCACACCAGCATCCATCAGTGCCATACACGATGAGCAAGTAGCCGCCATTGAGGTAGAGCCATTTTGTGACATTATCTCTGTCACACTTCGTATCGCGTATGGGAAATCCTCCTCACTTGGCAAGACTGGCGTAAGCGCCCTCTCTGCGAGGTATCCATGTCCAATCTCTCGCCGCCCAGGTGAACCAATCCTCCCTGGCTCCCCCACTGTATATGACGGTGCATTATAATGGTGCATATAGCGCCTCTTACCATCCGTCACTTCCATCGTATCTACATCCTGACAATAGGAAAGTGGCGCCAAAGTCACGACATTGAGAGCCTGCGTTACTCCCCTAGTAAAGAGCGACGAGCCATGCACACGTGGCAATACATGTACCTGTGACGAAAGTGGTCTCACCTCGGTCAGTTTTCGCCCGTCAGGTCGCACACCCTCCTCCACGATTCCTCGTCTCACCTCAGCATAGAGCGCCAGCTCAAATGCCTGATCATAGACATCTCTTAGATTTTCATCATACCAAGCCACTTTCTCGTTGTCTGTCTCACCCTGTCCCTTTTCTAGTGCAAACTCATCATGCATCTGGTACTTCAAATCATCGAGAATCTGTGCTCGCTCCATCACATTTCCCCGTATCTTCGAGCCAAATTTTCCCTCGGTCCATTTCACGACTTCTTCCTTTACTTCCTCACTCGGGAGCACTAACTCATATTCCTGTTCTGGTGTCGCCACTTGTTTCGCTAGCTCACGTTGTAAATCTAGTACTGGCTGGACATTCTTCACTGCCCAGTGCATCGCTTCTATAATCATCTCCTCTGGCACTTCTTTTGCCCCCGCCTCTACCATCATTACTCTGCCATCTTTACAAGCCACCACGAGGTCAAGCGGTGATTTTTCTCTCTCCTCCGCCGAAAGGAATCCCTTAAATTCTCCCCCGACTCGTCCGATTCTAATCCCTGCCACTGGCCCATCAAATGGCACCCCCGCATTCATTAAAGCCGCCGAAGCTGCAATCATCGCCACGCAATCTGGCCGAAAATTCGCATCCATCGAAAGTACTGTACAGACTACCTGCACCTCTTGCCGATAACCTTTCGGGAAAAGCGGTCTTATCGGGCGGTCAATCAATCTCCCGACTAGCACCGCCTCATCCGCTGGCTTCCCCTCACGCTTTATAAAGCGTGAGCCACTAATCTTTCCCGCCGCATACCATCTTTCCTCATAATCTATTGAGAGCGGGAAAAAATCCTGCACCACTGGCTTCGTCCCCACCACGACTGATCCCAGTACCGTCGTATCGCCATATTTTACCACCACCGAAGAAGTAGAACGAAACCCTACCTTATTCACCTCTAGCGTGAGATCCCTCCCCAGCCATTTTGTAGTCAGCTCTATCGTCTTCTTGCCACTTGGGTTGATAATATCCATAAAAATCCTTTCTTAGGAAAACCCCAGATATGAAATGTCTATCAACGAGCATGAGGGCTATAAATCTACTCTCTCCCACCAGCCCCTCTAGACATTTCGTATCTGCCGTTTTCCTATCTTAATTTACTACCCCTATTATACCACACTTTCCACTCCCCACCTAGTCCCATTTTTTCCTCTGTCACCCCCGCTATCATTGACTTTTTACATAAAATGTGCTATAATTAAAAAGATTAGGCATAACCGCTTAATAGTAGCATAGTTTTCTGCATAGGAGGGGTAAAATTGGAAACTAGAATTACAGAGATTGAAGAAGAATTAGAAGATATGGAGTATCTGGAGGATGAATACGACGAATATGCCAATGAGTGCCGTAGTGCGCTCCGCATTATAGAGGCGAGATTAACAAACCTCCAAGACACCGGCATTGGCGACAACTGTCGTAATCCATTTGATGACATCAAAAGTCGTATAAAGACTTTTGCCAGCGTATCCGATAAATGTGCTCGCAAAGGTTATAAGTTTACGATTGATTCTATCAAAGAAATGATAAAAGATATCGCCGCTATTCGCGTCACTACGCTTTTCCGTGACGAGATTTATGCCATCGTGCGAGCAATTGATCTTCTGCCCGGCATCACCATCGTTGAGCGCGAAGATTATATCAAAAACCCAAAAGCAAATGGCTATTCATCATACCATCTGGTAATCTTAGTAGAAAACCTCTATCGGGGCCAACTAAAAAAGACACCTGTAGAAGTTCAAATCCGAGATAAAGCCATGGACCTCTGGGCATCACTGGAACACGTGATTCGTTATAAAAACACATCGTCTCGCCCCTGTGATATTAAAAAAGCCGAAGAAGTCTTCGGTAAGCTCAAAGACATTATTGATGATTTTGACTCCCAAGCCATGGAGCTCCGCGATTCCGAGATTCAGGCCAAGATAGCCATTAAATCCTAATTCAAGTACATTAATTCAAAAAGGGCGCCCCGCGCGCCCTTCTTTTTTACTATTTCTTATCAGGGAATAAATTTTGAGCAAGGTACAAGGCAGCGCCATTCAAGTACATTATTATTCAAAAAGGGCGCCTTCCGCGCCCTTCTTTTTTACTATTTCTTATCAGGGAATAAATTTTGAGCAAGGTACAAGGCAGCGCCGAATAATTCAAAGAGACGTACTCATCGTACGTCTCTTTGAATTATTCTAGGCGATAACGCCGTAACTTGCCAAAATTTATTTCCTGAGGCCGAGTTTGGCGATGGTTTTCTTATACAGCTCAAAATTAGTCCCCTCAAGGTATTTGAGAAGCCTTTTCCGCTTCCCGACCATCTGCATGAGACCTCTTTTAGCCATAAAGTCATGTTTATTATTCTTCACATGCTCAGTCACTTCCTTGATGCGCTCTGTGAGAATAGCCACTTGAACTTCAGGAGAACCAACATCGTCCTTACTGCGGGCAACCTTGGCAATAGCTTTATCCTTATTCTCTTTTGTTATCATAGTGACCTCATTATACCACACTCCCCCAAGTAAAGCAAGATGTCTCTCTATTCCCCTCTTTTGCTAAATTCCTATCTGTGCTACACTTACATCAGTGGGGATGCAGTTTAAGAATCACGCGGAGAGAAAGGAGGTTTAGAGATGAGCCTAGAAATAAATCTGCTCTTTGGTCTTATCAAGATCAAAAAAGTTTCTTTGCTAAAAAGCAAAGAAACCAAATAAACCTTAATTAAATTCTACCCCGCTACACTTAAAAAGTCAAGCCCTCTAGGCCTCCCCGCCTAGAGAGCCAGCATCCCCACTATTTTAGAAATTCTTTAGCTTCCTTACGGTTCGCTTAAAGAATAGGCCATTTTCGGGAGACTGAATTTTAAACAGCCACGCAACGGACCGAAAAGCCGTAGCCCTTGCTGCCACCATTCTGCGGGTTGAAGTAGCTGGAGCGGAAGTCGAGGCTGTGCGCGTGGGTGGAACTATAGCCCACAGAGGACCAAAAGTGGCCATTCATGCCCCTGAGGTCCAGCGCGCCGTTACTCCAGTAGTAGCGGCCGGGGCGATTGAAATTCAATGGATTTTGCAATTGTCCAGAATAATTATTTGCTGAAGTCAAACTACCTTGGTTGGTAGTAGGTAAACCATAACTACCCATTAATGTGCTAAATGAGTAATCGCCTGAATAAGCTGGTAAGCGCCAGCCTT
>JAFWHD010000037.1 GCA_017512085.1 Candidatus Saccharimonadota bacterium
CGTCTGGGCCGGGAGAAATCACCCTCGCAGATAAGGGGATACTTTTCCTAGATGAAATCCCAGAGTTCCCGCGATCCGTACTAGAAGCACTACGCCAGCCGCTTGAAGATAAGACAATTTCTATCTCGCGCGCTCAGTATAAGGCTACCTATCCAGCGGATTTCATGCTGATTGCAACGATGAATCCGTGCCCTTGTGGTTACCTTGGGGATCCAACACATGAATGTAAATGCACAGAGATGCAAATACAAAATTACCACAAAAAATTATCTGGTCCACTTTTTGATAGGATAGATATGACTGTAGAAGTAGAAAAAGTTGAGAATGAAAGTTTGAGAGGTGTAATATCGGATAAATCAAGCGAACATGATGTTGTAAGAAAAACAATAACAGAGGCAATTAATAGGCAAAAAATGCGTTTCTCTCTGGACGGAGTTTATAATAGTTCCCTCTCATCCTTTCAAGTGTCAAAATTACTAAAACTGGAGTCGGCAGCAGAAAGATTGTTAATGAGCGCGTCGGGAACATTGAACCTTTCGGCTAGGTCGTATTTTAAAACAATCAAGGTTGCCCAGACTATTGCTGATCTTGAAGGAGCGCCAGTAATCCGCGTAGAACATTTAGCAGAAGCGTTAACCTATCGGAAGAGATAATATTTTCCTCTTGTATTTCTCGAGAAGGAGTGATATAATAAAGATAGTTAATTCAATAGAAGAAAGGACTACTATCAAAAAGACTTCAAGGACACGCATAAACGGAGAGATTCGTTATCCTGAGGTCCGCGTATTGGGGTCCGATGGTGAGCAGCTCGGTATCATGTCGAGTCGCGAAGCACAGCTTCTAGCGAAGGAGCAAGGAGTAGATTTAGTCGAGATAGTTGCTAATGCTAATCCTCCGGTCGTGAAAATCATTGATTGGGGCAAATATCAGTACCAAAAGATGAAGGAAGAGGCGAAGATCCGTAGGAAAGCCCGGGAAAAACAATCCGAGCTTAAACAGATGAAGATTGGTCTCAAGATTTCCGAAAACGACCTTAACATTAAAGTTCGTAAGATGCGAGGTTTTCTTGACGAGGGAGACCGAGTGAAGATTATGATAGTCTTTCGTGGACGCGAGATGGCACATAAGGAACTAGGAAATGAACTATTAAACAAGGTTATTTCCCTACTTGGTGAGGGGGTGGTACAAGAAGGCAAGCCGCAGATGAACGGACGTAATTTATCAGTTCAGGTACGGAAGAAGTAATTTCCTACTTTTACGACCGCTGATAGGCACATTTACGGTTGTTGTAAAATATATATTTTACTGACCGAACAATTATATTAACTATAAACTAAAGGAAAACCTATGCCAAAATTAAAGACGCATAAAGGTACTGCGAAACGGATTAAGATTACTGGATCCGGCAAGATAGTACGCGAGCGAGCTTATGGTAATCATATTCTCGCAAAGAAATCAAAGGCCAGGAAGCGCAATATTAAGACAGCTGCCCAGGTCAACGGTAAAATCAAGAAGAATATAAAGACGGCGTTAGGAGTTTAATTATGAGAGTAAAAAGAGGTGTCGCGGCACGCGCGAAACATAAGAAGATATTAAATGCCGCTAAGGGGATGCAGCATGCAAGGACTCGGAGCTACCGACTTGGCAAGCAGGGGGTGATTAAAGCACTATCGTATAGCTATCGTGACAGGAGGAATAGAAAACGAGATCTTAGAGCTATCTGGATTACACGGATTAATAACGCATCTCGCGCTGAGGGGTTATCGTATTCTCAACTTATTGCTGGGATGAAGCGTAAGAATATCTCATTAGATCGAAAAGTTCTAGCGGAGATTGCAGTAAATCAACCAGCCGCCTTTAAACAAATCGTAAATACGGTGAAGGAGAAATAAAATGGCAATATGTGAAATATCTGGAAAAGGTAAGATGTATGGTCATAATGTATCATTTTCTCAGCGCCATACACGAAAAGTTTTTAAGCCGAATGTCTCAAAAAGAACAATAATCATCAACGGACAGAAAGTGAAGTGCAATATTTCAACTTCGGCGCTTAGGACACTAAAAAAGAAGGGGTTAGTAGAAGCTCCTGCGACGAGAGCGGCAAAAAAGAACTAGCTAAGCAAAAAACCAACCTTTACGGGTTGGTTTTTTGATATGGGGACTTCGTCTTGTGACGTGTCTATGTGTTTATCCGTAGAAAGGGACACGTGTTTCCCTTCCCCGCATAAACTCGAGCCTTCATTAAGCCGGGTTCTGTAGTCTGCTAATGCGAGACTAGTGATCATCTATCTTGGTGCTACATTGCTATAGCACTCTAGCGGTAAGCGTGCGTGCCCGAGCTAGGCCATTTAGCACTCCTTGCAACAGGTAGGGTTTGCCTCCGCGTCGTATCGCTACAACGCGCTGTAGTCTCTTACACTAACTCTTTTCACCATCGCTCCACGAATGTGGGGCAGTATTGTCTCTGTGGTACTTTCCCTATCCTTACGGACGGTCGCTGTTAGCGACTACCATGCTCTGTGTTGCCCGGACTTTCCTCTTATGTAAAGCGATCACCTTTCGGGCTCGTACACCCGTTATGAATAACAGGCTATGCTCATTATATCACCTCTTTAGGATTTTGTCGATAGCAGCGTTAGCCTCAGAATCGGCTATGGCATTTTTCTCGCGAGGGACCTGAGTAAAGGAAACAGCGTCAAACTGATTCATCTTATTGCGAATTTCGTTAAATATAGATACGACGTCCCGATTTTTGACGGAAAATACACCATTTAGCTGATTAACAACCATCATACTATCGGAAATAAAACGAACGCTCCTAAAACCTAACTCAATGGCGCGATCAATGCCCTTTTTCATTGCCAGATATTCAGCGACACGAGAAGTGGAAAAACCAATAAATTCCCCACCCTGTTCAATAATTTGATTATGGTCGCGTATACAATAACCAATGCCTGAGGGTCCGGGATTACCACGCGATGCGCCATCAACATTAATGGTGATGCCGTTAGCGGTACCACGAGGCGAGATGTGTCCTGGAGCAACTTTACCTTCTTCGATTTCAAGGACCGAAAGACTAGTTTCATTTAGATGAACACCAGACGCAGTAAAGTCTTTGATAAATTTATAAGCAGTATAGCGATCATTAGGAATAGGCTTAAGGCCTCCATCTATACTAAGGCTATATATAATATATAGATTGCTTAACTGGCTGGCGCCCTCGGGGGCAAGAAAGGTAATAACGTCTTTTAAAATGATTTGGTTAGCAGTCAGGCCGGTATATTCTGTGAGCGAACGAGCCATGGCTTCCTCGGGCTGTTCGCCAAATTTAATCTTGCCCGTGGGAAGTTCCCAAAAAGCCGGCGCTGTGCCCCGGCCCCGGTTTAATTTCAAAACTAAGACGCCCTCCTCCGTCTTGATAATACCGACTACTCTAATTCTCTGTTTCATCCCACCTCCAGTAAGTCTAACTTAGGAGCCCCATCAGCCTGTTTTCCCCGTAATATATACAAGGTGGGTAAAATCTTATGCGATACATCCACGGATGTAAGCCACGAAATCCCTTAAACATGATTATTCAGGAAAATCATGTTGCCAATGGGGCCTACCTGTATTATATCATAAGTTGAGAGAATATAGAATATTAATCTAGATTAGAGGATATATTGCTCTTTTGGGACGCCTCCAAAACCGGAAAAGTAAAGTTCAGCTCGGGACAAGTCCTGAAAAAAGTGAACTTGACTTTTCCGGTGTTTTCCGGGAAATTGCCCCAAAAGAGCAGTATATCCTCTTTAAAAATTAATATCCCACTAAGTACCAAAAGAAATGCCAAATGCCATTAATGCCATTCCCCATGAAAGATTGAAATACTTGGCCGAAGATGAGGATGAGGGCATAGACGACAATGATGCCATAGGGCTCAAATTTATTGAGAAATACGCGGACGGAATCTGGGGCGATAGCGTAGAGAATACGGGAGCCATCAAGGGGAGGAACTGGAATGAGGTTAAAAATCATAAAACCGAGATTAATAAAGACAATTTCAGTGACGATAAAATAGCCGAAACTGCCAATATCAAAGAGAATGCCAGAGAAATAGCCAATCAAGAAGGCGATGAGTGCGATAAGAAAATTCGTAAGAGGACCAGCGGCTGCGACAAGAGCCATTCCCCACTCGTGCCATTTGAGATTATGATAATTCACGGGGACTGGCTTGGCACCGCCAAAAACTGGAGCATTTAATAGATATAAGACAACCGGTACTAAAATCGACATATACGGATCAATATGTTTGAGAGGATTAAATGTGAGACGACCAGCATCCTTGGCGGTGTGATCGCCTAACCAGTAGGCGACAAAGCCATGAGATAATTCATGCAAAATAACCGAAGCGAGAATGATAATAAAAACCGTAATGATTTGGGCGATATTCGTATTCATAGCCTAAGTCAAGACGACTACCTCCTGAGTGGCGGGAAGATTATCAAGATTTTTAACTTTAAGCTTCTTTTCTGTGCGAGCAGCGAGCTTTAATTCGGAAACCATGCCATCAACATTTCCCATCGCGACGACGACTTTCGGCTCAATCTCACGAACAGCACGAACTGAGGAAGTGCAGAGAATGTCGGCTACAATATCGTCAAGATTTTCTTCTATGGGGCCCAGGATGCCAGTGTGGACTCCGCCAATCTCAACGTCGTAAATAGTGCGACCACTCTCAGTCGCAATACCACGGATGGCGGCATCGCCAATTTCAAATTCACCTGGTCCAGTTATCTTCCCTACTGTGAGATTCGCGTCTATGGTACTATCACTAACGTTAAACTTAATGGTGGTTTTCTTGGTGGTGATAATTATTTCGTCTTGGTCTTTGCTTTCAATATCAAACATACAATAACTCCTATTTTTTTATTATTTTTTCGGGATCTATAATTTCGGTAATTTCCATCTCAAAAATCTCACGCAAGAAACGGTCATGAACGCTTTGGCGATATTCAAAATCATCAGTGGACATAATAACGTAATTAATGGGCTTACCAAGCTTCTTCTCTACTACTTCGGCCCAGCGAGTGAGCTTCTTAGTCTTGTCATTACCGATGATGAGTAAATCAATACCGTCTTGGCCTGGGAAACGATTAGTAACTACGAGGGCCTTCAAATAATTACGCACAGCGCGCGTGTAGCCATCCCAAGTGGAAGTCTCGACTTCCGCGCCTTTCGGTGAAATGTATGATTTCTTGGAGAACATTTCGGTCAAGGGGTGAGCAAGCGGATGTTTATTATTGGCTGAATAATAGATTTTATTGTCAAAAGTCTCGCTCTTTACTACGCCAATACTCTCGAGATTGGTTAGTTCCCTGCGGACAGAATTAATCTGCTCGTCGATAACACGAGTCATCTCGCGTACATAAAAACTTTTGTTAGGATTTTCAAAGAAAAGCTGGAGGAGTTTGGCACGAGTCTTGGAACCAAATAATTTTTCGAGTGGTGTACTAGTTTCTTTGCTCATCTTGTATATATTTTATCACAAATGGATAAATTTCTTCAAGTTTTAGCCATATTATGGAAGAATTCCGTTTAAACCAGGTCATTTGACGCTTGGCGAGATGCCAATCCGTATAAAAACATTGTCTAATCGCCTCGTCCTTTGTTAGCTCGCCAGTCATGTATCTATAAGCAAAACGGTAAATATCACTTTTCATAGCGCCATTATCCCAAGAATATTTCTGTACTAATTTATTAATCTCGTCGTATAATTCTGGACGGAACATTTGAACAATTCTTTTATACAGTCTGTCGCGTAGTTCGTCAGTATTCCACTTGACTCCAATAATTAAATAATTACCTTTGATACTTTGTCTGTCTGAACAAGATTTTTGTTCAAAATCGCCAATCTTCTCACCTGTGGGCCCCTTGAACTGATAATCGTATATCAATGCATCAATATAGAGACCTGTACCACCGACTATGAATGGAATGTGATCACGTGATTTAATTTCTTTTATTTTTTTCTTCGCATATGCCTGCCAATCAGAGACTGTAAAACGCTCGTCGGGATAGACGAGATCTAGGCCATAATGAGGAACTCCGTCCATCTCTTCACTGGTGGGCTTCGCCGTACCTATATCCATACCCTTATAGATAGCACGAGAGTCGGCGGAAATAATTTCGCCGCCTAGAGTTTTGGCAAGTTCAATAGAGACACCAGTCTTCCCGGAGCCAGTAGGCCCCAGGATGATAATGGCGTCTAGGTTTATTTTTTTTGATGAGTTAGATTTGTTTAATACGTTCATTGAGGCTACTTAGGTCGATTTTTTCCTCTGAATTACGGAGACGGAGGGATACTTGGGACTTCTCAGCATCCTGAGGACCAACAATGATAATGCATGGGATACGGAGAGCAGTAGCGCGTTTTATCTTCTTCCCTAGCGAATCGGCGCTATCGTCAATAGAGTAGCGAAGTTTATTATCCTTTAGCGGTTCATCTAGGACTATTTTATCTAGCTCGCTAGAAATACGCGAGACATAATCTTTTACCTTATCATTAACAGTGAGAACCCGCACATTTTCGGGGGCGCACCACATCGGGAGCCAGCCAGCAGTATGCTCCAGATAGACGCTCATGAAGCGCTCAAGCGAGCCTAGCAATGCGCAATGCACCATGACGGGGGTCTTCCTACTACCATCCGCGTCAATATATTCGAGATGGAAACGACTCGGCAAGGCATAATCTAGCTGGACCGTATCAAGCTGCCATTCGCGGCCAAGTGCGTCAATAGCCATGAAGTCCATCTTTGGCCCATACATAGCAGCCTCGCCTTTACCGATGAAATAGTCCATTTTGAGCTTGTCGGCCATTTTCTTAATAGATGTCTCGGCTTTTTCCCACATTTCGGGAGTACCGATGTAACCGTCTTTATCGTCGCGGAAAGAGAGGCGTAGTTTCAAGGTCATACCCAGAGTATGATAAAGGTCACGGGAACTCTCGATGAGCTCACCAAAGATGTCTCCAATCTGGTCTTCGGTACAAAAGATATGAGAATCATCCTGAGTGATAGCACGGACACGTGAAAGGCCGCCTAATTCACCTTTCTTTTCGTCGCGATAGACCATAGTGGTCTCTAGATACTTAATGGGAAGATCACGATACGAGCGGGGCTGGCTGGCATAGATCTGAGAATGATGCGGACAAGAGACTGGCTTCAGAGCGAGATGGTCACCTGATTCCTGAGAGATAAATTGAAACATTTCGGGGAATTTTTCGTAGTGGCCAGAAGTCTTGTAAAGGTCAATATTGGCGATGTGAGGAATGCAGACTCTTTGGTAACCAAAACGTGTACGCATACTCTGAGATAGCTGATTTAGCAAATCACGCAAGATAGTGCCGCGAGGAGTGAAAAGAGGTAAACCTGAGCCGACCAATTCTGAGTAACAAAATAGATCAAGCTCTTTTCCCAGTTTACGATGATCGCGATCCTTAGCTTCCTGCTGACGCTTCATGTAATCTTCGAGTTCTTCTTTTTTTGCAAAGGCAACACCATAGATACGAGTCAACATTTGACGCTTTTCGTCGCCACGCCAATAGGCACCAGCGACACGCGTAAGCTTGAATGCGCCAATCTTGGAAGTGTTAGCAATATGCGGACCTTTACATAGGTCAGCAAACACTACTCCGTCACCGATAAGACCGGATTTATAATTCTTATCTGCGAGAATATAGAAAGTAATCTTCTCATTCTCGGGGAGGTCCTCAATGAGTTCTTGCTTTAACGGTTGATGAGTGTCTTTTGCCCATTTCAAAGCTTCCTCGCGAGATACTTCTACTTTGTGCATGGTCAATTTTCGCTCAATGAGTTTCTGCATTTTCTTCTCTAGCTTAGCTAAATCGGTGTCGGAAACTTTATTTTTGCCAAAATCAATATCATAATAAAAACCATCATCAATGGCGGGGCCGATACCAAATTTCGCATCGGGATAAATTTCAGTCACAGCGGCGGCTAGAACGTGGCTCAGAGTGTGACGCATTTTTTGTAGGTTATCCATATATTCACTCCTGTTTGTTCTATTATACCACTCCTTCGGGGTTTTCTAAAACATTTTATCTCTATAATCTACAGATGATTACTTGATTTTACGACCAGTGCCACCACGAATCCCGAGAATCTTGGTCGCGCGACGGATGGCATCACTAAAACTATCGTGGATTTTGAGATTGTGACCGAGAAGATTACGGAGGTCACCCTCTATGTCGTAAAATTGAGAACACGCAAGGACGACTTCTTTCGGGCGAAAGTTTTTCCGAAACAGGAATAATGCTAGAGTATCTTTCACTTCGTCGGAGGTAAGATTGCCGTCGTCAATCATGATTGGCCAATTATCCAGGGCGAGATCATGGAGTTTGCGTTTAAACCTGAGGCGCAACCGAAAAAGATGGTAGCGCGGAGTCCTTGTGACGGCGCTGGTGGCGAGAATGAGAATATCCCGAGGAACAAAAGTGTCGGGATAGGCAAGGTCCAGGCCAAGAAATTTTTGCATGGGATATCTACGCTTAAAATACCCGAGACTACTGATGGATAAAAAATAATTAGCAAAGATTATCAAATCAACTTGCCCGAGATAATAAGCAAGAGCAGATTCCGCAGCTCGTCTGGACGCGCGAACACTTTTTTGGTACTCGTCGACATGACGCCAGTCTATGACTCTAATAATTTCTAAAATAGGTAATTCTTCTTTGAGTTTATCGGCGAAAAATTCTCCACCATAGCCACTATCAAAGACAACGACTCTTAACATTTTAATTCTTCCCTTCTCCTCCACGCAGCACCTTGAGGGAATTTTATCATGTAATATATAGTCGTAATTTTTAAAAATATGAGATATGAGACAAATGTCTCATAAGTAGAAATTTTAGACAAAAAACGGTCGCAAGAGGCGTTATATTTTTTGCTACCGCAAAAAATATAAACTTCGGGGCGTCGTCTCGGAAAAGAAAAAATAAATAATAGTCGCAAGAGGCAGTAGATTTTGCTGACGCAAAATCTACAATGTGGGGCGGTGTCTCGGAAAAGAAAAATAAAAAATAGTCGCAAGAGGCGTCGTGTTTTCGCTTCGCGAAAACACTCACACGGGGCGTCGCCTCAAAGAATCCAAAGCAAGCTTTGGATTCTCGCTCGGCTCCTACCGTGTACGAACTCCTACGGAGTTCGTGCCTCTCTTATAATCAACTAATTTCTTAGCTAGAATCCGCCAGGTTGGTGGTTTCTTCGCTCGAAGTGCGTCTTATGGACGAGCGAGAGCGAAAAACCGCCAAGATGGCGGATTCTAGCAAGAAATTGGTGGGTAATCTTTTGCTTTGCAAAAGTTTTCCCACCTGCGCATACTCGGAAAAGAAAAAATAAGCCCTACGGGCTTGCTTTTTCTTTTCTCTCGTATGCTTGGTGGGTCGCAAGAGGCTCGAACTCCTGACCTCCTCGGTGTAAACGAGGCGCTCTAGCCAACTGAGCTAGCGACCCAATTTGTTTTTGAATAATGAACTATATAGAGTTTGTTCCTATATATTTCCATTATACCACATCTTGCGGAAAAATAAAAGGGCGGTATAATAATATATATGATAAAGAAGAGGTTGGGGTTTTTACTGATACTGATTGTTTTTTTTAGCAGTATGACGCTACCAGCCTACGCGCTTGATATTGATAAAGATACGCTTTCCAGCCAGCTAACTATGGAGGAAATTTCATTTCCCTTTCCTGATGATTTTGAGAAATGGCCGGAGCCGAGAAGCCAGGGCGGAGCAAACACGACAAATACTGGCGATGCGAGGGGACACATGGTGGATGGAGTAAAAGTGATATATTATAGGACTTCCGTGTGGGGGACGGTGGAGGCGAATTTCAGCGATTTTAAAACGAAGGTGGCAGAAACACTGAATGATCCGAGAGGATGGGTGAGAGCAGGCCTGAAATTCGTGGAAGTAAAAAGTGGCTATGATGTAGATGTGATATTGTCCGATGCAGCTAATCTTGCGGTGACGCCTGGATGTAGTGGGGATTTGTCATGTACGACTTGGGCAAATCAAGTAATCATAAATGATTTGCGTTGGCGCGAAGGTACGGCGGCAAGCCGAGCTGGCGGAATGAATACGCGCGATTATCAACACATGGTGGTGAATCACGAGATGGGGCACTGGCTGGGACATTATGCGCATATAGATGGCTGTACGACTGAGAATGGATTTATCGGTGGTCCTGCCCCGATTATGTTACAACAATCTACGGGGCTGAGAGGATGTACGAGTTTTAATGCTTGGCCACTAGATCCAGAACTATGGACGCTAAGATAAAAGGAGGTAATATGAAAAAACAAAAGTCAAAAAAGTGGGTTCTAGTCGTTGTTATCTTGCTCATCGTTGTGGGAGTGGGGGCAGGTGCGTTTTTTGGGGCGAGAGCTATCTATGATGCGGGAGTGAGCGAGGGGAGAAAGATTGAAGCAGAGGAAGTGGCCGAGTCCGTGCGGACGCTAGGGCAAGCGGTACAAGAAAAAGTTGAATTTCAAGAAAAGCTCTCAGGAGTCTTTCATGAACTCCCAGAAATGATGAATAGCGAAGAAATAGATAAATATATTGAAAATCTAAACACGCTAAAAAGTCAAATTAACAATGAGAGTGTAATAACTTTTCTTGATGATTTCATCGCTAAATGGCAAGAATTCAAAAATATATACAGTACCAAAGATAATGAGGGGATAGCTGAAGCATTTAATGCTCTAAAGACTAATTCCCTGGATATAGCCAACAATATCAAGACAGTTTATGATGAAGCAATAAGAACTACGATTTCTAATTTATAGTTCTACTAGCTCATATTCACGAGAACCAACACCGAGGGATTCGGCGTAGGGCAAAATCTCGCGACCGAGACGAGAGTCAATGCGTTCTTCCAATTCCTTCGCGCCCGAATCGTCACTAGACCAAATCTTGTCAATGAAAGCTTGGTCATTTGCCACGGGATCAAGAGAAGCAAAAATGCCAATATCACCCATCACGGGATCGCCTTGCTTGGCATCGCAGTCACAGTCCAGAGAGAGGGCGTTGGCGACGGTAATATAAATAATCTGCTTCCCTTCTCCTTTGAGATAGTTGCTGACGGCGCCAGCGGCTTCGGCCATCGACTCAATAAAATCAATTTGTTCGTGCTTGGATGCCCAACAGAGTTTGGGATTTTTGGTCTTGCCGCAAGAATGAATGTAAGCTTTGCCATGACGCGAAGCGATACCAATGGATTGATTCTTTAGATTAGCACCAAAGCCACCCATCGCATGACCTTTACCGTGAGCGAGATTAACGATGGAATCATATTTTTTAAAATTCTCACCGATAAGGTCGTATGCTAAGTGTTTGCTGCCCTCGGGAACAGGGATTTCAAATTCGCCTTCGGCGTCCATAATGTCCACATCGGCAAAACTGGTAAAACCATGCTCCTCGGCGACTTTTCGGTGGTCGTCCGCGGTATTGCGTTCGCCAGGATAAGCAGTATTACACTCAATAATCGTGCCTTGGAGATTTTTGACAAACGGACCAATCAAATCAGCCTTTAGATAGCCCTTCGCACCAGCTTCACCAGTGGATACTTTTACTCCAACTTTGCCAGTGAGCTGAACACCTAGCGCATTATATACTTTTTCTAAACCCTCAGGACTAATATCTCGTGTGAAAAATACTTTTGAAACCATAAATGCTCCTTTATGTAGTTAATTATATACTATTTTTTAACGAATTTTTTGGTGACATCAAATTTTTCCATGTAGAGGCCAAGCATGAGACGAGTCTGAGCGTAGTAGGCGGCGATAGATTGATAAAGAATGGAGGTGACGGGCATGAGAATCCACTGGAGGAGCATGGCGAGACCTCTCGTCTTACGGTATTTGGCGGGGCGCTTTGGGAGCATTTTTAAGGAAATAATGACAGTGATGACGAGGCCGACCATAGCAAAAGTCTCAATGATGCTGACGATGTTGGGCAGATTATAAGCGACCATGGTGCGGTCTGATTGATTGATAATCATAGGGATCCAACCGCCAAAGGCAATAAGCGGAGCCATGATGGCGAGAGTGACGTGACTATCTAGGAGACGGACAAATCTAGGAAAAAGAATACGAATGGGGACAGGGCGATTTTTCTTCTTTGTAAAAAGTCTCACACCGACATAGGCAATATCAGAAGCGCCATAATCCCAACGACGAACTTGGACAAACTGAGCCTTAACGGTCTTCCAGAAAGTCTCATCAATGACAGCATCCTGGTAAATCGGGAGGCGAATCGGGAGAACGGAATAGTCGCCACGGAAATAAAAAAGACTGCGCCAATATTGGTGACCATCCTCAACAATAGTGCGTTTGCTCCAAAAATCCATGGCTTCAAGAGCCTGGAGAGGCTGAGAGTGAGAAGCGAAATTACGAAGTGAATGTGGACGCATAGTGGAGATGATATTGAAAAACGAGTTTGAGATGGCAATAACGCGAGAGGGAGCAGGAGCGTCCCAAATATTATTCATAAATAATGACACTGGCTGATAAGACAGATGCTGACGAGCTGGATGAGTGACAAATTCGTAAGCGACGGAATCAAAGTAACGAGGAGCTACGCGATTGTCACTATCCAGACTCGTGACGATGATGTTTCCCACGGGGAGATGATGCTCCTTTACATATTTGGCGACTTCGTAGCCAGCGTAGGTAAGATTAGGACCTTTACCAACCACCTCATGAGGGAGGCCGTCTGGATGCTCAATGAGGAGAAAATCTTTGAAAACGTGTTTGAAATCTTGGTTTAGTTTTATAGCGTTCTCTCGCATCGCTTCCCCGCCCCGAGCCTCATAGGCGAGGACAAAAATAATGCGGTCATTAGGAAAAGTAGAGTCGCGAACCGCCTCAATGGAAGGAGTGAGAATTTCAAGGCCTTCATTGTAAGCGGTCATAATGACAACATGGAGTGTCTCGCGGGGATTTGGATAATTTCCTTCAAAGGCAGCCATATTTTTAAGGTTTTCAAGGTGTTCGGCAAAATGATAACTCTTACCGTCATTATCTCGCAGCCTCTCGTAAGAAGCGTGGGGTTGTTCTAAATCTTCGTTGCGCTTGCGCCAATCTACGCGACTAGCATCACGCACGACATGGTATCCCTGGACGGTGCGATAGGCGACGCCAATGGCTTTTACTAGGGTACTCACGATAATGATAAATAGATAAATAGCACCCAGGACGGGGCTGAGCCATGATAATACAAACAATAAAATGATAGCACCATAAGAAATGAGACCAGGAAGAATCTCAAAAAAACGATACTTTAGTGTACGTTTACCTTCAGGGATATCTAAATCATTTATTTTTGGCATAGAACCTCGCTTGAATGATTAGGAAGAGACTTCGGGATAAGATTGCCACGCATCTACCCCTCTCCCAATGTACGAATTAAGACAAGGGCGGTACCGATAATGAGACAGGTACTAGTGATGAGGAAAAATTTTACCATACCGCTACCGCGTTTATGAAAAATACGAACAGCTAGAAAGCTATGAAGAACACCAAAGATGAGGGCAAGTAGAGGAAAAGCAAGCATATCAATCCAAGTTCCAGTGCGATAGCCACCAATATCACCGTAGCCAACTTGCATAACGGCGCTATTGGGGTTTAGATTGACAAAAGAATAGACTACCAGAGCTATAGCAAGAAGAAAATTGAGCCCCATGAGGAGGAGTACGCCATGCTCGGTATGAACTATTTTGATAAAATCTTCGCGTAGAGTCTTCATGTTTTATAGAGTTAGTTGTTACCTGTGCTAGATGTTTTATCGTGAGATGCTTGGTTGCCTTCGTGGGATGTTTGACTATTCACG
>JAFWHD010000038.1 GCA_017512085.1 Candidatus Saccharimonadota bacterium
AAAATAATATGTATAATGGTGGTTTATTTTAATTATTAAGTGTGGTATAATAGAAGTATAGTCCTCGGTAGCTCAATGGTGGAGCAAGAAGCTGTTAACTTCGAGGTTGCCAGTTCGAGTCTGGCCCGAGGAGCCACATAAAAATTAAGACCTTTAGGTCTTTATTTTTATGTGGCTTTTGGCAGCCAGACGCGAACTGGCGTAGCCAATTCGTCTCGCAAGGAGACGAGTAAAAAAGAAAAGCTCGCTTTTCTTTTTTCGAGACGACGCAGCGAGAGAGTCTATTCGCGAAGCGAATAGACGAGGTCTGGCCAAAAAGAACGGAAGGCTTTTGCGTTAGCAAAAGCCTAGTCTGGCGAAGAACACCAAGCGACGCAGCGAGAGAGTCTATCCGCAAAGCGAATAGACGGGGTCTGACCCGATAATAACGTCATCCACCCACCGTCGTCGCTATTAGATATCCATAATATCCCAAGAATACTAGTAAAAACACCACCCCCTCCCATTTATTAATCTTGTTATCGTTTTTAGCGAAGAAATATAGGAGTAGCGATGCTGCCACCATTACTATTACATCCACCATCGAGAATGCAATATTCGGTATTCCACCGAGTATTGCCACTGGTAATCCTGCCACCATTCCCATATTAAAGATATTTGAGCCCACAATATTTCCTACCGCGAGGTCCGTCTCGCCCTTCTTTGCTGCCACTACCGATGTTACTAGTTCCGGTAGGGAAGTCCCGATTGCTATCACTGTCATCGCGACGATTTTGTCCGATATTCCCATCGCCCCCGCTAATCCTGACGCATTATTCACTACTAGATTTGATCCTATCACTATCCCCACCAATCCCAGTACTGTAAACAGGATAGATTTCGGCAACGACATCATCGGCGTCATCTCCGCGGGGAGCTCTGTGGTGGATTCTAGTTCTTTTTTGTGTACGTGTTTTTGTTTTCTGTTATTTCGCCGAATTGTCCTTATTAGATAATACACAAATATTAGAAAAGCAATCACGAGCACTACTCCATCTTGCTGAGTAAAATCATTTTCTCCCATAATTCCATTAAATAATCGGTCGGATATTAGAGTGGCAAGTAGTAGCGTTAAAAGAATAGTCATCGGTAACTCTTTCTGCACGGTAGTACTTTTTACCGTAATCGGCTTTATGAGCGCGACAATACCTAGAATCAAACAAATATTTACGATATTTGACCCTACCACATTACCGAGCAACATTTCTGCATTTCCTGATAGTATTGACTGGATACTCACCGCAAATTCTGGCGCCGATGTTCCAAATGCTACAATCGTGAGGCCAATAATTGTTTTTGGCACCTTAAAATAACTTGCCACTCCACTCGCACCATCCACAAACCAATCTGCTCCCTTTATTAGTAGCACAAACCCCACTATCAGTAGTACGACCTGCAAAAATATTTCCATAAACATTATTATATCATAAGTTTGGATAGAAGAATTAAAAGTCTCACTCATTCTTTTTATACCTATACTTGATTATTCCTTTAAAAAGATGTAAAATAGTATAGATAGGATAAATATGGAAGAGAAGACAATCCAAATTGCCGGTTCTATTACTGTGGACGAGCTCGCCAAGGCGCTCGGTCTTTCCGTGACTAGTCTTATTGGAGAGTTATTCAAAAATGGCATTGTCGCCACGATTAATCAACGTCTTGATTTTGAGACTGCTAGTATTATCATTGAGGAGTTAAATCTTAAAAATGTAAAACTTGAAAAGAAAGATACTTCCACTCGGACTTCCAATTATACTCATGAATTATCCGACCATGCCGTTCTTCGCCCACCTGTCGTTGCTGTCATGGGGCATGTTGATCATGGTAAGACTACTCTTCTTGATACACTTCTACATAAGAAGACCGTTGAGCAGGAAGCCGGCGGCATTACTCAGCATATTTCCGCTTACCAATTAAAACATGACGATCGTATCATTACCTTTCTGGATACTCCTGGTCACGAGGCCTTTGCTGCTATTCGTCAGCATGGTGCTATGTTGACCGACATCGTAATCATTGTGGTTGCCGCAGATGACGGAGTAAAGCCTCAGACCGTTGAAGCGATTAATTTCGCCAAGTCCGCTAATGCGAAGATTATCGTCGCCATTAACAAAATTGACCGTGAAGGCGCCGACATTCAGCGCACCATGGCCGACCTTTCCACGCATGGTCTCCAGCCCGAGGAATGGGGCGGTGACATCATTATGGTGCCAATTTCCGCCAAATTTAATCAAAACCTTGATAAGCTTCTAGACATGGTACTCCTTACTGCTGACATTGAGGAGTTAAAAGCCGACGTAGATATTCCTGCCGAGGGACTTGTCATTGAGTCACACATGGAGACGGGGCGTGGCTCCGTTGTAAATCTCCTCGTCACTGGCGGGGAACTAAAGACCGGCGAGTTCATTGTCGCTGGCTCCACCTATGCGAAGATCCGCACTATGCTGAGCTTTGACGGTAAACCACGCGGTAAAGCCACCCCATCCACTCCCGTTACCGTTACTGGCTTTAAAGAACTCCCAAATTTCGGCGATCGCTTCGTAGAGGTCGCAGACGAAAAGACCGCTCGCAAGATGGCCCTCCTTAATGCTCAGGCCATTATGGATGAGACCGCCTCGGCCAATGTTACCTCCACTGACCTTCTTCGCATGATGAATGTTGCAGACAACTCCAAGACCTTAAACGTGATTGTAAAAGGCGATGTGCTCGGCTCCGTCACTTCGGTCATTGATTCTCTCAAAATGATTGACACTGGCGGCGAGATTACGCTTAACATCGTGAGCAGTGGTGTTGGTGATATTAATGAGAACGATGTCTACATGGCGGCTGGCGGGCATACTGTCATCTACGGCTTTAATGTCTCCGTCCCGATTAACATTTCCAAAATGGCCGCCCGTGACAATATTCCAGTTCGTATCTACAAAGTCATTTACGAATTACTGGATGATGCGAAACGCGAGATGGAAAACCTCCTTGATGCCGAAATCGTTGAAGAAGAAAAAGGCGAGCTAAAAGTCCAGGGCGTCTTTCGTACTGAAAAGACCTCCATCATTACTGGTGGCGAGGTATTGACGGGCAAGGTTGAGCCAGGCTATCTCGTTCGCATTTTACGAAAAAAGCAGCCTCTTGGCGAAGCTGAGGTCACCTCTGTCCAGAAAGAAAAAATGGACGTAAAGGAACTTATCGCTGGCGAAATTGGTGGTCTAGCTCTAAAGACCACTAGCCGCATTGACCTCGCAGTCGGCGACCGTCTAGTATTCTTCACTCGTGAGACAAAAAAACGCACATTATAGAAAACTATGCTATAATAAGCATATGAAGTTTGATGAGAATTTTCTACAAGAAATGGGACTCTCGGCGATGCCAGAGGACCAAAAGCAAGATTTTCTGGATTATATTCAGGAAGAGTTGGAGGTCCGCATCGGCGAGCGCATCTCACGTGGTCTCACGGAAATTCAGCTAAATCAATTTGATCTCATTACCGACCAGGCCGAAGCTATAAAATGGCTTGAAAAAAATCGCCCTGATTATCGCGAAATCGTCAATCGTACTATTGAAGAACTAAAATCCGAAATCCGCCACAATCGCGCCAAACTCCTCGGGGCATAAAAATAACTTCAGTTTTGAAACCATTCCAGATATGTTATTAGTCCGAAGAAAGGAACTATCTTTTGTATCCATTCAGGAAGCTTTTCGCATCCATTGGTCTCTTGCCATCTGGTCGTAATCTGTCTATGCTTAAAACTGAGTCATTAGCGCAGGGAAGGGGCAGCACTGCTATCTCACCCTTCTGGACTATATGCGCTTCTAAAATCGCACAATTTTTACCAAAAAACGTATATTTTGCTTTTGGGAAGTCCTGATATGCTACAATTTTTCGCAAAGTCTCCTCCGCCGTATCTGTATCTGGTGTTAGTAGCCCCATTTCTTTCGTCAGTTTCGCGGTAAAAGTCGCCTCTTGGTCATCCTGTGGCTTCGGCTCTGGGAGATGAGCCAAATTTTTACTCACCCACTCCGCTCCTGCCTCAGCCAATGCTCGGTAAATGGCATCTTTATTTAGGGGTAGATTAGAAAAAGTCTCCTGATAATAAATCGGTCCCGCATCCATAGCTTTTACTAGCTTCATTACCGATACGGAAAAATCTGTATCACCAGCGAGAATCGCGCTTTCTATCGGTGACGCTCCCCGATACTTCGGTAGTAGGGAAGGATGAATATTTAATATTCCTTCTGGCCCAAACTCAGCGAGGACTCTTTCTGGCACCATTACCCCATACGAAGCTAATACCGCATGTGCCTCTGGCGTAGTTTTTTTAATCTCCACAGCTTTCGCTAAGTCCTCCTTCGTTCTCGCATGGAAAATTACCTGGCACTCACGTGCAAGAACTGCTAATGCATATTCCGCTAGCTTGCCATTACCAAAAAATATCACCTTTTCTTTAATCATAGCACACTCCAAGAGAATGAATTATTATGGATGTTATACGAGGAAAGACCGAGCAACAGAATGAGCCTTACTAATCGTACAGCGAATGAGCAGCGCAAGACTTGACGAAGTAGAACGCCATAATTATTCATTCTTATTCTCCCCACAATTCCTCGTTATTGCGTATCTCTTTCTCATAATCTGCCGGCACCAAATCACCCTTGTCCGTCATCTTATAAAATGCTTTTGGATTATCCTTAATATGGTCAATGAATAAAATCCCATTCAAATGGTCTATCTCGTGGAGAAGTGTCCGCGCTGTGTCGCCCGTCGCCTTGATTCTTACAGGTGTCCCGTCCTCTAGTACAGCCTTTACCTTTACCTTTGATGCTCTAGGCACCATACCATATACAGAGGGTACCGACAGGCACCCCTCGTAATCTGCCACTTCTTTACCTTCCGTCCGTATTACTTCTGGATTAATCAGAGCGGTAAAAGTCGCTTTTTTCTTATCCTCCATATCATCGCGCACGATAATGATGCGTTTATTCACTCCCATCTGTGGCGCTGCCATGGCTGCCGACATCTCGTACGGATGCTCTTTTTCCCAATCCAGCGAAAGTTTACGCATCTCAGCAATAATCCCGATTACTTCTTCGTCGATTTGGTGTATTTTTTCTGATTTTTCCCGGAGCCTCGCATCCGGTGTGGTAATTATCTTCATCTCTTATATTATATCATAGTAACGTCGGTGGAGCGAGAGTTTTTCATAAAAAAGCCAGAGTTTTCCTTGTTGTTAGTAAACATCACAATAAGCTCGGCGGGTCTAGGGATATTTTGAAATTCTTATCTAGGCCTCGGCAGGCCTCCACTAACGCTTTTCTAGAACGACTACGAGCGATAATCTGCCAAGTATATCCATTTATAGTTCTCTCATGAAAAGCCGGCATCGGCGGAGAAACTTTTAGTCGTTTGTCCGTCATTAGCTGCTTCATTGTTTCTCGTACCTTCGCGAGCACTATCCGTTCCGTTTTTAATGTAATTTCCAATTTTAAGATAAACATAAAAGGCGGGAATCCAGCTTGTTTTCGCCTCTGTATCATGTATTTACAAAAACCCTCATAGTCCTCGTTTATGGCAAAATTTATCACTGGATGCTCTGGTCGATAAGTCTGTATATAAACTTCCGCCGTTTCCATATGCCCTCGCCCCACTCGCCCCATCACCTGCGTCAAGAGCTGAAAAACTCTTTCCTCAGACGAGTAATCTGGTAGCGCCAGTCCCGCATCTGCCTGTACTACGCCCACGGTTGCGAGTTTTGGTAAATCCAGCCCCTTAGCTAGTGTCTGTGTCCCGACTAGTATATCCACATCGCCATTCTTCACCTCATCATAAATCGCCGCCAGATTTTCCTCTTTTTTATTATCCGCATCAAATCTTCTTACCGTCGCTTTTGGGAATAATTTGTTTAACTCTGCCTCTAATAGCTTCGTTCCAAACCCCTTATGTATTATCCCAGGGGCTTTACATTTTGGGCAATCAGTCGGTACCGCGTCTCTATATCCGCAAGTATGACAGACCATTTTATACTCATCCGCATGTAGCGTCAGGGGTAGAAAACAATTTGGGCAAAGTATCTCCTCGCCACAATTCTCGCACACCGTCATCGTTGATGAGCCTCGCCGATTATGAAAAATCAGCGTCTGCTGATGTTCTTCCAGATTTCGCCCCATCACTGCCAATAATTCCGCAGAAAAATAGCGATTTCTGCGAAATTTTTCTCTATCTTTCAAATCAATAATTTTTACCTGCGGCTTCACTGCTGTGGTTTTTGCTTTCTCTGTCAGCTTGATGAGAGTTTTTTTCTGCTCTGATATATAATAATCCTCCACTGTGGGCGTCGCCGATCCTAGTATTAGAGGTATGCCTAGGCTCGTCGCCATTCCGCTCGCCACCCTTATCGCTGAGTATCTCGGTGCATTTTCTTGATAATATGTCGCCTCATGCTCCTCGTCAATTATGATTAATCCGAGATTATGCAGTGGAGCAAATAATGCCGACCTTGGACCTATTATTATCCTCGGGCTATCCGTTTCCAGTAGGGAATTAAATATAAGATGTCTCTCCGCTTCTGTTTGTTGTGAATGGATTAGCGTCACCATAGGTCCAAAAACTTCCTGAAAAACCCGAACAAGTTGCCCCGTAAGTGCGATTTCTGGCACTAAAAGTATAGTCGATTTTTGCTGTTTTAACGCATTTTGAGCCAGTTTTAGGTATATGTTGGTCTTGCCGCTACCAGTAACGCCAAACAGCAGTCTCGTGGCTCCTGGAGCCTCTACGAGGCCCTGAAGGGCATTTTTCTGGGCAATATTCAACCGAATTTCGGGCTCAGTAGGGAAGTGTTCGGTTTTTGCTTGTTTCTTACTCTGTTTTGAGCGTCTCTTCTTCTCAACCCCACGCGGCAGAACTAGATTTACTGCTTCGCCTTCAGCTGTCATATAATACTCACTAATAAACTTAATAGTCGTGAGTATTTGCTTCGGCAGTGGCCTTGAATAAAGTATTTGGCTAATCTTTTTGGTCCGAAAATCCGGCTGAACAACTTTTTTTATCACCACCCCAGGCACCGCCCTTCGCCCCAAGGGCACCATCACGATTTGCCCTCTTTTTAACGCTTCCAGGGGAGAATCCGTCCAGCTAGGATCATATTCATACGTCAATGCCCCCACTTTTCCCTCTGGTATCACCTCGTAAAACATACTTTTTATTATACCACGAACAGATAAACCTAGAAAATGAGCTATTACCCCTATCTGGGACAATTTCCCGGAAAACACCGGAAAAGTCAAGTTCACTTTCATATTAGGACGTAGTCCCGAACTGAACTATACTTTTCCGGTTTTGGAGGCGTCCCAGATAGGAATAATAGTCATTTTTATGTTTTGTTGTTATTTTTACAAAATATATGCTATAATAGATGAAGTTAAGCGAGGTAATAGATAGTATGTTGAGCACATTCGTGACATCTCGGGTCCGCCGCAAGATTATCGTTGTTTTTGCCAAATATCCCGACTTTAAAATCAACGTTCGTGGCCTAGCCAAATTAACCAAAGAAGACCCTGGCAATATCCAACGAGAATTAACCCATATGGTCAATGGCAAATTTCTCATCGTTACTAAGAAGGGAAAGACCAAGATTTATCAAACCAATAAACAATACCCGATTTTGAAAGAGCTTCAGAGTATCGTCATCAAGAGTCAGAAGGGTAGCCACCCTAGCAAAACCATCGGCTAATATCTCTGCAAGGGAAGTAAATGAGTAAATTATTTATACGATTATTACAGGCTCGTGGCCTCACCCCTAGTTTTCTCAAAACAAACTACAATGATTTGCTAGATCCTTTTATGCTTCCAGATATGGACTCGGCCATTGACCGCCTGATCAAAGCCATCCAAGGCAAAGAACGCGTCATTATCTACGGAGACTATGACGCCGACGGTGTTACCGCGGCTACTCTGATGGAACAGTCTTTACTTCTGGCTGGCCTCCCTAGAGACCGCATTGAAATCATGCTACCAAATCGTTTTACTGATGGCTACGGTATGAGCTCGAAACTCGTAAAGCATGCTAGGGAATCAAATACAAATCTTGTCATTACCGTGGATTGCGGCTCCAGAAATCATGATATTATAGAGAAATTAAATGAACAAAAAATTGATACAGTCGTTACCGACCATCACGAGTTAGGCAGCACTCTCCCAGATGCGAAGGCAGTCGTAAATCCTAAACGCCTAGATTGGAATTACTCCTCTGCCACCTCTCTCCGTGAGCTAGCTGGTGTAGGTGTCGCCTTCAAAGTAGCACAGGCCCTCGTGAAAACAGGGAAGATTAAACGAGGGCAGGAAAAATGGCTCCTAGACCTCGTTCTCATTGGTACGATTTGCGACGCTATGCTTCTCACGGGCGAGAATCGCATTCTTACGAGCTATGGCATGATAGTCCTAGAAAAGACCAGGCGTAAGGGCTTAAAAGAACTTATGCGTCTTGCTAGAGTGTCAAATCTCAACTCTGAATCTATCGGTTTCCAGATCGGCCCTCGACTCAACGCGGCTGGGCGCCTAGAGGATGCTACTTTATCATTAAATCTTCTTCGCACGAATTCTTCCACCGAGGCGGCTCGTCTGGCCGCTAAACTAGAGGAGCTTAATAAGAGACGCAAGACCGAGCAGATAACCGCCGTAAAGGAAATAACGGAGCGTGGTGTCCCAGATAATAATCCTGTCATCGTTGAGGTAGGGAATTGGCATGAAGGCGTCCTCGGTATTATAGCTGGCCGTTTGGTTGAAGAATATCAGCGCCCCGCCTTCGTTCTCGCCGAGACCGAGAAGGGAATATTGAAGGGCTCAGGTCGCAGCTTTGGCGATTTTAATCTCGCTGCAGCCCTTCAATCCGTTAGCGACACGACTTTGGGCGGAGGTGGCCATGCCGCCGCTGCCGGTGTTCGCCTTCATTCTGCCGATTTGGATGCTTTTCGCTCAGGGCTAAACTCCTATTATAGTAGCCTAGGGCTAAAAGATCAGACTCATTATTTAAAGCCTACCCCAGACCTCGCAGTCAGCGATTTTGATGATTTTACTCTAGACTTTATGGACGAGCTAAAAACTCTGGAACCATTTGGGGCTGGCAACGAAGAGCCGATTTTTCGCCTCACCGATGTAGAATTGGCGAATGTTCAGAGAATGGGTGCAGACGGCCAACACCTCCGTCTCGATCTTCGCGATAAATCTGGTAAATATTTGAAACTGGTCGCCTTCTTTGCCCCCGACGCTTGGCTCTCTCTGGAACCAGGCCACCTTATCTCCCCCCTTATCAAGCTCGCTGAGAATGATTATAACGGTGTAAAATCCGTTGAAGGCCGCATTTGTGACTTATAATGATATTGTAAGCTATTATCTCTATCTGGGACAATTTCCCGAAAAACACCGGAAAAGTCAAGTTCACCTTTTATTGGGACCTTGTCCCGAACTGAACTTTACTTTTTCGGTTTTGGAGGCGTCCCAGATAGAGGTAATAGCCCAAAATGCTAAAATGTGCTATAATTTTGACATGAAACGTGTAATATTGAAATGCCGATTGAAAAGTCGCGATGCCTTCGAAGAGAAGCTGAGCGACATTGATCTCGATTTTTCTCCGATTTATTGGCTCCACGATCGTATTTACATTCCTAAGAATTACCGTCCTCATAGCAATTTTCCCCGACTCATCATGCGTACCGAGATGAAAGCCGTTGATAAACCGCCCAAATACTACCTTATCCTAAAACGCCATATTGAAGATTCTGGCGTAGATATCGTAGAGACGACCATTGTTCAGGATTACGAATCCGTCGTCCGGATTATTTTCCAACTAGGTTTCAAGCTCGCTTCTGAGATTTCCCGTCGTCGCCAAGATTTGGTGATGGGGCAGGGAACGAATATCTACCTAGATAAGCTAGAGCGTGATCCTCACTACTATGCAAAGATTGAATCAAATCTCGATGAAGGCGACTCTGTCACTGAGGCCAGAGATGACCTCCGTAAAACTTTTGCCACTCTTGGTGAATCTAATTATATAGATTCTGCTTATTTTGAATTATAAATATGAGTTAGATATGCTGCCCTAATCTGGGGCAATTTCCCGGAAAACACCGGAAAAGTCAAGTTCATTATATTTTTCAGGACTTGTCCAGAGCTGAACTTTACTTTTCCGGTTTTGGAGGCGTCCCAGATTAGGGCGGCAATCTTTATGCTATAGAGTTTTTAAAACTTGTATGATACAATAAGGAAAAATAAGTGGAGGTTTTATGGAAGATTCAGCAGAAATGGCCAGTGTGCCAGCTAGTCCTGCGGCGACAGATACCGCAGCCAATGGTGTTGTAGATGTTTTTCAATGGGCAAACGAAATTGACGAAGTAAAAAACAATGTCAGCGCGGAGTTGTTTTTATTTAATAAAAATTATACTCCGTATAAGATTCGCTACAGTGATAATCTCGCTAATTCCGTCAAGCAACTATTCATGGTTAATGCTATCAAATTTGTCATTGAGGAGGCAGACAAAGGTCTAGAATGCCATGAGTATGAGAAGGCTGACGGCGAGGAAAAGGTCATCTATCACACCGAGCTAGGAAAAGTCGGTCGCGCCGAGACACTTATTCATCTCATAGAGAATGAATATAAAGACATTGACTATTTCAACGAAAATGAATACGACTTTAAGAAAGTTAAAGGCATCATCGCGAAGTTCACCTATCCAGGTGGGGAAGATGGCACTAAGTCATTCTACATCGCGAAGCTTCTCCCCGCCTCGTCGGCTCTCAGGGGCGCTGGTAGCTGGGAAATAAATGGCGAGAGCTTTGAGCCATTTTCCGCCCAGATTGCTCTGAAGATGCCCGAAGATAATCAAGTCGCCATCATCGGGAAAACCGTTATTGTTTTCAACCAAGCCAAATTTGAGAATCTTTTTCAGTATGATTTCAAGTCTCAAGTCCTAGCCGATGAAAAAGCAAAGGAATTAACAGAGAAATACAAACTATCCTTCTCTGAGGGGCTTACGCTAAACGGTCTCCTCGCCGACAAGAAGCCCATCCTGAAAAAAGTCCAAGCTATGGACATCGCCGAGGAAATGCCTCAGGATAAACTCCTGGACTACGCTGATGATATGCAGTTGGAGCTTATGACCGACGAAGATGGCTCCATTATCATCATGGATGATAAAGATCTCTCTATGTTTGTCAATCTCGTCGCCGAGGATTATTACATCTCTCCAGTCAATGGCCGCCGCTATGAGATAAAGTCCAAGAAACTCCTAGACGAGCCAGACGGCGAACCCCCGAGGGGATAGGTGGGATTAATGTATGTGATAAGGGGGTATTTTCTAAGCGAGCCATATTTGGCTGAAAAATTGAAAAAATAGTGGTGGGAAGCCGGTACTGTTCGCAAGGAGAAGAGATGAGAAAGCTTGCTTTCTCAAATCGACGACGCAGCGATATTTTTTGTGAAACAAAAAATAAATACCGGAGGGCTCCCGCCAGATTATTTTTCCAATTTTTCACCATAGGCTCGCGTGAAAATACTCCTTATCTCAAAGCTTGAAGGTCACAAAATCCCCTATTGTTCGGTTATTATAGCACAGAACAGGGAAAAAGTCAATCCCATCATGTTCGGCTAATTTCGCCCATTTGTTCGGTCAAATGTTCGGTGTAAAAATTATGGCTAACAGGGGAGTTTTCCACTCCTTGTGGAAAACTCTAGGGATGACTAGGGGATTCAAAAAACTTTAAAAAAGCACTTGCATTTTTTGCGGGATTATCATACAATAAATTTAGCGAATAAATAAATAAAAACGCTAAACAAACAGCACATTACAGCATACAAGTTTGAGACCGGCCAACTGGGAGCCTCGGCGCGCATTAACCTTAGCGAGATGCGTCAAAACAATCGTGAGTACCTTGCCTAGAACACCTCCCAATAAAACTCTATATGGTCTAGAACACAATAAGTCTCTCAACGACCGAGATTATTTATTATGATTTGCGAAAGCAGGTCAGACCATAATCGCGGTGGATTATATTGTGAATAAAACAAACATAAAATCAAACACAAACCCGCTGAAGTTTCTAGTTGATCGGCCTCAAACGTAGTATAATATAAGATATGGAGAAATTTCATATTCCTGTATTACTATCGGAAGTCTTAGCAGGACTCCAACCACAGGCAGGCGAGAAATATTTGGATCTCACCGCAGGGTATGGTGGCCATGCTATGGAAATTTTGGATGTGACACAGAGTTATAAGACTTCATGCTTAGTCGATCGCGACGAGAATGCTATTAATTATCTTAAGCAGCATTTTCCGCCCGAGATTAGGCTTATTCATGATGACTTTTATAGCGCGGTGCTGCAGCTTTTGTCGTGTGGAGACACTTTTGATATGATACTAGCGGATTTTGGAGTTTCTTCTCCGCAACTAGATGATGGGAGTCGTGGTTTTTCATTAAAAAATGATGGACCACTAGACATGCGGATGGATGCCCGTGATAGACTCACGGCGGACGACATTATAAATAAATACAGCGAACGAGAGTTAGCTAGGATTTTTACCACCTACGGCGAGGAGCCAGAGGGAAGAGCGAGAATGCTAGCGAGGGAAATAGTACGAGCGCGTCCGATTCATAGCACCAGAGAACTTGCTGACTTGATTAAAGCAAAGTCTGGCTATAGTAAGATTCATCCAGCGACACGAGTTTTTCAAGCGGTTCGGATAGAGGTAAATGAGGAATTAGCAGAGATAGAAAAAACTCTCCCCCTGATTCCTAGATTACTCAAGCCGAAGGGTCGCTTAGGCCTCATCACCTTTCATAGTCTAGAAGATCGGCTCGTAAAGAATTTTCTTCGCGATGCATCCTCTTATGGGGAGGAATCAGAGCTAGAAATTATCAACAAAAAACCGATTGTTGCGGAGGGTGAGGAGTTAGTTATCAACCCGCGAGCGAGATCTGCGAAGCTGAGACTAGCTAGACGTAAATAGCGAAGGACATTTGTGTTGACCCTATAATATCCTGATGCTACTTATGTTTAGATAGTTTTTGCCGACCAAATTTAGCCAGCGGAATGATAAAAACAAAAATAAAAAAAGGAGTTATATTATGCCAAAGCAAATATTAGTCGCGAACAAGTCTCGGAAGACCACTGTTAAAGTTCACTTCCGCTAGACGGAGTCGCGGGGCAGAGGGTGCGCAGGTTTTCACTCTCTGCTCCTGCGAAACGCGCTCCCGGAGCGGCGCTAGGAGGGATGCTGACGCTATGGACCATTAGGTCCACCAATTAGAGTTTTCACATGAGAGTGTGAGTGTATGACCTTCCCGGGGAACCACAAAAGTTTACTTATAGCTCTGACTTTTGCGAGTCCCCCGGACTATAAATCAAACAAATTTAGAAAAACAAAAACAAAATAATAAACATTAGCGAGGATAAAATGATTAGCGAAACTACATATATATCGAGGAGAGCTGGCACCACCACTAGCTTCGTGAGAAATCGTAACACGGTTCGTCACACTAGGAGAAGTCTAGGTTCTATTTCCCAGATTGTTATCGTCGGGATGCTTACGCTCGTCTTCGGTCTTATCTATGTAGCAGAAGGCACCAAGGCCACGAGTTTTGACTACGAGTTATCCAGCGTTGATTCTGAAATCACTGAGATGACCGCAAAAAAAGATGATTTGGCTGTTGAAAAAGCTCGCCTGACCTCTGTCGCCACCGCGAAATCTAGCACCGTCGCTGCCAACATGGAAAACGCTACGGTAACCGGCTATGCCACGGAATAAATATCAAGATTCTACCAGTCAAGAGTTTCATTCGAAGGGAGACGTCCATCGCCTTAAAATTTTGAGAATCCTTGTCGCTTTTAGCCTCGGGATCATCTTGGTGCGACTTTTTGTTATCCAGATTATTGAGCATGGTTCTTGGGTGGCAAAAGCTGACGAAGAACACACCCTCCTTGAGACGATTTCCGCCCGTCGCGGCGAAATATACATGATGAACGGTGACGAGCCAGTCGCCGTAGTTCTGAATCAAACCGCCTACGAAATTATCATTGATCCGACCGTTACCAAAAAAGAAACTATTGAATATGTAATTAATACTTATGTGAAAGATTACTCCAAGGCAAACCTAGACGAAATATACAGCACCGAAGGCCTCCGCTATTCCATTGTCGCGAAGAACGTTCCGCGTGATATTGCTGAGAAGATTGCTCACGACGAAAAAGTTAGTGCTGTTTGGTTGAAAAAAATCAATCAGCGCGTCTATCCCGAAGGAGAGTTGGCTTCTGGTTTGCTTGGTTTTGTAAATGATGAGGGGGTTGGTCAGTATGGCGTAGAAGGCTCGCTTAACGATGAATTAAATGGCGAGGACGGACTCTTGAAAACTACCGTTGATGTGAATCAAGTAGCTCTCTCCGTTGATAATGATAGTATTGAAATCCCAGCGAAGGATGGTGCCAATGTCGTCCTCTCGGTTGACCGCGGTCTAGAGGAGGGAATTGAAGAAATCTCCAAGAACACCATCGCGTCTAGCGCCGCTACAAATGCCTCCGTTCTCGTCATGAAGCCCGGCACGGGCGAAATCGTCGCCATGGCAAACCTACCAAATTACGATCCCAATAATTACAGTGAGGTTGTTGATGCCTCCGCTTATAAAAATTATGCCGTTGACGACCCATACGAGCCTGCCTCTATCTGTAAAAGTTTCACCTTTTCCGCTGCCATTAACGAAGGCAAAATGACTGGTGACACGACTTATTTTAATAATCACTATGACACTATTGACGGTTGGAAAATTGAAAATGCCGAGCAGAGAAGTACCCTCTACGGTCCTATCTCCATGCGCACCGCTCTCTATTGGTCTCTTAATACTGGCTCTATCCAGGCTCTCCGGCTTCTAGGTGATAATCCTAGCGAGATTACTCAGGAAGGGCGCGAGAGGCTTTATGATTATTACTATAATAAATTCCGTCTCGGTCAGGTCACTGGTATTGAGCTCATTGAGCAAACTGGCTTTATTCCTGATCCTAACGAAGGTTGGGGCCGTGATTCCACCTATGCGAATATGACATTTGGTCAGAACTTAGCCATCACTATGGTCCAGACCGCCGCCGCTTGGTCGGCCGTCGTTAATGGTGGCACCTACCATACCCCTACCATTGTTAAGGGCACTTATGTGGACGGGGAATTAAAGACTGGCAAAGAATCTGGTGTCGCTGTAGCAGAAGATGTCAATGACCAGATTCTCACCCCCGAGACATCTGCTGCCATGCGCGAGATGCTAAAAAACAACCGTAGTTACCGCGCTCAGCTCGGCATAGATCCAGCTGGCTACGATCTAGGTGGCAAATCAGGCACCGCTCAAGTTGTCATCAATGGCGCCTATGATGACTCATTTTCTCAACTCGTCGGTTCTTACATCGGTTACATCGCTCCTAGTGGCGAGATGCCAGAATACGTGATTATGGTTCGCATGTGGGGTGCCGGGCAGAGTATCGGTAGTGGTGACGCCCAAGCACTTTTTGAAAGCTTATCAAAATACTTGATTAGCTATTATAAAATCCAGCCAGGAGTGGTAAAATAGTACTATGAAAGCCTTAATTTCAGACGAAGTTTTCCATGGCCTGCTATTAGCACTTGCCAGCTTTATTATTTCCATGCTCCTTACTCCTATTTATACTCACTTTGCCTACAAATACAAATTCTGGAAAAAGCAAAAGACTACCACGGTAGATGGTACTGATCTTCCTGTCATGCGTAAGCTTCATGCTCACAAATTCAAACACGTTTTTCCTACCATGGCAGGCCTTATTGGTGTAGTGACCGTGACTGTTGTCACCTGGATATTTAACCTTGATCGTGGGCAGACTTGGCTACCACTCGCTGGTTTTCTCGGCGGGGCTTTTGTTGGCGTGGTAGATGACTGTATTAATATCTTCGGCTCAGGTCGTGGTGCTGCCGGTCTGCGTGGCCCCGTGAAATTCGCCATGATTACAGCTGTCGGCCTCGCTCTTGGCTGGTTCTTTGCTTTTAAGCTTGGCTGGACCACGATGCTTATCCCGTTCGCTGGTGACTTCACGGTTGGCCCTATTGTCATGATGTTGATTTTTGCCTTTGCTGTTGTTGCGACCAGTAATTCCGTCAATATTTCCGATGGTCTAGACGGTCTCTCGGGTGGACTCGCCATGCTAGCTTACGGTGCTTATGGCATCATTGCTCTCATGCAAGGGAACTTGCTATTATTTGGTTTCTGCCTCACGGTGGTTGGTTGGCTTCTCGCCTACATCTGGTTTAATGTTCCCCCTGCTCGCTTCATGATGGGGGATACTGGCTCCTTTGCTCTCGGCGCTGGTCTCGGTGTGGTCGCTATGATGACGAATTCCTTCCTCCTTCTTCCAGTTATCGGCCTGCCTTTCGTCATTGAGACTGGCTCCAGTATTCTCCAGCTCCTCTCAAAGAAACTATTTCATAAAAAAATCTTCCTCTCCGCCCCTCTCCATCATCATCTGGAAGCCATTGGTTGGGGCGAGGCAAAAATTGTTATGCGTTTCTGGATTATCGCTGGCGTCTGTGCGATTATGGGGATTTTTCTCGCAGTGACAGGAGGAGCGGTCTAGATGCGCAAACACAAATCCGACCTAGTCATCTTATTTGCTACACTCGGGCTCATGGCTCTCGGCCTAATTATTATCTATGCCATCGGCCCGATGCGTTCTAACGTCCTAAATAGTACTTATGGCACTAATTACTCTGATAATTATTTCTTTCTCGGCCAGCTACGCTCTGTGGCCCTATCTCTTATTGCTTTTTTTGCCGCCTTCAAATGGATTCCCGTCAAATTTATCAAGAAATTCGCCAAACCTCTCATGATTATCGCTATTATCCTGTCGCTCGCCCTCTGGCTACTTTCCATGACTGGTTCCTCACTAGCGAAATGTGAACTCGGTGAATGTCGCTGGTTTAATTTTGGCCCCGTCAGCTTTCAACCAGCCGAGCTTATGAAGTTAGCCCTAGTCATCTATCTCGCAGATTTCTTCGCCAGAAAAAGGGAAGATGGCGTCGTAGGACAGTGGCGAGAATTTTGGTTGCCACTCCTCATCGTTTCGGGCATTTCACTTTTTCTCGTTGTCATCGCTCAAGGTGACCTCGGTACTGGTGTCGCCATGATTGCCATTATTCTTGGTATGTTGCTTCTTTCAGGTATTTCCACAAAGCAATATCTTATTTTCCTTATTTCTATAATTATAGTAGGGGTTGGCGCCATCGCCACCTCATCTCACCGCATGGAGCGCATTTATGCCTGGGTGGATACTATTTCTGGCGCCGAGAGCAATGATTCCACTTATCATATTGAGAATGCTATGCTCGCCATTGGTATAGGTGGGTTTACTGGTGTCGGTATCGGCAATTCCGTCCAGGCTACTGGCTATCTTCCTGAGTCTATCAATGACTCCGTGTTTGCTATTCTCGGCGAGACCTTTGGCTTCGTGGGGCTATTTGTAATTATTTCTATTTTTGGTGCCCTCCTCATGCGCACCGTGAAGGTCGCCGAGCATACCGATGACGTAGAAAATCGTCTCATCACCGTCGGAGTCTTTTCCTGGACGCTCGCCCAGGTAGTAGTAAATATCATGGCTATGACCGGTCTCGTGCCAGTCACGGGTATCACACTCCCATTATTATCTTATGGTGGCACTAGTATGATATTTATCGCGTTTGCACTTGGCCTTGTTTTGCAAATTTCGTGTTATACTAATAGAGAGGTTATAAAAAATGAAAATATTAGTAGTCGGCGGGGGATCGGGGGGACACATTACACCGGCCGTCGCCGTAGTTCGCGCACTTCTTGAAAAGAAGCCTCGTACCGAGGTAGAATTTTGGACTGATTTTAAATATTACAAAAATGTCACCAAGCTCACGACTGAGATTGGCCTCGCTTGGGGCGAGAAACGCGGACGACGTTCCGAATACATCCGCGTCCGTCGGCTCCCAGCTGGGAAGTTTCATCGCTATGCCGACTGGCATTTTCGTGATTATTTTGTCCACTTCGGTATTACGGTAAAGGAGCTCATATTAGGTAATATTATCGGCTTTTTCGGTTTTCTCGCAGGGCTTATTACGAGTTTTTGTCGTATGATTACTTATCGGCCTGATATTATCTTCCTGAAAGGTGGCTATGTCTGCCTGCCTGTCGGTCTAGCCGCTAGGGCCTTTAAGATTCCTTATATCATTCACGAATCTGATGTTGTCGCTGGTCTAGCGAATCGTATCCTCATGAAGAAAGCACGCAAAGTCGCTTTCGGTATGCCACTTTCTGAGGAAATCCTAGAGAAACACCCAAATTATATTTGGACTGGTATCCCAGTCGGGCCCGAGTTCCGCCCAGTCTCTATGACGAAGCAATCATCATTAAAGAAAGCCTTCTCCTTTAATCCAGACCAGCCTCTAGTCGTCATCACTGGTGGCTCGCAAGGCTCCGAAAACCTCAACGAAGCCACTCGCGTTATCCTCCCCGACCTTCTCAAATTCACCTCCGTCGGTCTCGTAGCGGGTCGTAAACATTACGAAAACATGATAGATCTAAAGAAATACGAGGACTGGGAACACGCTTCCTTGGAGTCAAATTTCCGTATGTGGGAGTTTAATACCACCATGGATGAGCTAATGGGCGCCGCCGATGTGGTCGTCTCTCGCGCTGGTGCTACGACGATTACCGAGCTCGCCGCCCTAAAGAAAGCTGTCATCCTCGTGCCTTTTGCTCGCCTTCCAGGCGGCCATCAGCAAAAAAATGCCGCCCGCCTAGAGGAACTAAAAGCCGCTACCGTAGTTCCAGACATAGAAATGGTTGAGCAGCCAGAGAAGCTTCTCGCCGCCATCAAACATCTCGTCAAATCCCCTCGCCTCCGTGCCGACATGGCCGATCGTCTCCATGCCGAGTCAAAACCAGACGCAGCAGACGCTCTCGCTGGTATTATCATGGAAGAAGCAGGGAAGAAATAGGAGTAAAGTGGTGGGTATATTTCATAAAAAAACCAAAGAATCAAACAATACTCCAGCTGCTCCTGAGCCGCCCAAGTTGGTAAATCGTCGCGAAAACCGCCAGTCCACCTTCCAGATGGGGCGCACCATCGGTGAAAAAAGGGAAAAACTTGAGACTAGGAACGAGCGCGAAGCCGCCCGGAAGAAAGACAAAAAACGCCAAGATCGCCGAGTTGTCTTTGTCTGTCTAGGTTTTGCTGCTCTGGTGGCCATCCTAGCCGCTCTCGCCTTTATTTGCTTCGGGAACGGGGAACCAGATGCCCCCGCTCAGGTCCCAGAGCCTGACGAGGCAGTTGCTGTCGTTACTGCCCCTACCGTTGAAATCGTGGATGAAGATGACTCATCGGGTAGTCATATTAGCAGTCGTATGCGTGCCTATATCGGTCAGGCTGAGGCAGACTTTCGTGATCTCGGCTATACACCAGTCCGAGCTGTCATTCCACATGGCGCTATCCGCGAAATTGATTTCTATCTTGATGGCCACCCAGGCTATGTAAAATTTACCCTTGATCGGGATACCGCAGTCTCTGTTGAAGATGCGGATCGCATGTATCGCTATCTCGCCGAAGCTGGCATCGCCGAATTCACCTATATTGACGTCCGCATCGGCGGTAAAGCTTATTGGAAATAATTCGTTGTAGATTTTTGTATATTTTATTTTTTGTGTGTTATAATACTAATATAAGCGATAAACACACATTAATATTTTATATTGTATGAAAACACATACAATTATTTAGGTTAATTATATTTGAATTTATAAATGGCATCGTAAGGAAGCCACTGAAACTCAAGTATGATTGACCTGAGGTTGATGTGTGTTTATCGCACCTTGCGGTGCCATTTATGTTGTTAAGGAGTAAAAGCATCGCAAGGATTAGCGTCAAACATAATAGAAAGGACCTCGCGATGAGTGGAAGAAAAATTAAACAAGCAAGTCTGGGAGCTACTATATATAATATATATAGTAAAATATCACACCAGTCTAGTAAAAGTACTAGTAGTAAAAAGAGCAGAAATAAACGAGACATTATTT
>JAFWHD010000039.1 GCA_017512085.1 Candidatus Saccharimonadota bacterium
GCGAAAGATTTGATAGCGGCGGGACAAAGGCGGATAATACTGGATGGGGTATATTCATGGACGGAATATCGCACTCTGCAACATGAGTTTCCAGGACGAATGACGTTCGTGGCAATAGTAGTAGATAAGAATCTGCGTTATAAGAGAGTAGCAGCGAGGCCAGGAAGAGCATTTGATGAAAATGCGATACGCGAGAGAGACAGGTCGGAAATTGAAAATCTGGAAAAAGGCGGACCGATTGCGGCGGCAGATTACTATATATTAAATAATGGCAGTATTGAAGATTTGCAAAATAATTTGAAGAAAGTATTACAAGAAATAGATTTTTAGCGAGAAGGAGTGTGGTATGAAAAGGTTGGTGTTGATAGATGGAAAATCGGTATTCTATCGTGGATATTATGCGATGGGAGCATTGGCGAAATCGGATGGGACACCAACTGGAGGTATATATGGTTTTGCGGCGATTGCGATGGAAATAGTGAAGCGACTGATGCCGACGCAAGTAGTGGTGGCATGGGATTCAAAAACATCAGTGGCGAAAAGGCGGGCGATTTTTCCTGAGTATAAAGCTGGACGAGTGAAGCCGGGGGAGGATTTTTATGCGCAAATACCGTTTCTTAAAGAATTGGTGAATGACCTCGGGTGGAGTTTTGTGGAAGTAGATGAATATGAGGCGGATGATATAATTGGAACTCTAGCTCGGCAGGCAGATGAGGTGATGAGGCCGGACGGTGAATGTGAATATGAGACGTCAATTATTTCGTCGGATCTAGATATGCTACAAATCGTGGATGAAAATACGCGGATGCTACGCATCGTAAAAGGATTTACGAAAATTGAAGAAATAAATGTGCGGGAAGTGGAGGAAAAATACGGAATCCGTAAATCGCAATTTTTAGATCTCAAAGCATTAAAAGGTGATGCATCGGATAATATACCAGGCGTGCCGGGAATAGGGGAAAAGACGGCGGTGAAATTATTGAACGAATATGAGACGCTGGATGGAATATATGAAAATATAGATAAAATAACTGGGGCGGTGCGAGAGAAACTTATAAGTGGAAAAGAATCTGCGTATATGTCGCGGGAATTAGCGACGATAAATTTCAGAGCGCCTGTTTCCCTGTCCAGTATTCCAGAGTTTGAATTTAATTATGAGAAAGTGATAGAAGGGCTGAAAAAGTTAGAATTTAATTCATTAATAAGAAAGTTCAAACTAGACGAACCTGAGACGACTTTTTCGGACACGAGGTCGCGTCGTAACTCCGAGAAGGTCCTCAAAATACCGTCTTCAGATTCGTTTAATAATGAAGATTCCCTTAAAGCACCGTTTTCGGATTTTTCCGAATTTAAAATTCCCGAAATTATTGATTGGGATGTGAAAGGGGCGATGCATCGGGATGAGAAAGTGGCGAAGGAGATTTTACAAGGAGGGGAGTTTTGGGATTTGGGGCAGGGAGAGTTTTTATTAAATCCGCTGAAGCGGGAAGAAATGAGTTTGTTCGATAACGATATTGAGAAAAAATATCAAGAGCAGAGACGAGAATATGAAAAATATCCGCGACTATATAAGATATTGACGGAATTTGATTTGCCGCTGATACCAGTGCTTTATAAAATGGAGCGGAGAGGGATGCGGATAGATCGAGAGTATTTTTCTAGACTGGCAAAGGAATATGCGGCGGAAGTAGAAAAGCTGGAAAAAGAAATATGGGAACTGGCGGGAATAGAGTTTAATGTTAATTCCCCAGTCCAACTGTCTGAGATTTTGTTTATGAAAATGGAGTTGCCGATAAAGGGCATCAAGAAGACGACGCGGGGATATTCTACGGGGGCGAAGGAGCTCGCAAAATTGATGGACGCACACCCGATTATACCGAAATTAGTGGAATATCGGGAAGCGCAGAAACTTTATTCTACTTATATCTTGCCAATGCCAGAAATGGCGGACGCGGAAGGGCGGATACATACGACTTTTACGCAGAATGTAACAGCGACAGGGAGACTATCTAGCAAGGATCCAAATCTACAAAATATTCCTGTGCGAACGGAGGAGGGGAAACGAATAAGGACGGGATTCGTGGCGCCAGAGGGGAAAATGTTGGTGTCGGCGGATTATTCGCAATTTGAGCTGAGACTAGCGGCAGTGATGGCGGGGGATGAGAAACTAATAAAAGATTTTAATGATGATGTGGATATTCATACGAAGACAGCGAGTGAAGCTTTTCATGTGCCGTATGTGGAAGTGACGAAAGAGCAGAGGCGGGCGGCGAAGGTGATAAATTTTGGTATCCTCTATGGGATGAGTGTGAGAGGACTTTCTGATGCGGCGAAGATGCCTTTTGCGGAGGCGAAGGAGTTTATTGATAATTATTTCGTACTCAGGGCGCCGATAAAAGAATATTTGGAACGAATGCTTGCGCAGGCGAGAAATGAAGGATATGTGGAAACGTATTTCGGGCGAAGGCGACCGACACCAGATGTGAAATCGGCAAATTTTGCAGTGAGAATGGCGGCGGAGCGAGCGGCGCAAAATATGCCGATACAGGGAACGGAAGCAGACCTGATGAAGCGGGCGATGATAAAAATAGATGCTTCTCTGCCTGCGGGAGCGAAATTGGTAATGCAAGTACATGATTCGTTAATTGTGGAGTGTGATGAGGCGTTGGCGGATGAGGTGGGGAGGATTTTGAAAGAAACGATGGAGGGTGTGGCGCCAGAATTAAAAATTCGCCTAGCAGTGGAAGTGACGAGCGGAAAAAATTGGGGAGAGTTATAGAAAAAGTAGGGAAAGTGGGGAGCTTGTGAGGATGTGGGTGTTTTTGATATGGAGATTAAATGAATGAGGGTGAGGGGATATTTTGAAAAAATATGGTAAAATAGGGGTATGCCAGAGTTACCTGAGGTAGAGACAATTCGTAGGGGGTTAATGAAAATGATCATCGGACAGAGAATTGACGAGGTGTAGGTTTTTTGTGAGAAATCATTTGTAGGAGAGTTTCAGCCTGGAGTGATTTTAGATTTAAGAAGATTTGGTAAGGCACTAGTGATAGATCTAGATAATGGCTATTCGCTTTTGATACATCTAAGAATGACTGGACAGCTGATATGGTGGGATGAAGATGATGTGACGAGTGATGGTGGGGTGAGGGCTAGTTTTGCGGGAGGGCATCCAAGCGAGAATTTTGTGAGTGAATTGCCAAATCGACAGACGCGGGTGATATTGCATTTGACGAATGGGACGTTGTTTTTTAATGACCAAAGGAAATTTGGGTTTATAAAAATTTTGCCAACGGGAGAGGTGGAGAAAGATGCTTTTGTGAAGAAATTGGCGCCAGAGCCGTGGGCGATGACGGCGGATGAATTATTTATGAGGCTAACGAAACATAAGAATAGTACAGTGAAAAGTGTGATACTAGATCAGTCGGTGGTGTGTGGTCTCGGGAATATCTATGCGGACGAGTCATTGTGGCGAGCGGGGATACATCCAGAAAGAAAGGCGGGAGAGGTGAGTCTTGATGAGACGGAGAAATTGCTTTTTGCGATGAGGAGGGTGATGGAGGAGTCAATAGAAGCTGGTGGCTCAACGATAAGGAATTATGTGAAGGCGGATGGGACGAGGGGAAATTATTTGGATATATTTGCGAAGGTGTATGGGCGAGAGGGCAAGGCGTGTGCGAGATGTGGAGAGACGTTGCTAAAAATAAAAGTGGGAGGACGAGGAACGAGGTTTTGTCCGAAGTGCCAAAGGAAAAGTGGAAAAATGAAAGATAGTAATCTTACCCGCTTGGAAACTGATGGCTCCAAAAAAACGAAGGTGGGAGATTGTTTGGAAAAAATGGAGGTGGGAGTTTGTTTGGAAAAAGTGGGGGCGGGAGATAAAAATGATTAAGGTGTTTTTTGGACCGAATCGGAAAATGGCGGTGGAGGCTGCGCAGGAGTATCTAGGAGAAGGATATGAGGTGATAGATGGAGGGGAACTATTGCCTGCGGAGTTAGCGAATATTTTTTGGGGAAATTCTATGTTTAGTGAGACGCGGAAGATAATGGTGCGTGATTTGCTAGCGAATAAGGCGGCGGCTATGGATTTACCTAAATATTTGGAGACAGCACATAAGATTGCGTTACTAGAAATGAATGTAGATAAGCGGTCGGTGGTATATAAAAGTCTAAAAGATAAAGTAGAATGGATGGAATGTAAGATGCCGAAAAGTGCGAATTTCGGTGTAGTGTTTGACATTTATAGGACGGCGAAACGGGATGGGGCGAAGGCGGTGGAAATGTTGGAAAAAATCCAGAATGAGGAGGATCCGGTGATGTTTACGGGGTTATTGGCGACGCAGGCGATGAAAGATTATGCAGAGAGACAAGGAGCAACAGAAAAGGAAAGATTGAAAAAAATCGCGAAATTGGATTTGGAATTAAAATCTACGGCGATTGAGCCTTGGATGCTGGTGAAGGCGACGCTGCTGGGGCTTAAATAATTGGGGGGATTATGAAGCTGGACATGAGGTGGAGTATAGAGGTGGGGGTTGAGGAGTGGGAAATATCACCTCAGCTCGCGTGAGAATAGGTCATTTTCTACAAATAAAAAAACTTATGTCATCTTTTTAATGCTCTCTGGGTTGATTTATTTATAGATTAGTGCTACATTTATCGCCAGCGGGGATGTATTTTTAGAATGAGCGCGGAGAGAAAGGAGGTTAGAATGAGAAAAACTTACGAGATAAGTTTCCTCTTTGGTCTCATTAAGATCAAAAAAATTTCTTCTTCTGTAAAGAAGAAGAAAAACAACTAACCTAAACTAATTCTACCACGCTACACTAAATACTTCAAGCACCTTTAGAGCTTCGCATCAAAGGGGTGCTATACATCCTCGCTGTTTTATGACGATGAGATTTTAAGGTTTATTTAAAAAAGATGTTATAATATAAAGATATGGTAGATTATGCATTAGCTAGAAGATCAAGAAATGTAGCAAGCAACATGGTGCATGTGCTACTAAATTTGTTGCTAGGAGTAGGAGCGGTGTTAGTGACAGTGCTATCAAATAATCCTACACTTGGATTGATACTGGTACTAGCGAGTAAGTGGCGGGTATTCGCAGTACGCTCTAGGTATATTTGGCTAAATTTTAAGTCAAATCTCGTAGATCTCATCGTGGGGTTGAGTGTGGTATTACTAGCATATTTTTCGGGAGCAGAATTTTTGCCAGTGCATTTCCTATTAATGGCATTCTATTCGGTATGGCTGTTATTCATTAAGCCGAAATCATCAGATTTTATGACCTCGCTACAATCACTCATCGCGGTGTTTATGGGGACGTCGGCTGCAGTTATCGCGGTGATGATGACGAATCCGGAGAATGTGCTGACCCTTGTAATTGTGGAATTTATCATTGGCTATGCGGGGAGTAGGCATGTGCTGGCACAAAGCGACGATAGGAATTTTAATTTTTCAACGATGATATGTGGGCTGGTGTTTGCGGAGATAGCGTGGTTGTCACACTCGTGGCTCATCGTGTATCCATTTAGCGAGACAGGGATACAAATACCGCAACTTTCAATAGTATTGACGATTTTCGCTTTTCTTTATAATTATGCGAGAGCAGCGATGATAAAGTATCGGGATGATTTTCGGTTTAAGCAGATAGCGTTGCCGGTGATATGGGGGGTGCTACTAATCGGCGTAATAGTGATATTGTTTAGTAATCCTAAGTTTCACATTTAGAAAGGAGATATATGGTGGAGAAGGAAAACGATAAAGAAGAAATAGAAATAGTAGAGGAGGATAAAAAGCTAGAAATGACAGAGGATGATGAACAGACGGGGGAGGTAGAGGAAAGTAGTGAGCCGAAAAAGATGATTGACGGAAAATTAGAGCAGGAGGATGAGGAACCGGTGAGGGAAAACGAAGTGATGGAAGCAATAGAAGTGGTAGAAGCTACGGATGAGGAAAATATAGATGATGAAGGTGCGAAGGAAGAAATCGTAGAGGGGGAGGCGGATGAAAAGAACATGAACGAAAAAGATATTGAGGAAAAGAAGATTGAGGGGGATGTAAAAAAAGAGAGTCCAAAAGAGGATGATCATGAGAAAGAAAGATCTCATTCAAATAAAACTGCGATTACTCTCTCGGTATTAGGTCTAACGTTAGGTATTGCGGGGGCGGTGATGGGGGGACTAGGATATTATAATTCTACGCGTCCTGTGACCTATCTTTCTAGCGGGGTGGATGGAAACTCGGCGAATTTTACCGAGGGCTCCATTGCGAGTGTGGCGGATGCCGTGTCTAAAGGGGTGGTATCTATCGTGACGGAAATGAAATCAACTGATGTGTTTGGGCAGACTTATGCATCAGGAGCGGCGGGGACTGGAATGATAGCGACGGCAGATGGATATATTATTACAAATAAGCATGTAGTGAGTGGAGCATCAACGGTAACGATAGTGTTGGATGACGGGACGACTTACAAAAATGTAAAGGTGGTAGCGACGGATCCATTAAACGATGTAGCATATCTAAAAATAGATGACGCGACAAATTTGCCCGTAGTGAAATTGGGTAATTCTAACACTGTATCGGTGGGGGAACAAGTAATAGCAATTGGTAATGCACTGGGCGAGTATCAAAACACGGTGACGTCGGGGATTATTTCTGGAACGGGACGGACTCTAACTGCGACAGATGAGAGTGGCTCTATGAGTGAGAACCTTTCTGGGATGCTCCAAACAGATGCGGCAATAAATGGTGGAAACTCAGGTGGTCCGCTCGTAAATGCGGCAGCGGAAGTGATAGGGATAAATACTGCGTATTCGTCTAGTGCGGAAAATATGGGATTTGCGATACCGATTTCAAGTGTAAAAGGGATGTTAGCTCAGCTCGTAGAGACGGGCAAAGCAGAAAGAGCATATATCGGGGTATATAATACGCAGATTACGCCAGAAATTGCGAAGGAATATAATTTACCTGTAAGCTCGGGTGTATATTTATACAGTCAGTCGGCTTATACGGCAATCGTGCCAAATAGCCCTGCGGCGAAGGCGGGATTAAAGGATAAAGATATTATTACGAAAATAAATGGCATAGAAGTGGGGCCAGTGGGGACATTGTCAAATATTATTGGCGAATATAAGCCAGGTGATACGGTGGATTTGACGGTGATACGAGATGGACAGGAGATGAGTGTGAAAGTGACACTAGAGGGGTATAAGGAAAAGTAATAATTTATCAACTTTGTTCAAATACAAGTGCGAAGCCACGTGTCTCAAGGAGGTTGAGACCGTGGTTTTTTGCGTGGGCGATAATAGCGGAATGCTCAGAAGGGTCGGCTTCAAGGACGAGAAATTTAGTTTTTCTGGGGAGTTCGTCTAATAGCTGGTAGATGAGGGCGAGACCGTGATTATCGGTATAGAGAGCAATAGCGGGCTCACTAGATAAACTGGCCTTATCTAGCCAGGGCCAGTCTTTATCTACATAAGGGAGATTGGCGACGATGAGGTCGGGGGTAAAATCTATAGAATCTAGTAGATTTGACTCGTAAAAAGTGACGTGGGCGTGGAGTTTGACGGAATTTTCCTTTGCGACCGCAAGAGCAGGGCGAGAAATGTCGCAGGCAGAGATGTGTGCCTCGGGGAGTTCTAAAGCGAGAGTGATAGCGAGGCAGCCGGAGCCAGTGCCGACATCAAGAATGGAAAGATTTTCGGTAATTTTGGACGCGCTAGCTTTAACTCCTGGAAGATAGGGTTTGCCACATAAATTAAGAATAGCATCTATTAACATCTCTGATTCGGGACGGGGAATGAGGACGTCCTTCGTTACGAGAAAATCACGGCCGTAAAAATCAGTATTATTCTGCGAGGCTACGTTCATGTCTAACTAATTCGTGGATAATATCGTCAATGTCGCCATCCATAACGGCGGGAATATTGGAGCGAGACTAATGGATGCGGTGGTCGGTAACGCTGTCTTGGGGGAAGTTATAGGTGCGGATTTTTTCGGAGCGGTCGCCAGTGCCGATGAGGGATTTGCGGGCTTCGCTGGCGTTTTTCATTTCTTCGGCTTTTTTCTTTTCCAAGAGACGGGAGCGGAGAATATTCATGGCTTTAATGCGATTTTGCTGTTGGCTGCGCTCGTCCTGCATGGCGACGACGATGCCAGTGGGTAAATGGGTAATACGGACGGCGGAGTCGGTAGTATTGACGCCCTGACCACCGTGACCGCCAGAACGGTAGATGTCAATGCGGAGATCCTCGGGATTAATAACGAGGTCTTGCTCGCTGGCTTCGGGGAGGACGGCGACAGTGGCAGTGGAGGTATGAATGCGACCTTGGCTCTCGGTGACGGGGACACGCTGGACGCGATGAACGCCGCCTTCGAATTTTAGCTGACCGTAGGCATTTTCGCCAGAAAGTTTGAAGATGACTTCTTTGATGCCGCCAGCTTCGTTTTGGTTTTCGGAGATTAATTCAAATTTTAGATGATGTGCTTCGGCGTATTTTAGATAGAGACGATATAATTCTCCTGCAAAAAGGGAAGCTTCGTCACCGCCAGCACCGGCACGAATCTCAAAAATAGCGGGCTTGTCGTCGGCGGGATCATGGGGAATGAGGAGCTCCTCAAGGCGGGATTTTGCTGAGGCAATTTCCGCTTCGGTGGTTTCAATGTCATCTCGGGCCATTTCGCCGAGCTCGGGGTCGTTTTCTAGGGATTTGGCTTCCTGTAGATTCTTTTCAAGTTGGGAAATCTGAGCGTCTAAACTTAAAATCTCGCGAATAATAACAGCGCGGCGACTTTTTGCGGCAAAGTCGGGATTGCTGTAGCTATCGGGGCGGGCTAGGAAATCATCTATGCCTGCTAGTTCCTCTTTTAATTTCTCTAAATCCATGATATAATTATATCACGCTATGGGGGAGGTGTAAATCTCCTCCGGCGTGGGTATCATTTAGCGACTTTTCGTTGCTATTGATAGCTATGGCAGGGGATACATTCTCCCCGTGGCGCACCCAAGGGCTTTTAGCTCAGTTGGCTAGAGCGCAGCATTCACATTGCTGAGGTCACAGGTTCGAGCCCTGTAAAGCCCACCATTTTTGTTTTCAACAAAAATTCAAAAAGCAAGGGCATCGGTCTCGCTTCGCTTGGGGCGAGCCCTGTAAAGCCTACCATTCGGGTTATAAATGTTTTTCCAACTATTTACTAACCTATAAATGTCTGTTAAATCCCTCGTCAGCATAGAGGGCTATTTTTATGTCATTTTTACTACAAAAAATTCAAAAAAATGTATTTTATCTCTATTATTTCAGCGGTTAAATCCCTAAAAATTTAGCTGAGTATCGCTTTTCATTGCAAGACTTTTTATTCTATCCTTAATAGCCTTCTTTTCGCTATCAGACATCCTGCCGATAATCTTCTGGATAAAATCGTTCGAACTGGACGATTCCCCCAACGCCTCATTTACTATGCTTTCAAATCCTTCCATTAAACCGGGTAACTCTACACTGTACTCCTCTGGCACCTTACCGTGATTGGATTCATAGTAATCTCTTAAATCACTCATCATCTGTTCTTGAATTTGCTTCATAGTTTCTTGGATTTTTTTCCAAGCTTCCATTTTTTCTTGGAATGCATCACGTTTCTCTTGACTCACAGGTTTACCGTATTCACCCTGGTTAGCCATTATCTCCATAGTCTCTCGCCAGTCTTCTGGTAATTCATCAGTGTGCTTGGCAAGCTCCGCCTGTCCTCGTTCTGAGTCTGCCATTTCTAAAATGTATTGTGCATAAACCCCATATTTACTAATCGGATCCGGGTTATGAATTGGGTCTATAGGGATACCTTTTAGACCATCCGTTTCAAACATCAATCGAATTTTATCGTTAATTTGGTCAGTCAAAGACTGAACTCTAACCATTTTTCCATCTATTTCCACTTCAGTTGATTTATGCGAATCATCAACACTCTGCGTATCGATGTGATCGCCAGTAGCTAGATACGTCAGCACAAGATACCCTTCTTGCGGACGACTCCATGTTTCTTTTCCATTTTCGTCGAGTTCACGATCTAATTCGTAGCCCACAGGTTGCTCAATCAAAAGCTGGTCAAATGTAGCTTGCGGAACATAAATATCAGCATCGTTTTTACCTACACCGAACATAGTCTTACCAGTATATGCTTCGTAAAGAATGCGATTCGCGTTCCCGCCAAATATCATTGCACCAGGAATGATACATGTCATCTCGGCGGAAGAATCTATTATCTCTCTGCGACGAGCTGGATCGATATTCGACAAATAATCTGGAGTGTCTTTGACTGTTTCGCTCGTTGAATCATTCTGTTCGGCCGACTTATTACCTTGAAATGGCGGAAATTCTGACCAGCCATTATCATTTGGTAGTTGCGATGTATTTTTGTGCTCGTTTAACTGTTCCATACTTCAATTATATCATATTCTGTTAAAACCCAGTTAATTAACCCCCACCAAACGGTTTATAAAATATTTTTTAATTATTCTGTAACCTATAAATGTCTGTTAAATTCCTCGTAAAAATAGAGGACTATTTTTATGTCATTTTTGCGATAAAAACATGCTAAAAAATCGTATTTACCTCTATAATTTTGTCGGTTAAATCCCCTGCAAACTACTTATCTCCAAGCGCATGCACACCACCATATTTATCACCATCAATTAGGTAAATTGGTACCCCAAAAGATTTAGCATACTGCTTTTGTAAATCAGTTATATTTTCAGTATTATTACCAAAAACAATTAAGCAAGATGGCATAATCAATTCATCCCCAGCTAGACGATCTAGCACAACTTCGTTATAGTTAGACATTGCGCCTTCTGCTCCAGTTTTTTTAATTAACTCATTAGGTAACATCAGCCTTTCGTTGCCGTGGTTGCCAATAATACTATAGCGAGAGCGAGCGTTTATCGAACTACCAGCATCTTCTTCGGACATCGTTACAATTGAATCGTCTTTTATATCAGTAAAACCAAATATTATTTCGCCATGTTTAAAAATATTAATTTTGTCACTTGAGATTAATGATGTAGACAATCCGTGAGGAATGTAATCAGCACCGGCACGTGGGCTTTCCCATTCGCGTTTTGGATCTTCTATCAGCAAATCTTCTGCACTTTTTTCTCCTTGAGCTGAGTGCATGGCATTACGAACATGTGCTAAAATTTTAAAACCTATACCTTCAAGACGTACGATAGGTGTGCCATCCTCTAACATTTCGTGCGATAGTCCATCTCGGTCGGAACCATCATCATGAAAAAGCGCCTGCTGATATGCACGATTATAATACCTTAAGATCTTTTCTTTTGCTAATCCAACATTTTTGCGTAATTGTTCGGTATCAACATCATCTGGCAATTCTTCTCCCATCAGTACTTTATAAACTAAACCTATATCGCTTGCCTCTTGTTCGGAAATTATACCTTTTTGAATATACGACTCGACTTTTTCCTGGTCAAAAGTAGGCTCTCTCGTATCGTAAGAACGTTCTTCACTGAGCATCCTGCCGTCTCTTAAAACAAGTGTCATCCTATGAATGGTACCATCGGGATTAAGTTCATCTGGTTTTCTTTCAGCTACTTGATTATTTAGTACTGCTTTTAAAATCTCTTGATGGATTTCGCGGTTTTGACCTTCTACGCCCCAACGTTTATACCCATCAATCAATCCGACAACTTGAAAC
>JAFWHD010000040.1 GCA_017512085.1 Candidatus Saccharimonadota bacterium
GTGATGGTTGATAGTCTGTATTAGTAATGGTAGTAGATGTAGATGCATTATATAATGAGCTAGGTAGGAAACCCCACTGGTCATTATGGGCGTCTGTATTAAATTGAGATTCTGTGAGTGGTGTAGTGATAGAACTTAGATATTTAGTAGAGTCATTACTACCTACTAATCTTCCAGTATCATTAGAGCCTGCGATAGTTAGTGTATAGCCGGTAAAGTGATCACTAGTTACTGTGGCAGTCTGAGTAGTGGATTTACCAAAGGTAGGATTGGTATTATCTTTTAATATATTTAGATTTACATTTCCTGTGAGTGAAATACTAATGCTACTAGCATAAGTATTATTACTACTATATATTATAGTAGTAAAACCTAGTAGTATAAAACTTACAGCCATAATGGATAACATTGGTTTCAATGTTCCATATTTCATGAGCTTTCCTGCCAGTCCACTAAAAGTACTAGTAGCAGCCGGGAACTCGCTATACGGCGGAGTAGAAATAATGTCTCGTTTATTTCTGCTCTTTTTACTACTAGTACTTTTACTAGACTGGCGGTTAATTTTACTTTTATCTCTCATCGCGAGGTCCTTTCGTATTATGTTGACACTGTTCTCGCGCTAATCCATTTCTCAATATTATTAAACATTTGAGATGTCAATATTATTAAACATTTGAGATGTTTTTATATAGGTATCAAACCTTTACGAAAAATGGTACCGCAAGGGTGTGACACTTTAACAAATCACGAATATCCTATTCATGTTGCTAAGTCCCTTTCGGTACCATTTTCCAACATGAATAAAATATTCACAAAATTAGTATTCGCTTAATAATTCATTAAAGTGTCACGATTTTATTGTAGCACCTCCGCGAATTTAGCGCAAGCCCGAATCTAACTGAATCCCCAACTGGTTTTTGTTATAATATGCAGAAAAAGTGATATAATGAAGAAATGGAACAAATAGAGCCGAGGTTTTTTCAAAAACATCCACTGGTGAAAGATTTGCTGAGTCTGGCGGCGTTTATTTTGGTGATTGTGCTAGGAACGATGTTTCTAAACACGTTTATTTACCGCTCGTATAATGTAGTGGGAGAAAGTATGGAAAATACATTACATGGAGATGATAGAGTGGTGGTAAATCGGGCCGCTGTGTCGTGGGCGCATCTCATGGGACAAGAATACATACCAGAACGAGGACAGGTAATCGTGTTTACACACGAGGATGAAGGAAAGGTGGCAGAGTATAAGGCGGCGGGAGTGGAAAACCCGATGACTTGTGCGGCGCCAAATAATATCACGGACCAATATATCATTAAGCGAGTAATTGCGTTTCCAGGTGAACGAGTAACCGTGAAAGATGAGATAATGACGATATATAATGACGAGCATCCAGATGGATTCGTCTATGATAATGAATGGCGAAAGTCCGAGACGGACGGACCGAAAGAAAAAACGTCGGGTGAGGTAGATATGACGGTACCGGAGGGAGAATTGTTTGTGTCTGGCGATAACCGTGAAGGTTCGAATTCGTGGGATTCTAGGAATGGGCTCGGGACGATTCCCTACTGCCGTATCATCGGGCCAGTGGTTTTAAGATTATTCCCGCTTGATAAGATTAGAACTTTCTAATCGCAATTATAATAAACTATTTCCACTAGTCCACGTGGAAATAGTTTATTATCTAGAAACCTCAACTTAATTTCTCAATGAGAGCTTTCAGGTCTTTCTCTGATTTACATTTTAGGGTGAGGCTGCGGCCGGAGATGCGAGCATCTACATTATATTTTACGCTGAGGGCGTCTTCGCTTTTTTGGAAAGCGTGGCGCTTGATGGCCTTCGCAGAGGAAGCCTTTTTCGTGAGGGCGAGATAACGCTCAACCTTGCGAGCAGTCCAGCCTTCTGCTACGATAAGAGGAAGGATTTTCTTAATAGTGGCCTCGTCGCAAGCAATGAGTGGACGCATGACACCTTCGGATATTTTTTCCTCTACCATGGTTTTCTTGGCAAAATCTGGAAGGGCGAGGAGACGCATGGTATTCACGATGGAGCTCTCACTCTTGCCGACCTTCGCGGCTACTTCACTAGTGGGCATATTGAATTGGTCTTTTAATTTCGCATAAGCAGTGGCCAATTCAATGGCATTAAGGTCTTCACGCTGGGCGTTCTCGATGACGGAAAGCTCAAGACGATGCTGAGAGTCAATAGAGCGGACGATGGCGGGGATTTTTTCTAGGCCGGCTAGCTTGGATGCGCGCCAACGACGTTCGCCAGCGACGATTTTATATTTGCTTCCCTCTTTCGTGACGACGATGGGCTGGAGGACACCGTGCTCTTTAATTGAAGTGGCGAGCTCATTTAGGGCTGTTTCGTCAAAACCGTGACGAGGCTGGTCTTCGTCTCTAATAATATCGCTGAGTTTTATCTCGCGCAGCTCGCTAGTCTTTTTATCCTCCGTAGAGGTGGGATCAAACTCATCGTCAATGAGGTCGGTCGGGATGAGACTGTCAAAACCGCGACCGAGGCTGGATTTCATGCTCATTTGGTACGTTCCTCCACTTCTTTCGTAAACTCTTTGTAGGCTTTGGCGCCTTTACTAAACTTGTCATAAGCGCCGATAGGAACACCGTGGCTGGGAGCCTCGGCGACGCGGACGTTGCGTGGAATCTTGGTCTTGAATGTTAGCTGTTTGAAATACTTTTGAATCTCAGTATAGACTTGACTGCTGAGGCTGGTGCGCTTATCATACATGGTGGCGAGAACGCCGAGAAGTTTTAGATGGGGATTTGCCTGTTTCATAATGAGTTTCATAGATTCAAGGAGCTGGGCAACACCCTCTAAAGCGTAAAATTCGGTCTGGACGGGGAGAAGGAGAAAATCGCTCGCAATCATACCATTAACGGTAAGAAGCGAGAGAGATGGAGGTGAATCAATAATAATATAATCGTAATTATCTGCGACAGTATGGATAGCATCACGCAGTCTGGCGAAGCGTTGAGATTGAGAGGTTAGCTGAACCTCGGCATCGGCGAGCTCAGGCGTAGTAGGAGCGAGGTCAAAATTCTTGTACTTGGTGGGACGGATGGCGTCTTTTAATTCTTTCTCGCCGAGTAGGACTTCGGTCATGGTGGCGCCGAGTTTCTCGCGGTCGGATTTGTCTACATTTAGTCCAGAGCTGGCATTTCCCTGCGGATCAAAATCAATGAGGAGAGTCTTAAACTTATCCTTTGCTAGGTAATAGCTGAGATTTACCGCGGTCGTAGTCTTTCCTACTCCGCCTTTTTGATTTGTCACACAGATCACCTTCGCCATAATATATATATTATAACACAAAAAACGCTAATGATTACAAAAATCACTAGCTAAGAATTGAACTACCACCCCATCTGGGACGCCTCCAAAACCGGAAAAGTAAAGTTCAGGTCGGGGCAAGCCCTGATAAGAAAGTGAACTTGACTTTTCCGGTTTTTCCGGGGAATTGTCCCAGATGGGGCGGTAGTCTCAATTGCTAACCGATTTTGGTGATTTCAATCTCGGAGTATTTCTGGCGATGGCCAGTCTCGGTGTGGACGCGTTTCTTGGCGTGGTAACGAATCACGCGAACTTTGTCGCCTTTTACCTCGGGGGTGACTACCTTGGCTGAAACTTTTACGCCCTGCACCGTGGGGTTACCGACTTTTACGTCGTCTCCGTCGATTGTCAGTAAAGCGTCAGTTTCGAGCTCTTTGGTGCCTTCCGGGAGGAGGTCCACCCGTAGGGTCTCTTTCTCATGGACGAGATATTGTTTCCCGCCGACGAGAATAACTGCTTGCTTCATAATAATCCTTTGTTTAATATTAGGATTATTATATCATACTTCCTTTAATCTGTGAAGGGGGCAAGATAGAACTACCGCCCCATCTGGGACGCCTCCAAAACCGATTGTTTCATAATTCGTCGCACCTCAGAAGCTTCGCGACATGGTAAGAAATTTTACCATGTCGCTCCGCCCCTACGGCGGCAATTACGGATTTTTTGCGTGCGCCGCGAAGAAAACTTATTTTCTTCGCAACTCCTCAAAAAATCCTATTGCCTTTACGTCCTGAGGTCGCTGACGAATTATGAAACTTCTAAATCATATCTCCAGAATTATTAGAATTATCATCCTTTGGAGCTGTAGTGGTAGTCTGGAGTTTCTTTAGTTTTGCCTGAGTGCGGACGAAGTAGATGCCGCCACCGAGAATACCAACAGCGATGATGATGGCCATGACGATTTCGGCTGGGCCGGTATTTGGTAATTCCTGGCAACCTTCCATGGTAGGATCATCTTTACAGGTCTTCACAACTACGCCACCTTCGCAATCACGAGTAACGGTGACTTTTACCTTGTCATGGATGGTACCGTTCGCAGTGGAAGCGCCAGCGAGATTATAGACTACCGCCTCGCCACATGGGAATATCGTCTGATCGTCGGCAATTTGGACTTTGTAGGTAACAGTGGCTTCTTGACCTGAGGCATAATCGCCGATATTAAGACCGCCGCCAAAGAGAGCTTCAGAGCTTTCATCGCCATTACTGGTAGGAGTAGTAAGATGAGTGGTGCCAGCAATAGAGTTTAAGCCCTGACCTAGCTCATCATAGAGGACGACACCCATCTGGTTCGTAGTGCCGGTGTTATGATAACGAATTTTAAAATCGAGAGTGTCGCCAGGATGGGCGGAGATATACTGACTATAATCATTTTCGCTACCGCTGATTTTACCAGTTTTTTCCATGTAGAAACCTGGTTGGTCCGCTTTTATTTGGAAGGTGACATAACCAGCAAATTCGTTACAACCTGGAAGAAGACCTAAGTAATTATCATAATACGAGAGAAGGACGCCACGATCATCCCAGAGGGCATTGTCGCTCAGGACTTTGCCATTGCTGGAACCGCCATTATGAATAACAGCGGAGCCATCTACATAACGAAGATATACAATCTCGTTTGTATGAAGATAGGCTTTATCCCAAACTTCGTTCGGGTCGGCATTAGTGGAGGTAATAATACCCTTCACGACAGCAGCACTGCCAGCCTCAACAGCCTCGGGGGCCTCCATGCGGAGACGCACATCCTTGGCGATACCAGAGCCATCAGCATTCATGCTAGCTTTCGCGTTGTTATGATAATAAACATAGACCTCGTAGGTTTTGCCTGGTACTATGTCCACATTGTCGGAGTAGGTATCATTTGTACCATATTCACGAACGCGGACGAAATTTTCCTCATCACCGAGAGTCGGATTGTCGGTGATAGAGTTAATTGTGACTTTATCGGCGGGATGGTCCCAACTATAAGTCTCACGCGTAGGCCCCCAGTCTTTTTCTTCCTCAGCATAGGTTGGAAGAGCAGCAAGCGAAGCGGTTCCAAGGATGCTGAAAAGAACAGCGATTAATAATTTGCTTTTAAGATGTCTCATCTTTTTTCCTTTCTTTACCCACCGTTATTAATTAAATCTAATAGTCCTTCAACATCCTGGCTACCTTCACCGGCGCCAAAACCAGTGTCTTCTGGAGTAGGTGTCTCTTCTATGACATTAGCATTGTCGGCAACGACAGCTTCGGGATGGTCTTCATTAGTTTCCTCTGGATTAAAGGTGGAAGCAACGCCTTCGTTCGCGTCTGTGATTTGTTCGGGTGTAGCTTCCCCGCCCTCGTATTCGTTTACGACTTGTTCGCCAGAGTTTTGGTCAATAAGAGGCTCATTATCAACAGTGACGCCTTGGTTTTCTGCGATGGCGGCGCTACCTGGAGCATCTTCGGGATTACCTTGATTCTCCTCTATGGTGTTATTGGTAACTTCGTCACCAGGATTAGAAGTATCGGCGGCATTGCCTGGAGTTTCCTCAACCTCATTATCGCCTTTGGTGTTTTCGGTGGGGCCCATTTGTTCTTGATCGGGGCCGGCGTGAGTGTTTTCACCTTTGCCTTCGTTTTCGGTTTGAGGTTCGGTTTCTGGTGTAGTTTCTGGTTCTGTTTCCGGAGTAGTCTCAGGCTCAGTCTCCGGCGTAGTTTCTGGTTCTGTTTCCGGAGTGGTTTCTGGTTCAGTCTCTGGTGTAGTTTCTGGTTCTGTTTCCGGAGTAGTCTCAGGCTCAGTCTCTGGAGTAGTTTCTGGTTCTGTTTCCGGAGTGGTCTCTGGCTCAGTTTCTGGAGTAGGCTCGGGTGTTGGAGTAGGAGTAGGAGTAGGTGTAGGTGTAGGAGTAGGAGTAGGGGTAGGCGTAGGAGTTGGCGTAGGCTCTGGAGTGGGGGTTGGGGTCGGAGTTTCGGTTTCAGTTTCTGTTTCAGTTTCGGTATCTGTTTCCGTTTCAGTTTCAGTATTTGTTTCAGTTTCGGTTTCCGTATTGATATCTATAACAGTTTTAATGAAGGGGACGTCTGGCACTTCTTCGGTGTAGTTACCTTGGATGCCACATGCGAGATTATAATCACCGAATACGTTCCAATCACCATCCGTATAGCGAAGGACATCAACCTGAGGAGCATTGTTTCGCTTTTTCGTATCCTGCGCGATATGAAGCTCATCGGCAGAGACAATACCGTTATTATCTTTATCTATGAAATATAGATAATAAGTTGTCTCAGTGTCATTTTCAAGATAATAATTATAGTCAGTATTCACGGAGTCATTTAGGATTGAGAAAAGTTTTTGCTCAAGAGACTTCTGCATAGCTCCACCGTTTTTCATGGTGCTGAGTCTGTCGTCAATCTCAGTCGGTGATAAACCGTCTAAACCATACGCGGCTTTCTCATCCTCAGTAAAGATGTCATAAACATATGTAGCGAGATATTCTGGGCCTTTCGTCGCCATCTTCATGATTTCAGTAGCAGTAACTCTGTCGTCTTTTTGCTCGTAAACGAATGATTTATCATAGCCGAAAGCGTTGTAACTTTCCTTATGGGCACGATCAAAGTATTCAGTGTAATTATGATGGGTGCCATTTTTGTCTTCGCCGACATACTTTTGGATGACAGTTTCGGCGGCGGATGGAAGAGTCTCGGACGAAGTGGAGGTGGTTTTAACATTGGTTGCCCTGGTATTAGTCTCGGTGGTGGGGAGAGTTTCCGGAGTTTCGGCGACGCGAGTGCGAGATAAGGTGCTGGTAGGTGAGGTCTCTAGGGTGTTTAGATCTGTGGTGGCATTTTGGTCAATACCATTTGCTTTAGCATATTCGTCATAAGAAGCATATGTCTCCTCGGTGGCTCCGTCGGCGCTAAAGGTTACACCGTGGTCTTCTAGTACTTGGTCGGCGGTCTTTGTGTCTCGACTTACAGAGGCAACGGTCTTGGGAGCGTTTGACTTTACTTCTTTCTTTGAGGTGTTTTTCATGAAAGAACCGACGGCAGTAGCGGCGCCAATGCCTCCAAGAGCAACAGTGGCAGCGGCAACACCCACGGCAATAGCACGCTTAATGTAACCTTTCGCTCGGCGATTCTTTTTTACTTTTTCGCGAGTTTTGCGGGCGCGAGCTTCGGTTTCGGGTGAAAGAGGTGAATTTGGGTTATGCACTTTTTCGTATTTTTTGCCGGAATTGTTTCTGGTGGAAGCCTGAGCTTTCCTAGAAGAGGATTTGGCTTGCTCGGCTTTCTCGGCGGCTTTTTGCTCGGCAAACTCGATGCGAGCGAGAAGAGCTTTTAGCTCCTCGGTGCTCATGTGGTCAAGGTCAGATTCGGTAAAATCTGATTCGGCCATAGGATCATTATCATAGAAATCTGCATCCTCGTCTGTTAGGAGGGCGCTGTAATCTGGGTTTACCGGCGTGGATTCTAATACTTCTTCTTTATGCATGGATTCAAAAGCGTCAGTGGCCATCTTTGCTTCATTGGTCTTGTCGCCGCGACGTTGATCGTCCTCGCGCGGAAAGAGAAATTCTTCGCCTGGGTGCCAACCATGAGTGAATTGGTCAAAGGACGAATCGTTCTCATTTGGTTCCCTGGAATCGGGAGTATTAGTGCGGAAAAAATCAAAACCTTCGGGATTTTTAGGCATTTTCACCTCCTTCGGCAAGGAATGCCGTCGCGAAGGATGTCATGGTGTCTTGCACGGTTTTATCAATATCGAGTCCTACTCGGGAAAAGAATTTCTCGAAATCGTCTTCGGTGGATTTTTTATCTTCAAGTAGATGATTAAACTCGGCGTCTTGTTCGTCATCTAGCTGGCCAAAAATGGCTAGACCAATACTATCGTCAAGTGAGTCGATCGCATTAGTGCGAAATTTTTCTAACTCCTCCGTAGTGTCTACGGGGAGAGGTTTTTTCTTGATGAGTTCATCGACAAAACGCGCCAGATCTTGCCGATTTACGAGATAATTCTCTTCCATATTAAAAATTTTTAGTGTATAACCTTTCTGCTTTTAGTTTAGCATAAGAAATTCGCAGCGTCAAGAACTGCGACATACGAAAAATAGATATTTCCACGCTCACCTTTGGTGAAAAGTTGAAAAAATAATCTGGCGGGAGCCCTCCGGAATTACAGTTCCGGCTTCCCTGCCACTATTTTTTCAATTTTTCAGCCATGATATGGTTCGCTTAGGAAATATCTATTTTTATTTCTATCGCTTAGTGTTCTATTAATAAAAGAAAACCGAACATTGTGTTCGGTTTTCAACCCTCGCGGCTTTTTGTAAGGAGTCCATGAAAATGGCACCATAAGGATTTATATTATACTGTCTACAACTAGTATGGCTAGCTCATAGATAAAGATGTAATTTATGAGACTTACATGGGTCATCCTTTCTGTTAAAGTTGATATTGTTTTCATCTTATATGTTTATCCTTTCTTTTTTGTTTTTATTTTTGGTTCCCTGGTCTGCCGGATTGCCGGCTCGCAGGTCTTGGATGATATTTATATTCGGTTAACTAAAGAGAGCGATCTGGCCGATTTTTTGTTTCTTAATCCGGTTAATGTCAACATTTTTTACTTTGTTGGGATTTACGTAGGTGCTTTCATTCTCAAATGTTTCGTAACCTGGGATGATAAATTTTTCGTTCATTTTAGTTTTCCTTTTTTTGTTTTTGTTTTCTTTTCTCTGCCGTCTCTGCTTGTTAGAATGTTTGTTTTATTTTCTAACTTGTTTTAATGATAGCACACTTTGTGAAAAAAGTCAATAGTGATTATGCTTAAAAATCGTAAATTGTCAAATGTACAGAGGTTATCACAAAAACAGAACTCTTGGTTCGTGAGTGGCTGTCTACACTAGTCATGTGATAAAAATAACTATTCCTACGCTCACCGAGAGGAGAAAAATTTCTAAAATAATCTGTGTGGCCCCACGGGGGCAACTAAGTGACCTGGCTGAGGTAATCGTAACACATAACTGAAATGATAAAATACAATGTGCTATTTACTTGCGGCCCCGTATCCCCACGACTATTTTAGAAATTTTTCAGCCTCCTGATGATTCGCTTAGGGAATAGTTATTTTTAGAAACATCTAGGATTTACAGCTTTTCCAAAGAGATGGTGATGTTTTCGCCATTTATCTTAGCGATTTCATCGTGAGCGAAATTGCCATCCTGGACAATTTCATCGGCGAGAACCTCGGAGCGAATATAATCAAGGTAGTCGGCGGGGGGGGTGATGGAGAGGGAGAGGCGAATCTGGTCGCCTGGAGCGAGGCCAGCGTGCTTGCGGGCGGACTGAATAGCGCGAACGAGCTCGCGAGCAAAGCCTTCTTCCATAAGTTCGGGAGTGAGAGTCTTGTCCAAGATTAACTCGTCACCGTTCTGGACGGATTTGACATTGACTTCGTCCATAATAATCCGTTCGTAGAAATCATTTAGTTTTTCGCCTGGATAGGTGAGACTACTGAGCGGCTGGCGAATCTTTATCTGATCCTCAGTATCAGACTTTCGCATACGCAGGGCGAGAGCATCGGTAATAATCTGGCGAGTGCGAGACATGGTGTCTAAAATCTCCGTGTTTATCCGCCCCGGCTCGGGCCAGTCAAGGAGATGGACAGAGTCGTCGGAGCCAGTCATTTTTTGATAGAGTTCCTCAGCGAGAAATGGAGTGAAGGGGGCGAGAAGATAGGAGAGATAAATGAGGACATACTGGAGGGTGGCAAAGGCGGAGAGTTTATCGGCGGAGTCATCATTCTTTGAGAAGCGACGACGAGAGCGGCGGACAAACCAGTTTGATAGATCGTCAATAAATGGTAAGACGCCATTCAAAGCATCAGGGAGATTGTATTGCTCCATATTCTCCGTAATGTCGTTTCGGAGTTGATAAAGACGGCTAATAATCCAAGCATCTAACGGATTGGAAATATTTTTTTGCAACGGGCTCGGCTCGAGGTCTAGGCCTTCTACCTCGGCGTAGGTAGTAAAGAAATCATACACATTCCAAATCATAGAGAGCTTGCGATGAACATCAGAAACGTCCTTGTCAAGGAGGGCGAAGTCTTCACCAGAACAAACGGGGCTGGACATGAGGAGGAAGCGGAGTGCGTCAGCAGAATAGGTGTCCATGAGAATATTAGGATCGGTGAAATTACCGAGAGATTTGCTCATTTTGCGACCATCGTTCCCTGCCAGGGTGCCGGTGGTAATAACATTCTTGAAAGCGTTTTTATGCGAAGCCTGCTTTACAGTATCGCCAAAGGCGCCGACCTCGGCGAGAGCGGTATTTACCGCGTGGACATAATAAAACCAAGCGCGGACCTGACCGACATACTCTACGATGAAATCAGCGGGGTAATTTCGTTCAAATTTTTCTTTGTTTTCAAAGGGGTAATGAAGCTGGGCGAAGGGCATGGAACCCGACTCAAACCAGCAGTCTAATACTTTTTCAATGCGGGTAAAATGCTCTTTTTGGAGATGGGGGTTGGAAGTGGGTGTTGCGTGCCCTTCGGGCACGCTCCGGGCCGCTCTGGCCAAGTCCTTATGTCCCGCAGCGCACGTAACACCCGCTTCCAACCCACCATCCATAGGCATCGCCTGACCACGCTCGTCAACATAGGCATCAAATTCAATCTCATCTACCCAAGGGCGATGGTAGTCGTCGAGTTTCTTGCCGGAATATCGTTCTAGTTCCTCGTAGGAGCCGATGACGACAACAGTGCCCTCTTTGGACTTCCAAACCGGCATGGCGGTGGCCCAGAAACGGTCACGAGAAAGATTCCAGTCTGGGGCGGCCTCTATATTTTTTGCGAAGCGACCGTGTTTGAGATAGTCTGGGAACCAATTTATATTCTCGTTCTGTTCTAACATCATTTCTTTCTGCCCCTGGATGTCAAAGAACCAGGAAGGAAAAGCGCGATACATGATGCGAGTCTTGCTGCGAGGATTAAATGGATATTCGTGCTGAATGTATTCAATCTTATATATAATACCTTCTGCCTCTAGGACTTTTGCGATGAATTTATTGCCATCCCAAATCTGGATGCCAGCATCATCGGTATCACGGACGCCGAGCGAATGGAGGATGTCGGCATACTTGTCAATATAATAACCGTTCTCATCAAGGGTATCAACAAAACCAATTTCGCCCTCGTGGGCCTTGAACAATTCATAGTCGTCTTCGCCATAAGCAGGAGCGATATGGACGATACCCGTGCCTTCCTCGGCGCCGACAAAATCGGCGGTGAAAACGCTACAAATCGTCCCATCTAGGGATTTGTATTTTAGTCCGGCGAGATCAGCGCCTTTCATAGTTTCGACAACTTCGGTCGTTGTATCACCGAGAATATGTCCAAGACGAGATTTCGCAACAATAAAATAATCATCGCCTACTTTTACTTTTACATAATCAATATCTTTATTAACTGCCAGGGCGCGATTTGCGAGGAGAGTCCAAGGAGTCGTGGTCCAAGCTAATAGATATATAGATGATTTGGAATTACTATTCCTCAACGCACTCGGCTCGCGATCGTCATTTTGACAACAGGTCAGTCGAACTCGCCCCGGTATTTCAGTACCGGATTCTCGTCCGTGACTGTTGTCAAAATGACTGACGGTGCCGAGTGCATGTTTCGAAATAGTATCTTCCAAATCGTCATCAATTAGCTCAAACTTCACATAGGCGCTGGGATCGGTGACGGTCTGGTAAGCGTCGTTGTCCATGGTGACCTCGGCCTTGCTGACGGGAGTGGCGAATTTCGTATCGTACATGAGGACTTTGCGACCTTCGTAGATTTTCCCGGCCTCGTAGAGACTCTTAAAGGCCCACCAGACACTCTCCATGTAATCACGATTCATAGTCCGGTAGGGGTGGGCGAAATCAACCCAGCGACCGATGCGGTCAATGGTAGCGCCCCAAGTCTCGGAGTTGGCGACCATGGAGTCGCGAGCTTTCACGATATAATCCTCCAGGGACCATTTGGTGCCGATGTCACGACGATCGGTGATACCTAATTGTTTCTCAACGAAATTCTCTGCGGGGAGACCGTGACAATCCCAGCCCCAGCGACGCTCCACGTGATAACCACGCATGGTCCAAAAGCGAGGAACAGCGTCCTTAACAATACTACTTAGTAGCGTGCCATGGTGTGGCATACCAGTAATGAACGGAGGACCGTCATAAAAAACGTAAGAATGGTCAATAGGTCGTTGCTCGACCGATTGCTCAAAAGTATGATTTTTCTTCCACCAGTCGGCGATGGCTTTCTCATAAACTGCCGCTGGGCGGCGCTCTCCAGCTCTATATTTCATTACTATATTATATCATATTTATGAAATATAATATAATACTTCGTTGAACATCGGTAGGTTGCGGCCGGGCCAGAAGGCGCGGACTTGGCCCTGGTCGCTGATAGCGATGATGGTCGGGTACTCTACGATACCGTAGGCTTCGCAAAACTTGGAGTCACGGTCTGGATCTAAGGTCTCTATTTCGTGTCCGGTGCGACGATAAAAATCTTCAAGCCAGTCCGTAACCGTCCTCGTGTAATCTTCTCCTTCCCGATAAACACATACTACTCGCATTATTTTTTCCTTTTCTTTTGTTCTTTGAGGATTCTTTCAAAATCTTCCAAGGTCTTAAACTCACGAAAAACGCTAGCAAAACGGACATAGGCGACCTCATTTACTTCACCGAGAACCTCAAGGACAGCCTCGCCGATTTGGCGACTGGTAATCTCGGGAGTACCATGAGAATAAAGAATCTCCGATGCTCTATCTACGACATCTTTTACTTCTAGCTCGGAATTGAAAAATTTACCGACACTGCGACTGACAGCCATGAGGAGCTTATCACGGTCGTAGATTTCTTTATTACCGCTGCGCTTCACAACGGTGAGGGGTGGGAGCTCGATACGCTCGTAAGTGGTGAAACGATGACCGCTCGGTGATTCGCGGCGGCGGCGAATCATGGTACCATCCACGGTCTCGCGACTTTCTAATACTCTACTATCACTAATATGGAAATTTGAATCCATCTATTTCTTTCGCTTCTTTAGGCGCTCACGGAGAGAAGGTGGGATGTCTAAATCATCATCCTCGGTGGGAAGTGGCTCGGGAGCGGGCTCGCTCTTTATGCTATCCCACATATTGGACTTGGTAGGAGCAGTGAAATCTTTCGTGCTGGATGTAGGCATCTCTGGGATAGGCTCGGGGGTGGGCTGGACATCCTCAGGCCTGGTGTAATCATCGGTAAAATACTCGGCGTCAAAACCAGTCGCCACGACCGTAACGACAATCTCATCCTCAAGGTCGGGACGGATAGAGGCACCAAAGATGATATTCGCATCGGGAGAGACAGCACCAGTGATGACCTCGGCGGCCTCCTGGACCTCACTCATAGACATATCGTAGCCACCAGCTACGGAGAAGAGAACGCCACGAGCGCCCTCGATCTTTACCTCAATGAGAGGCGATTCTACTGCCTGACCAGCAGCGATGACAGCGCGATTCTCACCAGAGGCACGACCGATACCCATGAGAGCGGAACCGGCATTTTTCATGATGGATTTCACATCGGCGAAGTCTAGATTAATCAGGGAGTGCTCGGTGATAAGCTCAGAGATGCCCTGAACACCCTGACGTAGGACATCATCAGCAATCTTAAAGGTCTCAAGGAGTGGAGTGCGAGGATCAATGGTCTGGAGGAGACGGTCATTCGGGATGGTGATAAGGGCGTCAACCTGACGGGATAGCTTGTCAATGGCGACGTCGGCATTTGCCTTCCTACGGGCACCCTCAAAGGTGAATGGTCTCGTGGTAACGCCGACGGTGAGGATGTCACGCTTGCGAGCTTCCTCGGCAACAATCGGCCCAGCGCCAGAACCAGTACCGCCACCTGCACCGAGTGTAACGAAAATCATATCGGCACCGTCCAAAGCCTTGCCGATAGCTTCGCGGCCTTCCTCGGCGGCTTCTTTTCCCTTCTCTGGATCGCCACCGGCACCGAGGCCCTTACCGATGTGGACCTTTACGTCGGCGGGATTATGATGGAGAGCCTGGGCGTCGGTATTTATCGCTACGAACTCAACACCAGTGAGGCCTACTTCCTTCATCCGCTCCACGGCGGAGCCACCGGCGCCACCTACACCTACGACCTTGATACTTGCTTTGCTTTCCACCTCTGTCGGTTTTACTTCTGGCATAATTCACCTCGCTTAATATATTTACTATATAATATATACCTAAATGGGAAAAAATTCAAGAGGGTAAAATAGGTGAGTCCTGGACTACCTGGGTATAATAATGATATGGGGGGCCTTACAAAAAAACAAAAGGATGGCGTTAAGAGCCGAGGTCATCGTAAAGAAAGATAGAATCTTTACAAGTTACTAACTTTTGATAAGGTGTGGAGGGTACAAGAGAAAATCTTGGATGAATTTTTCATTTCAAGGATGATGCGGTATGTGGGCCGATGTAGCAGTTAAGTGTCCACAAATGATTTTCTCTATTTTCCATACGCCAGAATATTTGTTATTATTTCTTTGCCGGGTCAGTCGGAGCAGTTCGGTAGTTCGTACTCGTTTGGCCGTGGTCCCGCTCAGCCCACTTATCACCCAGCGTTGCCAGGGATCGCCCCGGCAACTACAACTGGAGTAACGGCGCGCTGAACAACAGGGGCACGAATGGCAACTTTTGGTCCTCTGTGGGCTATAGTTCCACCAACGCGCACAACCTCAACTTCAACTCCAGCAACTTCAACCCGCAGAATGGTAACAACAAGGGCAACGGCTTTTCAGTCCGTTGTGTGGCGGTCTAGCCCCTAGAACCCTCTTCCCCCATTACCACTGATACACTTGGCCATAGTGGCGAAAAGTCCGGCGGAGAAATTTCGGGTATTTTTTTAAATTGCCGATGGAGCTGGACAGGGCGTGCTCAGAGTATTGATCTTTCACGAATTTGGCAAAATTTTCGTTGAAATTGCGACGATTACGGGGACTCGGCTGTTGGAAGTCGGCACTGATATACTGACCGACGAAGAGGACTGCGTGACGCGAGTCCTGAATGTAGCGTTTCTTTGGGTGGAGTGTCAGCCCCATGCCGGTGAGAAACGGTTCAATGGAGCAGTCCAGGAGTTTCACGAAATAATTGACTTCGTGGGGAGCGATGACGAAATAAAAATCATCCACATAGCGACCATAGTGTTTTAGCTTCAGGGTGTATTTGACAAATCTATCAAATAAGTCCATATAGATATTGGCAAATAACTGCGAAGAGAGATTGCCGATGGGGAGACCGCGCCAGTCGGGCTGATAGAAAAGGCTTTTGTCGCGAGGAATTTTTTTCCAGTCTTCCCATGTGCCTTTTATAGCACAGTGCTTCTGGGGACAATCGTAGATGATTTTGCGGCTAATATACTTCCCCAGTCGACAGAGCCAGTCGTCAGGACCAAATTCTTGCTCCAGTCCCCACGCGACTCGACGATAGAGAATGCGTTTGCCGATGTGCATGAAATAACCCTGGATATCTAGCTTCACGATGACGGCCCTGCCCGTCTCGGCGATTTGGCTGCGGATGTCGTGAAGGAGGGCGCGCTGAGCGTAATCGGTACCGCGCCCGACGCGACAGGAAAAGGAATTGGTGATGAAACGATTATCCCACCATTTGCCGATGAGAAAGACGAGAAAATGATGGACTATGCGGTCGCGAAACTCGGCGGCAAATATTTCCCTATCCACTGGTTTATTGACGACAAAGGCGATGCTACGACCAATCTCATAAGTCCCCTCGTAGAGGTCGTGGGCGAGATCAATGATGTTCCGGAGATAGTTTTCTTCAAATTTTTGTTCATCAACGGTATGACGTTTGTTTTTACGGGCTTCGTAATACGATTCTAAGAGACGATCCTCGAGCCACTCAAGGTCGGGGACGGGTGGATGCTCTGGGATGGTGGGGATTTTATTATACGCTAGATGCTTGGCGCGTTTTTCGTCTGCCCACTGATATTTGTGTTTTAACATTTTATTGGTGTGCGTTAATGGTTTGTTTGATTTCGGCGTTCATTTTATCAATATCTTTTTTCGTGAGGAGGCTGGGACGCATGGTATTAATCTGCTCCTGAGCACGAAGAGCGGTGCGGCCGAGATTTTGGTGATGTTCAACGATGGCCTGGAGACCGACTTCCATCTCGTCAAGGATGACAGTGGAGTGAGTCTGCCAAGTAATGCGGTCTTTCTTACCATTACAATAATAGTGATACTCAGCGCGAAGCTCATGGGCAAGTCGCGGAAGGAGACGCAATTCGTATTCTTCCCTATTCCTCACATGATTAATCATAATGTTAATATGCTCGTCAAGTTTCGTGAGAGCAATCTTATAATCAACGTCTATATTCTTTGGTTGATTTAGTTCGCGGAATTTCTTGATGATGTTGCCGTGATAATTACGATAATTCATCAGCTCGTCCTCGGTGAAGCGACGGTCGGTGCGAAACTCAACGATGAAGAGACCGACATAGGATGACTCTATGCCGATGGTGTGGAATTTATCACGGAGCCAGTCAATACTATTGACGCTGGCGATGCCATCATTTGAGTGAAAAATCTTGTCTTTGTCATCCAGGGTTTTTACGGGTTTGGTTTGCAGGATTTTGGCACGATAATAGTATTTATATTTCAGGACATCGGTGCCGATAAATTTCCACCAAAAAATTTTCGTGCCATCTTTTTTCGTGTCAACGGAAGAAAACATAGCATAGAGATTTTCGGGATTTCGTTTTTGGAGTTCATAGATTCTGGCTTTGATATAAAAATATTCCTCCTTACATTGGTAGCCCGGTTGGACGAAGCCTTTTTCGTATTTTTTGCTCCTGGGGACGGAGCGAGCCTTCATGACTTTGATAGGTTTACGAGTGTTGGGATCGGTCTTTGTGATGAAGACGGGATTTTTTACGAGAGGAATAGTGATGTCTATATGGCCCGATTGAAACCGAGGAGGTTCGGCGGGAGGTTCTGGAGTATCGAGCAACGCTAGTTGTTCGGGTTGTTCGGTTTGTTCGGGTTTTGCTTTTTTCATTTTGTTCTTTCCTGGTGGTGAGAGTTTTTATTTTATTTTTTCCTACCGTTTCTATCTGGCTGGTTTTATCTGATCGGTTTTGGTCTGGTTGGTTGCGGTTTGGCTGGGGAAAAGTTTTCCACAGGGTTTTTTGGAAGGTCGGCCCTGTCTCTCTGGAGCGCCCTCTGGGGCGCTCGCAGGGAGACTTATCAGGCCGCCCTTCCTTGAATAGGCCAGAGGGTACTAGGGGCTAGACCGCCACACAACGGACTGAAAAGCCGTTGCCCTTGCCGTTACCATCCTGCGGGTAGAAGCCGCTGGAGCCGAAGCTGAGGCCGTGCGCGTAGGTGGAACTATAGCCCACAGAGGACCAAAAGTAGCCATACGTGCCCCTGCCGTACAGCGCGCCGTTACTCCAGTAGTAGTGGCCGGGGCGATTGAAGTTCAGTGGGTTCTGTAATTGGCCAGAATAATTATTTGCTGAAGTCAAACTACCTTGGTTAGTAGTAGGTAAGCCATAACTACCCATTAAAGTGCTGAAAGAGTAATCGCCAGAATTTGCAGGGAGTCTCCAGCCTTTCGGGCAGATGGAAGTCGGGATTACTTGCTCACCACTGGAGCCTGCCGCGGCGGCTTGTGCACCAGTCTGTGCGGTGGCAGCGGCCCAGTTATATAATACGCCAATTCTCTCATAAGGTTTATTGGCATCACAAGTAGCACCTGTACCGCCGGAAGTATTAATGTCTGTGCCACCGATACAATTATCTTTGTTCTGTTGGAAGGAACGAGTACCATCACTAGCATCCTGGGCCCAAGCTGTACCAGTAGCGGTCTGGGTGGCATAAGTGGTGGTATAATTAAAGGTCTGGCCAGTTTGGAAGTTGTAAGCTACTACGGTGCCTCCGGCCGTGAAGACATAGTTTAGGTTCTCACGCATCCAGCAGTGACCGTCTGCATATTTGGCGACTAAGTAGGTTTTATTATTCCTAGTATCGATGAGGGTATTCTTCGTAATATCTGCAACGACGTAGGGGCTACCGATGACGACACTATCACAAATGGCGCTCGTCATATCTTGCATTTGATAGTAGCCACCGGATTGACTCTTCCCTGCGGCGGCGAAGGCGGCAGCGAAATTATCGTAACCCTTTGCCCATATCGCGTGGAGATTTATATTATTGCCAGTAGTGCTATCTAGAGTGATGGTGGCGCCTGGTTGATAAACAGTAGCTCCATTAGGACAAGTAGTAACGAAAGTACTTGGATTTACCGTGGTAGCCTGGCTACACCAGCCCTGGAAGACGAAGCCGTCTTTCGTAGGTCTGGTATTAGAAAGAGTGACGGTATTACTAGAAGCACCAGCCTCGTATTGGTCTGCTGGGATGGTAGTAGCGTCGTCCGTGTAGCCGATGTGGTAGTCGTAACCGTTGCCAGTAGCTGCTAGGACAAATGTTTGTCCGTAGGAATCTAATGACATATTACTACTCACTCTCGCCGCTAAGGCTAGAGTGTAGTTTTCGCCAGTAGTGGGGCTATTCGTTACATCTATCGTGGTAGGAGTAGTAGCGATAGGAGATGGTTGGTAGTTAGTGTTCATGACCTTAGTGGAAGTGCTAGTATTATATAGTGCGCCTGGTAGGAAACCCCAC